>NZ_CAKJTL010000032.1 GCF_917627385.1 Protofrankia sp. CiT1
GGCCCACGGCGGCGGAGCCGTTCCCGCGGGTTCCTCAGGTCCCGCTATTCCCGCGGGTCCCGCGGGTTCGACCGGCCGGGCCGAATCCGCGCGGGTGCACCGGCGGACCTTGCTGCGGGCGACGGGCGCCGCGGCGGTCACCGGTGCGATCGGCGCGGCGGTCTGGGGATCGGCTCGGTTGCTCGGCGGCACGGACGGCGGTGGCGCATCCCGGCCATGGGCCTTCACCTGCGGGGCTGAGGTGTACTCCTCCCCAGCGGTTGTCGACGGAGTTGTCTACATCGGCAGCAACGACTCCCACCTGTACGCCATCGATGCCGTGACCGGACAGCTACGGTGGCGCTACCAGACGGGTGGCTCGGTAACGTCGTCCCCGGTGGTCGCCGCCGGGGTGGTGTACGTCGGGTGCAACGACTTCCACCTGCACGCGGTGAACGCTGAGACCGGCCAGGTGGTGTGGAGGTTCCAGGCGGGTGCCGTGATGCATTCGTCGCCGACGGTGGCTGATGGTGTGGTCTACATCGGCTGCCGGGACCACAACCTCTATGCGGTCGAGGCGGCCACGGGCACTGAGCGCTGGCGTTTCACCGGCGGTGACTGGTTCAATTCTTCCCCCACCGTATACAGCGGTGGGGTTTACGTCGGCTGTCGGGACAAGAACATCTATGCGCTGGACGCCGCCAGCGGACGCCGACGCTGGAGCTTCACCACCGGCAGCACCGTTGACTCCTCGCCCGCGGTGTCGGACGAAACACTGTGGATAGGCGCTGACGACCACAACGTCTACGCCCTGAGCACCGCGACCGGAACATTGAACTGGCAGTTCACGGCGGATAACGGGGTGGTCTCCACGCCGCTTCTGGCCGACCGGGTGGTGTACGTGGGAAGCGATGACGGCCATCTTTACGCGCTGGACGCCAGCACAGGTCGGGACCGTTGGCGGTTTCCCACCGATAATGGCATCCGTTCGTCACCGGCCGTGGCGAACGGTCTGGTCTACGTGGGTAGTCGCGACCGCTGCGTCTACGCGGTGGAGACCGTCACAGGGAAACTGCGGTGGCGGTACGTGACTCAGGGGCCGGTCGACGACTCGTCGCCAGCGGTCGCGAATGGCCTGGTTTACGTCGGCAGCCTGGACACCCGCGTCTATGCGTTGAACGCGGCGACCGGTGCTGGGCCGTAAGAGCGTGTTTCGAATTCTGGGTTCGGCCGGACGGAAGATTCAGAACAGGCGCCGGAAGCGCCCGAGGGCAGGGCGGCTGGCTGTGGTCACCCTGCCCGGCGCCGCCGGAGATCGCCGGTCCATCGTGAACCCCGACCCCCGGCGGTGCCCGCCAGCGAAGACAGCGAAGACAGCGAAGACACGTGAGGACGAGGAAGATCAGCGGCCGGAAGTACAGCGGTTGACCAGCGCTTCGGTCGTCGTCGTCACCTCGGTCAGTAACTTCGGCTCGTAGGTGCTGGTGTCGACGCGCAGCCGGAGGAATCCGATCGCGGTCGTGATCCGTTCGAGATCAGGGGCGAACTCGCCCGCGGTCGGGATCTGGTCGTAGAGCTTCTCCTGTGGGGCGATCAGGTCGGTCGCGACCAGTTTGATGCCGTCCGGCTTGTCGTTGCCCTTACGCGCGATGCGGAGGGTGTCGACCAGCCCGGCTGCCGCATCCCGGCAGGTGCCGGCCTGGAAGGTCTCGATCGCCGGCAGCGGTTTGGCGGCTGCGGTCGCGTCGCCACCGCAGCCGGCCGCAAGCCCGGTCACGGCCAACAGGCCCGCCGCCGTTACTGCCATCCGGATCGATGGTGGTGCAGGCATCATCATTGCGGCCCTTCTCCCGCTTTGGTCATTTCCGAGCGTCGGTGTCAGCGTGAGCCGGAGTTCGGCAGCGCCAGGTAGGGGAAAGCGCCCAGGAAGGGTGTGTTGTTGGCGTTCACGGCGTCCCCCAGCCCCTTGACGGCGGCCGGCGCGTTCGGCAGCAGGACGCCTTCAACGGCCTGGATCTCGATGTCGACCACGTCGTCGGCCAGCCGCCGGCCGTTCGGGAAGCCGGCCACGTCGCCGCCGACCACGCCGAGCCGGTTCGGGTTTGCCACCGGCGGAATGGACATGTTGAGCCGGAGCTGCTCGGACGGGGCGATGTCCTTAGCGCTGGCGTCGTTGTTCAGCGTCGGCGAGGTGAGGTCGACGCCGAGGTTGCCCTTGCTGATACCGCTGAGGAACACCGCGACCAGGTCGTTACGCGGGGTTTTCGGCGCTGGGATCTTGTAGATGCCCTGGATGAGCCGGGCCAGTTCGGGGTCGGTGACGTAATTCAGGAACTGGGCGTCCCGCGACGGCGTCGAAGCGTTGAACCTGTCCTTCTGGCCGACCGGGACGACCAGCTCGTTCACCAGCGGCGAGCCGAGCCGTGACACCTGCGACCACTGCCCGAAGCTCATCGCGCGGCCGGAGCTGTTCGTCGGGGAGACCATCGTGGTGCTGCGCCGCTGCGTGGTGCTCCACACTCCGATCACCGGGTTGCGGCCCGCGTCGCCCTTGAGCGCCAGCTGTGCGGCCGGCACCTTGAGCGCGACCGAGTTGACGTTGTAGCCGGCGAGGGTGTCCTTGCCGATCTCGGACAGGTTGCCGCCGTAGAGCAGGTCGAACACGCGCAGGTCCAGGAAGAACGGGTCGTCGGCCTGGCCGGCGAACGTCTTGATCCCGCCGGGCAGAGTTTGGGTCGCCTGGTCGCGCAGGGCGGCGTAGTTCGGCATGGATGCCTTACCGACGTTGGATGGTGCCACCGGCACCTTGTCGGCGAGCACTGTGGAGCTGCCCTTTTTAATCATTTCGAGTCGGTAGCTCTGGGTGAAGTTCAGGTCGGGATCGTCCAGGGAGGTGACGACACCGGTGTTGTACAGGAAGGTGTTCGGGTTCTTGTAGGAGTTGGTGAACGTCCACCGGTAGGTGATGTCCGGCTTGGCGTCCCCGTCGTTGTCGATGTTGATGTCGTACTGGGCGTCGTTGGCGAACGGGTAGAAGTTCGGCCCGCCAGCGGGCTCCTCGAACGGTATCCAGTTAGCGATCAGCGTCACCGAGTTCTTGTCGTCCGGGCTGACGAACGCGTAGGTGTCGGTGTTGTCGATGGTTGGGTCGGTGCTGACCAGTGGTGCCTCGCGGTGGCTGGACGCCATCGATGCCGCCGGTGTCAGTGCCACGACCGCGCTACCGACACCGAGCGCCACCGCCGCGATGCCCGCGATCCCCGCGAGGCCGCGCCGTGCGGGTCGGCCCCGCGACCCACCGCGGAGGCGAGGTGCCCCGTCGGCGGGATCTGTCTCAATCATGATTTTCCCCTCGGATGATGCAGGGGCCAGCCTGGCTGCCGGCCCGCGACATCTCCTTGTTCGTGCGCCGCGGCCGTTCGGATGGGTGTCGGCGACTGGTCGTGTGTCAGAAAGCCGACAGGTTTTCTCCCATCCGGACGCGTGCCCGCCGCGAACAGCCTTGTGCAGGCCGGCACTGGGAGAGGAACCAGATGAGGAAACGACGAGCCGTCACGGCGATCGTGGTGGTGACGGCGGCCGCGGCCGCTCTGCTGGCGGGAGCGGCGTTGATCCCCACTGGCGTGCTCGGGGGCACCGCCGCGCGTCCGCCCGCGCCCCAGGCCAGCGCGGCCGGGGCTCAGGACGTGCCGACCCGGGCGATCGGCGATCTTCAGCGCCACCTGAGCCTCGTTCCCGGTGACTGGCCGGCCTGGGCGGCGCTGGGCACCGCATACGTTGAGCGGGCCAGAGCCACCGGCGACCCGACCTACTACCCGCGTGCCGAGAGCGCGCTTGCCCGGTCGCTGGCCGTCCACCCGGTCGACAACGACGCCGCGCTCGCCGGGCAGGCGGCGTTGGCCGCGGCTCGCCATGATTTTGTCGAGGCGTTGCGGCTCGCGGACGCGGCAACAACGATCAATCCGTTCGGCGCGACCGCCAGCGGGATACGCGCGGACGCCCTCATCGAGCTGGGCCGCTACCCGCAGGCGTGGGAGGCCGTCCAGCACACGGTCGACCTGCGGCCGGATGTCGCCTCGCTGGCCCGGGTGTCCTACGCGTTCGAGCTGCGGGGCGACACCGCGGATGCCCGGGATGCCATGCTGCGCGTGCTCACCGACGCGACCTCCCCGACGGATGCCGCGTTCGCCCTCTTCCACCTCGGTGAGCTCGCGCGGGACAGCGGTGATCTCGACGGCGCCGACGCTGCCTACCGCCGGGGCCTGGAAAAAGATCCATCCTCGACGACGTTGCTCGCCGGGCGGGCCCGAGTGGCCGCGGCCCGCGGCCAGACCGAGAGCGCGCTGGCTGACTACCAGCGCGTGGTGACCCGGATGCCGGCGCCGGCACTGGTCGTCGAATATGGGGAGCTGCTGGAGTCGGTGGGCCGGACTGAGGAGGCACGGACCCAGTACGCACTGGTCCGGACCACCGCTGAGCTGTTCCGCGAGCAGCGGGTGGACGTCGGCGTCGACCTGGCGCTGTTCGAGGCCGACCATGGTGACCCGGCCGCCGCGTACGCGGTCACCGCGGCCCAGCTCAACACCCGGGCCGGGATTTTCGTCCAGGACGCCGACGCCTGGGCGCTGCACCAGCTCGGACGGGACTCCGAGGCCCTTGCGCACGCCCGTGCCGCGGTTGCGCTCGGCACGCGGCGCGCTCTGCTGCGCTATCACCTCGGCGTGATCGAAGCAGCGCTCGGGCAGCGGGACGCGGCCATGACCGACCTGCGGGCCGCGCTCGCCACGGACCCGTATTTCTCACCGCTGCATGCGCCCCGCGCCCGAACGCTGCTGGCCGCCCTTGCTGGTGACCGGTGATGGCGACGAGGCGGCCGGGCCTGCCCGCCCGCTGGCGATGGCCGGCCGTCGCGATGATCGTGTTGGCGTTCGCCGTCCTGCCGGCGGGAGCGGCGTCCGCTCATCCGCTGGGCAACTTCACCGTGAACACCAGCAGCGTGCTGCGGGTGCAGCCGGACCAGGTACGTGTCGACGTCATTGTGGATATGGCCGAGATCCCGACCGCCCAGAGCCGCCCGGCGATCGATGCCGCTGGTGCCGAGACCTGGCGGGAGCAGGAGTGTAAGCGCATCGCGGGCCAGGCCGAGCTGACCGCGGACGGCCGGGTCCGCCCGCTCGAGCCAACCGCGGCCACCCTGCGTTTCCCGCCGGGGGCGGGCGGTCTGTCGCTGTTGCGGCTGGTGTGCCGGTACACGGCCGAGACCGGCGACACACCCACGTCCGTCCGGTACACGCTGCGGGCTTATACAGACCGGGTGGGCTGGCGCGAGACGGTGGCGCTGGGCGATCGGACCACACTCGTGGCCAGCGACGTTCCCGCGCGGTCGCCAAGCGGGCTGCTCGCGTCGTACCCGGCGGACCCACTGTCCAGCCCATCCGACGTCACCAGCGCCACGTTGCGGGTGCGGCCGGGCGGTCCGGCGGCTGTCGACCCCCTTGACGGCCGGGAGAATACCGCGGTGTCCCCAGGTGGCAGCGGCCCTGGCAGGAGCGGGCTCACCGCGCGTTTCACCGAGCTGGCCGGGCGCCGGGCGCTGTCGTTGGGCATGGGCCTGCTGGCGGTCGCGCTGGCGGTCGGGCTCGGGACCGCGCACGCGTTCGCTCCGGGGCACGGCAAAACGGTGATGGCGGCCCGGATCGCCGGCAACCGGGCATCCCGGCGGGAACTTGCCCTGATGGCGCTGGCGGTGACCGTGACCCACACGTTCGGCGTGCTGCTGCTCGGCATGGCGCTGACGGTGTCGACGGACCTTGCGCCGGAACGGTTGTACCCGTGGCTCGGCGTCGCCAGCGGCATGTTGATGGTGAGCCTCGGCGTCACACTCCTGCGCAGCCGGCTCGCGTTTCGCCGGATCAGCCATAACCATCATGATCATGATGGTGGGCATGCCCATCCGGCCGGAGCCGATGGCCATGCCCATGGTGACGGTCACGACCATGATCACGACCATGCCCATGGTGACATTCATGATCATGCCCATGCTGGCGGTCATCGCCATGACCATGACCATGGTCATACGCACGGTAGCCGCTGGCATTCCCACCCCTCGCCAGTGGGAACGCCGAAACTGCGCGGTCTGCTCGCGATGGGCTTCGCCGGTGGTCTCGTGCCGACTCCGAGCGCGGTCGTCGTGTTGCTGGGCGCTGTCGCGCTCGGTCGTGCCTGGTTCGGTGTGGTGCTGGTGTTCGCCTACGGCGTAGGGATGGCCGTCGCGCTGGTCGGTATCGGCGTTCTGCTGGACCGGGCGCATCGGCCTCTGCTGCGGCGAGCCAGCAGCGCCGCTCCCCGGTTCACCGCGGTGGCCACCAGATGGGCACCGGTGGCCACCGCGGGTGTCATCGTCGTGGCTGGAGCGATCATTGTGCTGCGTGCGGGGGCTCAGTTCGGCGTCTGAGCAGCCGTCCGGGGGCCGCCGCCGTGGGCCTGCCGGCCGCTCCGGCCGCTCCGGCCGCCGGTTCGCAACGGGTGGTGTGCCGCCGGCCGGGGCCGACCCACCGCGTGTGATCGCTGCCTGGCCGCCGTGCCAGTTGGCCGGGAGACGGGCGCGGCCGGCGATCGACGTCCAGTACGCCGCGTGCAGCGCGCAGCGGGCGGTACCGGGCGGGAGTAGCCTCCGGGTGCCATGACCGGCAGTTGGGGCGAGGACGGGCAGTGGGCATCGACACCGCGGACAGACTGGCGCTGCACGAGATCGCGGCGCGCTACGGAGACCTCATCGACGCCCGGGACTGGCCAGGGCTCGCGCACGTCTTCACCGCGGACGCGGTGTTCGACCTGCGCGACGTCGGCGATGGGCAACTGGAGGGCCTGGACGCCATCCGGCGCTTCATGGCCGGCTCGCAGCATCCGCTCGCCCATCACATCACCAACATCTACGTGACCGAGGACGGCGGTGAGCCGGTACTGCACAGTCGGGTCATTGGCATCCTGCACGATCGGCGGGCCGGGTCCGGGCGGTACACCGACACGGTCGTCCGCACCCCGGCCGGGTGGCGCATCCAGCACCGGGTCTTCCACCTGCACCGCCGGCCGTCGGCCGAGCCCGGGTCACCGGCCGCGGGCGGCTGACAGGCGGGCGAGGTCCGCGGGCGTATCGATGTCGTCGGGGCAGCCGGTATCGTCGCACGCCACCATGACCACCCGGTCGGGGTTGGCGCGCAGCCAGGCACGTGCGCCCATGTCGCCACGGGCATGAGCGCATACCTCGGTCCAGGTTTCGCGTCGTAACAGAACGGGATTGCGTGGCTGCCCGTTATAGGTGGCGACCGCCGCGGCCGCGCCGGCCGCGTGGGCGGTGATCAGCCGGCGCACGGCCTCCGCGCCGATCAGGGGCTGGTCGACGAGCGTGATGACCACCGCGTCGAGGCTGGTGCCCGCAACCGCGCCGAGCCCACGCCGCAGTGACGCGCCCATGCCCTCGGCCCAGTCCGGAGTTGGAAGGACCTGTGCCGTGAGCAGATTCGCCGCCCTGGCCACCTCGGCCGCGTGTGCTCCGAGCACCACGAATATCGGTGTACAGCCGCCCCGTGCGACCAGCCGGACTGACCGCTCGACCAGCGCCTCACCGTCCAGCATGGCCAGGGCCTTGGGGCTGCCGAACCGGCGGCCGGCTCCGGCGGCGAGCACGAGGCCACCCACGCGGCCTGTCATGTTGCCGCCATGCATGGCAGCGTACGCTATCGCGACTGTTATTCATTTGATGAAATTTTATTGATGATGCAGATGATTATATTTCAATAACCTTAGGGTGTCATTTTCTGGATCACATCGCCGAATTCGTCCGCTCACTATATGGTCAGGAACGGTGAAAAGGTCCCTGATTAGTGCGTTTCCGCGCGACGTCACGCGGGAGGTTCCTGTGCCCGGCCAGCCTGGTTCGGCGCCGGTCGCCTTCCTCAGCTATGCCGATGCGGACCATGCGCGTCACGGTGCGTCCCTCGGGGAACTCGCGGCGGCACTCGAGGAGGATATTCGAACCCGAACGGGCCACGCCGCGTTCCGGGTTCTCCACGATCGTCGGGATGATCGCTGGGATGAGTTGTGGAACGAGCGGATCGCCGGCACCGCGGACCCCGCGAGCGCTGCGGCCATCCTCATCGCGGTCATGACTCCCGCTTTTTTCCGGAACGCCCAGTGTCGGCATGAGCTGGAACGTTTCCTTCAGCTCGAACGGCAGCTGGCCCGTCCCGACCTCGTCGTCGCGGTCCGGTGGTCGAAGGACCTCGACCTGATCGCGGGTGGTACGACCGACCTGTTGGCGCGGGCGGTAGCTCATCGGGTGTCCATGCACTGGCCGCCGCCGGACGGCGAGCCGCCGGTGGCGGTGTCGGTCGGGCGCTGGGCGGCAGACCTCGCCGGCCGTATCAGCGCGCCGTTGGACGCCCTCGTCCGCCCGGCGATTCTTTGGCCGGACGGTATCGCGCGGTACGCGGGTGCCGCACAGCACGATGATGATATTTCGTATGAGGAAATCGTGCGGCATAATGACATCGCGCGGCACGAAGAGGCCGTGCGGAACAACAGCGGGCTCGCGCGGCACGGCGATGTCGTGCAGGTGCCGCGACAGCTTCAGCCGGGGCAGACCATGCCGTTGCCGATCCAGCCACGGCTGCCGCGGGGAGCGGCCGCGTCGGCTCCGACGCCGCCCGCTGATGCGAGGGCCACCGGCGTGGCGGTGACCCCGTTGGTACCGCGGCGGCTGTCGTCACAGCCACAGCCACAGCGGCCGTCACAGCCACCGCTCCGGCTGTCGGGCGGTGAACGCGGTACCGGCCGTTCCGTTCGCTACCGTCCGATCGTGACGTCTCAGGACCTCAGCACGAAGGCGTTCAGCGCGACCCGGCTGCACGACGGTTACACGATGGTCGGTGTTGACGCCTTCCTCGATCGGGCCGCCGCGGAGCTGCACCGCCTGCACGCCCTTGTCCGATCTGTCGAGAGCGGGTACCGGCCGGATCCACGTGAACTCGTCCTGCTCGTAACGCCCGCGGAGATCAGCGCGACGACCTTCAATCCGGCGAAATTTCTCAGTGGCTACCGCGAACAGGAGGTGGATGACTTCCTCGGCGTCGTCGCGCGGGAGTTCGCAAACCTCCAGAAGTTCGTGTCCGTGGTTTCGGACGCTGACCGGCCGGGCGACCGCGGTGTTTCCTATCATCCTGGTATAACCGGTCCGGAGGTGGCGGGTAAGTCATTCACCCGGACGCGGCTGTGCGTTGGTTACAAGGCTGATCAGGTGGATGAGTTCCTCGACCGAGTAGCCCAGGAACTAGCTGACCTGCACGCTCTGGCGAAATCCTCCCCGGGTAGCCGGAAGCGGGATTCTGATTCGTTTCGTTCGCGTCTCACGCCAGCCGACATCAGTGCCGTAAAATTCGATACCACCTGGCTTTCCGGTGGGTATCGGGAATACGAAGTCGACGATTTTCTCGACTTTCTTGAGCGCGAGCTCGCCCGCATCCATGAACATCTGATGTTTGGCTCGGACTGAGTGCCGGTGCGGTAGCGGTGATTGATCGCCCCGCTTATCCTGCATTCTCGATAAGCGGCGTTTGCGGGCGGTCAGAGCTTCCGGGCGATCGTCAGGCCGTCCGAGACCGCCAGCAGCACGGCCTGAACACGATCATCGGTGGTCACCGCCTGGTTGAATGCCCGGATCGCCTGGACGTTCGCCTGCTGGTTCGTCTCATCCAGGACGTTGCCGCCTTGCAGCACGTTGTCGGCGACGATCAGCCCACCCGTGCGCATCCGGGGAACCAGCAGGTCGAAGTAGGCCTGGTAGGAGGTTTTGTCCGCATCGACAAAGGCGATGCCGTAGGTGGGCTCGGCGGGCAGCGCGGCGATGGTGGCCGCGGCCGGGCCGAGCCGCAGTTCGATCCGGTCGTCGAGGCCGGAGCGTGTCCAGTACGCACGCGCGAGCGAGGTCCATTCCTCGCTCGCGTCGCAACAGAGCAACTGCCCGTCCGGGGGCAGGCCACGGGCGATACATATCGACGAGTATCCGGTGAACGTGCCGATTTCGATCGCTCTGCGTGTGCCCGTACTGGCCGTCAGAATAGTCAGCAGCGTGCCGAGTTCGGCTCCGATCCGCATGTGGGAGACCTCGCTGAACCGCCGCCGTGTCTCCTCGGCGAGTTCGGTGAGAAGCTCATCCGGCGGTGAGCTGTGGGCTACGATGTAGGGCTGGATACCGTGTGCGAGGATCGGTGAGTCAGTTGCACGATCAAAATTAGACATACAGGTATGCTACTAGCCTGTTCTGGCTCCATCTCGGGCCGCTGATCGACCCGCGTGCGAACCTGGCCGTTTGATGGTCGAGAAACGTGGAGCAACCGGCAACAGGGGAAACGGCATCGCGGGGTTGTCGCGGGGCTGGGGCACGCGCCTTGTGTCATCGCCCCCTATCCATCATCCCTATCCATCGCCGCGCGACGCATGGGTACCCTGGCTCGTCGGTCGCCACCCGCCACCTTCGGTGACCCCCGCGCCGTCTCGCGATCCAGCTGCCCCAAGCCTGTTTCTTGATTCATGCTCTATTGCCGAGCATTCTTAGCGGCTCCGGCAATAGGGCGTTCGAGCAGTGAGCGGCTCATCCGCGCCCGATCCGGCAGGGCGGCGGAGGAAGGCGCCCTGGTGTTGGGCGCCGACTGACGACAACGCGGCCGGGCGGGATGCGGGAAGCCACGAGCCGGCCAGTCTTATTCTCGGGCGCTCTAAGTAGCAAGATCGTTACTTTTGGTATGAAAAGCGTTGGCAACGGTATGCCGGGAACGTACGTCACCGGATGGCGGTTTGACAGCTCCCCGCGTTGGGCGGCAGGCTTGCGGTGCGGCACCTCGTTCGGTGAGGCGTCTGCACGGACACAGGCCACTGACCCCGAACGTCGAGAGACGCCCCGGGTCAGGACAGCTCTCCCCGAGCTAAGGGGTGGGCCCAGGTGGCTTCCTGGTTGGGATTACGCCGTGCAGTGCCAAAGCTCTGACGAGGAGGGGTGTTCCGCACGTGGTCCCGTTCTGAACGGGCTCGGTTCGTGCGATCACTGCCTGTGCGTGTGAACTGAACTGTGCCTACGGGCGCCCGGTCGTGAGAGGAGGTGGCGGGATGAGTCCCGGCCATAGTCCGCGTCTGTCCTGGGCTGGCTCGGCGACCCCCGCCGCCTGAGCCCGGCCCCTTCCGATACGAGGATTTCACCGCCGGACGCGAACGCAGCGGACTAGGCAACGCGGGTGGACTGGAGCCTGGGCCCGACTCATGGGTTGCTTCGGTAGGCGCGCTGGATCAACGAGTGCTCCGGCACCATGCTGCCTACGGGCGCGGCCCTCAAGCCCCTCGAGGAGCTGGCGTGATGACCGTGATGGAGAACGCGTTCTACACCGAGGGCCGGCGTTTCGCGCAACCGAACTCGCTCGGTGAGACCTACCAACTGCTGCGTGAGCGCTATGACGAACACAAGCAGGACCTCGCATGGATCGGCCTGGTCCGCCCGGACCAGCGGGAGATCGCCTCGATCGCGAGCGAGTTCGACCTGCATGAGCTCGCGGTCGAGGATGCCGTGCAGGCGCACCAGCGACCGAAGCTGGAGCGGTACGGGAAAACCCTCTTCGTGGTGCTGCGGGCGGCGCGTTACAACGACATGCGGGAGGAGGTCGAGTTCTCTGAGCTGCATGTCTTCATCGGAGACGATTTTGTAATTACTGTGCGTCATGGTGATGCCCCGGATCTACCGAGGGTTCGGCAGCGGATGGAGTCCGATCCAGGGCTGCTCGCCAGAGGACCGGAGGCGGTGCTGTACGCGATTCTCGATCGGGTCGTGGACGACTACGCGCCGGTAGTGGCGGGGCTGGAGAACGACATCGACGAGATCGAGACCGAGGTGTTCCGGGGGGAGCCCGAGGTGAGCCGGCGCATCTACGAGTTGTCTCGGGAGGTCATCGAGTTCCAGCGGGCTACCAAGCCGTTGCTCGGGATGCTGGAGGCGTTGGCGGCCGGGTTCGTCAAGTACGGCGTGGACGCCGAGCTGCAACAGTACCTGCGCGACGTTTCCGATCATGTTGTCCAGGTGGTGGAGCGGATCGAGGGCTTCCGCCAGCTGTTGCAGAACATCCTCACGGTGAACGCGGCCCTGGTCGGGCAGCGGCAGAACGAGGAAATGAAAATTTTGACAGAGGCGAGCCTGGAACAAAACGAGGAAGTCAAAAAGATCTCCGCATGGGCGGCGATCCTGTTCGCTCCGACACTGGTCGGCACTGTGTACGGGATGAACTTCGACGGCATGCCGGAACTGCGCTGGGCGTACGGCTATCCGTTCGCGATGGCGCTCATGCTCGCCGTCTGCGTCACGCTCTTCATGGTCTTCCGGAACCGGCGATGGCTGTGACCACACCGGCACAGCCGATCCTGGCTGATCCCGGCTGAACCCGTCGTCATGTTTTAGCCGTCATATTTGCGGAGTGTTTCGGAAGTCGTCGTTCGATCAGGGAGCGGCGTCCGGGTGGATGGATCGCGAGGCGGCGGAGGGAGCCAGCGGAGGTGGTGGGCGTCGACCGACGAGCCGGGGCGCCCGTCCATCGCGCGGCGATGGACGGGGAGCGATGACGCGAGGTGGGTGCCCCAGCCCCGCGACGCCGCGTCCCCTGTTGCCGGGCGCTCTAAGGTCTGGGTTTGTGAACTGGGCCGCGACACCCGTCGGCCGGGGCGTGCGCGCCGCGGCGGTGGCGGTCCTGGCTGTCCTGCTGGCGGTTGCCGGACACAGCGTGACGTGCGGCCGGTTGCCGCCGCTGTCGGTCATGGGGTTCGGGACGCTGGTGACCGCTCGGGTCTGCTGGGGAGCGGCCAAGGGACGGATGTCCGTCCGGCGACTCGCCGCCGTGGTGGTCGGGGTGCAGGCGGGCCTGCATTTCGCCTTTGCCGTCACCGAACCCGCCGGTATCGCGAACGTCTCCGTGGGCGCTGCCGCAGGCGGCGGCTCGAGCGGCGTGACCGCCATCACCCATGCGGGCGACATGGTGTCACAGAGCGCGGTGCCAGGTGTGGACCTGCTGCCCGGTGGGCCCGCGATGGCCATCGCGCACCTGCTGGCCGCGGTTGTCCTCGCCTGCTGGCTCGCGGTCGGGGAACGGCTGCTGTGGCGGGCGGCGCGGGGTGCCG
>NZ_CAKJTL010000033.1 GCF_917627385.1 Protofrankia sp. CiT1
TGACACCCGCCGCCGACCTGATCCCGCCCGTTTGGTGGATGCGGCGGGTGTCACGTCCTGCCCTGCTCCTCCATGTGGTCACCCGCAGGGGGCCACCGGTTTTCAGCACCTGTTTTGGATCTTTTTCTGGGTGATTCACACCCAGCTGGCGCCTGGCTTCGTTGCTGGCCACACCGATAGGACCCAGCCAGTATCGGTGCGGGCTCCCGTCTTGCCAGAGACCACCTGAACGCGACTCGCCGGCCGGATCCTCGATTCACAACAGGCCCTTACCGCAACCCGACCAGCTTGCCGCGCACCCTCGTGCCGGCGTTTTTCGATAGCTGCTCGGGCCTGTCGCCGACCGTTGCCGATCACTGAGCGCGCCCAGTTCTGATCTTTGCAGGCGGGATGCGGTCGCCGCATGCCCTCGTGACTTCCTCCTGTTCCGCTGTCCTGGAGACACATATGACCACTGTCGATCATCTCGGGCTGTCCCCGGACGAGCCCGTCACTCCTTCGGTTCATCCTGTTTCTCCCATCCCGGTGCCAGCGCCGGCGGCCAACGCCGGTACTGGTACTGGTACCGGTACCGGTACCGGCACCGGCGAAGGACCTGCTGCCGCGCCGTCGCGAGCGGTCGGCGGGACGCGCCGGCTGCTGGTACGGCTGCACTTCTACGCGGGCGTGCTGGTTGCGCCGTTCCTGGTGATGGCCGCGCTCACCGGGCTCGCTTACACCCTCACCCCGCAGCTCGACGCTTTGGTCTACGCGGACGAGCTGTATGTCGATCGGGTCGGGGCGCATCCGCGTCCGCTCGCCGAGCAGGTCACGGCGGCTCGGGCCGTCCATCCGGAGGGGACCGTGTCGGCCGTCCTGCCCGCTGACGCCGCCGACCGGACCACCCGCGTCGTGCTCGACGTGCCCGGCCTCGGGGAGAAGCAGCGCACCGTCTACGTCGACCCGTACACCGGCCAGGCGCAGGGAGCGCTGACCACTTGGTGGGGGAGTACCCCGCTGACCACATGGCTCGATGACCTGCACCGCAACCTGCACCTCGGCGCGTTCGGGAGGCAGTACTCCGAGGTGGCGGCAAGCTGGTTGTGGGTGGTGGTCGGTGGTGGCCTGGTTCTGTGGGTGCTCAGATGGCGTAACTCCCGGCGGGTGCGGCGGGTGCTGCTGCCCGACCTGGGCGCGCGGGGCCGACGCCGCACGATGGCCTGGCACGGCAGCGTCGGGGTGTGGCTTGTGGTTGGCCTGCTGTTTCTTTCTGCTACCGGCCTGACCTGGTCGCGGTACGCTGGCGCGCATTTCAGCTCGGTGTTGGACGCGCTGCACGCGCACGCTCCGGAGCTCGACACCGTCCTGCCTACACCCGTCGTGGCCGCATCCCACGCGGGCCATGCGATGGCCGCCACGAGTACGGCCGAGGCCGGTTCCGTGACCGGTAACGGTGAAGCGGGCGTTGGTGAAGCGGGCGTCACCGGGCAGGTCGACCGGGTCCTCACCGCGGCGCGTGGGGCCGGGCTGGACGGACCGGTCGAGATCGACCTGCCCGCCAAGCCGGGCGTGGCCTGGAGCGTTGCCCAGACCGACAAGTTGTGGCCGGTGCGGCTCACCCAGGTCGCGGTCGATCCCGCCGATGGCCGGATCACCTCCCGGGCCGACTGGGCTGACTACCCATTGCTCGCGAAACTCACCAAGCTCGGGGTCGCCGCGCACATGGGCCTGCTGTTCGGCCTGGCCAACCAGCTGCTCCTCGCATCTTTGGCGGTTGGCCTGCTGTGTATGATCATTTGGGGTTATCGGATGTGGTGGCAGCGGCGGCCCGTCCGTGATGAACGGCGGGCGCTCGTCGGTCCGGCTCCGGCACGCGGGACCTGGCGTGGGTTGCCGCGACCGGCACTCGTCATTGGGATTGTGCTCACCGCTGCCGCTGGTTGGGCACTGCCCGTTCTCGGTGTGACCCTGCTGGCCTTCCTCATGTTTGACGTGGCTCTCGGCGCCATCCGGCGGGCGCGGCGGCGTGGCGGCACACCCGCCTGACCCGACATCACCCCGCGGCCCTGCGGCGGCACCGGCAGCCGTTGCCACCGGGCTGGGCCGCGGGGCTGGGCTCGCTCCGCCGACCGACCGACCGAAACCGTGAAATTCGATGACGGTGGACTCGTTTGTTTCCCGGAGCGTGCCCGCGGACGGTTCGACGAAGCGAGGTGCGTGCCCCAACCTCGCGACGCCGCGTCCCCTGTTGCCTGGCCGGAGCGGGCTGACGATGCGGCCGACAGTTCCTGAGTGGGCTGTGAGATCCTGGGACAGCACATGGCGGGTACATGGCAGGCAGACCCCGGCGAGCCGGACGTAGCCTGACAGCGTTTCCGCAGGTCAGGAGGGCTCGCCTAGTGGCCGATGGCGGCGGTCTTGAAAACCGCTAGGGGTGGCAACGCTCCTCGTGGGTTCGAATCCCACGCCCTCCGCTCTGACCAGCACCTTTGACCTGAATCCACAGGTCATGGCTATTTTAGATCTTCTTTTTGTGATCTTCTTGTGGCTCGTGGCTGTCCGGCTGTGCCCGGCCGTGAGTGGCCATCTACGGCCATCTGTGGGGAATATGTGGGGACGATCAAGAGGTGTCCCCAGGGTTCAGGATGGTGTCTATGCGGTCACGCGCGGCCTGATCCTGGCCGGCGAGGCACTTCGCGTAGACCTTGAGCAGGACGTGGACGCTGTGCCCGGCCCACTCGGCGACCTGGGTCGCGGGGACGCCCGCGTTCAGCCAGGTCGACACCGCAGCGTGACGTAGATCGTACGGCCGGCGGGCGAGTGGCGAGGCCAGCTGTGCGGGAGTGAGAGCCTTCGCGCGCGCGGCACGCCAGACGTCGCCGTATCGGCTGTCCGGGACGGGGCCACCCTGAGCACCGCGGAACAGCCGGCCGTCCGGGGCGGTGCCGAACTCGGCCAGGTGATCCCGCAGGATCCGGACAAGGTGTGGAGCGCAGGGCACCGGCCGCGTCTCGTCCTTCGCTCTGTGCTTGAGCTGGCGCGTCTCCCGCTCGCCGCTGTCGGTCCACTGGCCGCCGACGGTCGGCGTGGAGTTCGCGAGTGTCAGTGTCCCCCAGCCGCCGTTGGCGGGAAGGTCGAGATCGGCCTCGCGGAGCGTGTTCACCTCGGCGGGTCGCATTCCCGCGTAGTACATACAGGCAAAGAAGCCGACCAGCGGCCGGGAGATCCCGCCGACCGCGTCGAGCAACGCCCGCGCCTGAGCGGGGTTCACGACCACCCGGCGATCGACCGTCTCGCCGACCTTCGGCGCGGTCCACTGGATACGGGTCAGCGGGTTGACGTCGAGATGCCCCAGCTCGATGGCGTACTCCACCATGCTGAACAGCACTGCCCGTTTACGGGCGATCGTGTTCGCCGCGGCCGGTGACCCGTCGAGCTTCACCGCCAGGGCATCGAGCGCCGCACGGGCATAGGTCGGATCCGCCAGCGCCGAGATCGGCACGGTGGACCGTTCGACCCAGCAAAGGGCGGCGGCCACATCGTCCGATGGAGCGTCGTCTCCGTCGGTCGATCGCGTGATGTTGAATGCCCAGCCGTACAGGGCGTCCCGGAGAATCCGCGGGTCGGGTGCGCCCCGCCGGGTGGCAAGGAAGGCGGGAGTGACGGTCGCGAGAGTATCCGCGACCGACCGGCGGGAGTTCGGCGCGAGCCCACGCCATTTCATCTCGGTGAATGCGCGGGCATGGCCGTACCAGCTCTGCTCATCCTTGCCGAGATCGAGCATGCTGACCGGAATCCCGTCGGTGACGTCGAAGGGTTCGCCACGACGGGTCGCGCTGACCAGGCCGGAACGGAAGCTGTCCGCGAGAGCGGCCGTCTTGAAACTCCGGGAACGAGCTTTGCCCGCAACCGACCAGCGCAGTTCATATGTGGTCCCGCGTTTTCCCGCGACTTTCCGGACGTTCCAGATACGGACGTCGTAGGTTGTCGGGCGGTCGATCCTGCCCGGCTGGCCGCTTCCTGTACGTCGGGGGTTCACGCGGCCTCCTCGCGGCCATCGAGCCACGCGGACAGATCGCTTCGCCTGATCCGGAGCTGGCCGTTCGGAAGTGTGAGGCAGCGAGGAGCGCGCCTCTTCGCCCGCCAGTCATAGAAGGTGGAGCGGGAGATCTTGAGTTCGTCGCACAGCTGGTCGAGCGTGAGCAGCTCCTCGCGTGCGGCCGGGACAGGGCGACGGGTCGGGCGCGGGGGCATGTAGAATCCGCTCCTTCTGCCGATTCTTTGGGCGAGATATCCCGTCTCCTCTGGGCGCGGGAGGGTCTGCCGGGAAACCGGCCGCATCCAGGGCGCTACGCGTCACTACGTGATCGGCTACGCCGACCCTGGACCCGTCCGGCCCCCCGGCAGGTCAGGCGCTTACCAGAGGAACGGAAGAAAAATGGGGGAGGAGCGAAGGACCGCGACGACCGGTCAGGACGGCCGGGTCTGCGCGGGAACCCTGCGGTACGGGGCGATGTCGGGCACCCAGCCACCGGCCGGACCCCCGTGGGACGGGCGGGTTGCCGGAAACGCCGTGCCGGGGATCGCCCGGAACACCAACACGACGTCGACGTCCCCGAGGGCTTCGACGAAGACCGCGTCGGTAGGGATCCGGACGGCGGTCCGGGCGAGGTCGAAGGGGTCGGCGCCCGGCTTGACGGTCATCTCGTAGTAGCCCTGGCCGGGGGTGTCGAGGCGGACGAACGGCTGTCCGTCGGAGGGGTCGCGCGGCGGGTCATAGACAGGCGGAATGATAGGGGTCACGGTCTGCGCTCCTTGTACGAGAAGGGGTGTGGATCGAGGTCCCGTCGTGGAGGGTGAGAGCTCCCGGCGGGACCGCCTTACTTAGCAGTCGCTAAGTCCTATTGAGTGTCTATGGCGGCTTAGCGACTGTCAAGTACGCTTCGGGAATGATGCGGGAACGACTCATGGGCACGGCAGAGATCGCCGCCCGTCTCGGTGTGAGCCGCGTCCGGGTCCACCAGATCGTCACCACTGACCCGTCATTCCCCGAACCACTCGACGAGATCAAAGCCGGAAAGATCTGGCGAGCCGACGACGTGGAACGCTGGATTGCCGAGCACCGCCCACCCCGTGACCCGGCTACCTGACCGCCGTTCACGCCGCATCCTGCTGTTCCAGCCCGCGCAGCCGATCGACGTAGGCGGTGAGCGCCGCCCGCGGTATCCGTCGCGACCGGTCGATCACCACAGAATCGATCAGTCCCGCCTTCATCAACTGATAGAGCTTCGCGCGGCTGACCCGCAGTTCAGCCGCCGCTTCAGCCGGGGTGAGAAGAAGCGTGTGCACAGTTCCTCCCTCCGATGATCGTTGAATCGAGACGTCAGGCCGCCCGGGGCATGCCGGGGTCGACTGCCGAAAACGGGCCGGGATGTCCGCGGGCCGCCCGTGCTGCCCGTGCTGCGTCCAACTGGGCGCGCCAGTGGTTACGGTCCGCGACCGCGCGCAGGAGAAGATGTTCCCGACGTGGGGCGGCCGGATCACCGGGCCGGAGCAGCTGCCAGACCACCCGGTCGGACGTGCCGCCCTGACCACCACGTGCCTCGTCGCCGGTGTAGCCGAGGACCGCGAGCTGTTCCCGAACCCACGTCTTGCGATCTTCCCGATGGTCGGCAAGGGTCTTACCCGACCACTTCCGGCTGACCAGCACGCGGCGGCCGCCGAAACCGAGGGTTTCCCGCCGGTGGGCCTTACCCTTGCACCGACCCGGCAGCAGCCCGGCCTTCGGGTTTTTCGGCTGCACCCCGTAGCGCAGCCAGTTCGCACACGTCGGCGCGCACGGCTCGTACCGCAGCGCGTCGGCGAGCCGGTCGACATGCGCCCGCTGCGCGTCGCTGGTCGCCGCGTGGCAGGTATCCAACGACTTCGTCAGGTACTTGCACAGGTAGCCGATCAACCGGCCGGTGTTGCGGCTGTTGGCGGTCACCCCATCCGCGCGGACCTGCACCCCGAACCGCACCACATGGGCGGGTTCGGCGTCCTCCCCGATCGCGTCGAGGGCCTCCTCCCAGGTCGGCAACGACGCGCCCGAGCCCGGGTCGCGGTAGCCGCCGGTGTCGTCGTCCCAGACCGGCAGCCGATCCGGGCTGTAGACCGGCTGGTCACAGGCGGGCCACCACACCTGGTGGTAGGTCGCCGCCGCCACCTGCCGGAGCAGCACCCGGGGAATCGTGCCGCGCATCGCCGCATGCAGATGCGGGGCAAGGCGCCGTTGGGGTTCCAGGCAGGCGAAGTACTGGACGTCGTACCCCACGGCCCGGCGCAGGTTCTGCCAGAACCGATCGATCAGTTTCGGGAAGTGGATGGCGTCGCGGGCCGCCCGCCGGTAGTCATACCGGTCGGGGTTGACGGGGGTGCCGTCCCCGTTGACACGGCCGTAGCTGTTGCAGGTGAGCGTGAGGAACATCGACGGCCGCCACACCGTCCCGTCCGATCCGGTGAACGTCCGCCCGACCGTGCGCCGGTCCACCGGCAGCCGAGGCAGGTCCGGGGCATCCTGCCGTCGCCGCGTCGACCGGGTCCGCCGTGGCCGGCCGCGGCTGTCCGGCGCGGTCTTCCCGCGCACGCCGAGGTCTGCCAGCGCGTCGTCCACCTGCGAGATCAGATCGTCGACCTCGCCGACCTGCTCCACATCGTGGCCGGTCACCGCATCCGTCCGGACGGCTTCGAGATCTGCCCGGAGCTGGACGAGGGTCTTCGCGTCCTCGGTCGGGGGGTCGGGGTCGGGCAACGGTTCGTCATCGAGATGCCAACCCGCCTTGCACTGCGCCATCCGCAGTTTCCGCGCCCGCTCCGCACACGGCGGGCACTTCGATGCCAGGGTGGCCCCACACGGCACCGGGACGGTTTCCGTCTCCCCGGTAAGCAGGTCGACTGTCCGCATCGCCAACGGGCGGATGCACACCCCGTTCTCAACCGCCACCGCCTCCAGAACGTGGCGGGCCAGCGGCTGTCGCAGCCGGGCCGCCCGGGTTCCCGGCGCCGGTGGTGTGCTCGACTCGATCATGCCGCGCGTTCCTCCTGCCCATGGTCATCGGGGTCGGGCTTATCGT
>NZ_CAKJTL010000034.1:0-13843 GCF_917627385.1 Protofrankia sp. CiT1
ACCGCACGGCACCGGAATGGCCGGTCAGTGACATACATTGCCGGCCGGTGGCCACCTCCCACATCCGCACCGATCCGTTGGCGCTAGCGCACGCGGTGGCCAGCAGCGACCTGTCCGGGGAGAACGCCACCGAACGCACTACTAGGTCGGCATGGCGGCTGGCCAGCGTCATCCGTATCTGGCTGGTCTCGGCATCCCACACTCGGATGGTGCCATCGTCACCGGCCGAAGCGAGCAGCGATCGCGGCGGACCCGAGACGCCACGAAATACCCCAGGATTGCATGGCGCGAAGGAAATTGACCGCACGCGAAGGGTATGGCCACCCAGTCGTACGCGTTCTCGGCCGGTGGCCACGTCCCACAGTCGCACCACCCGGTCGTCGCCGGCCGAGGCCAGCACCGACCCATCTGGCGAGAAGGCCACCGTATGGACCCAGCTATCGTGATTAACCAGCCGTACGCGTTCCCGGGCAGTGGCCACGTCCCACATCCGCACCACTTGGTCGTCGCCGGCCGAGGCCAACACCGAACCATCCCGTGAGAAGGCTACAGAATTCACGGCACGCGTGTGACCGCTCAGCCGTGTGCGTTCTCGGCCGGTGGCCACGTCCCACAGTCGCACTACCTGGTCATCGCCGGCCGAGGCCAGCAGCGATCCATCCGGGGAGAAGGCTACCGACCGTACAGCGCCGGAATGACCGGTCAGGTTCGCGTGTTCCCGGCCGCTGGCCGCTTTCCAGATCCGCACTGAGCCGCCTGCGCCGGCGGAGGCCAGCAGCGATCCATCCGGGGAGAAGGCTACCGACCGTACGGCGCCGGAATGACCGGTCAGTTTCGCGTGTTCCCGGCCGGTGGCCACGTCCCACAGTCGCACGACTCGGTCGTCACCGGCCGAAGCTAGACGCGACCCGTCCGGCGAAAACACCACCGACCGCACTCGGTCGGTGTGGCCCTCTATCAAACATGCGCGTTCCCGGCCGGTGGACAGCTCCCACAGCCGCACCACCCGGTCATCGCCGGCCGAGGCCAACAGTGACCCGTCCGGTGAGAAGGCGATCGACGAGAGCGGGTGCGATGTCGGGGGTACCACGACCCGCGCGCGGTCCCGTCCGGCAACCGCTGCGGAGGTAAGCTCGGGCGCTGCGGCCACGGTGTCGTCTCGGTCGCCTCCGACGATTGTCGCGAGCTGCCATCGGCTTCCCCGGAGCGTCGCTCCGGCCATGTCGACCGACCGTAAAGCCGTACCGGTGAAAACCGCCTCGGACAGATCTGCGGAGGTTAGCTTCACGTCAGACAGCTGTGCCCAACTCGCATCCGCCTCGCGAAGATCAGCCTTGCGGAGGTCAACATGGTCTAAGATCGCACCGGTCAGCACCGCCCGGCGTAGGATCGCTCCAGGCAGCCTTGCTCCCCGCAGCGTCGCCCCGACCAACACCGCCTCGGTCAGGTCCGCACCGTCCAGGCGTGTGCCGACCAGAATTGCGTCCCGGAGATTGGCGCCGCCCAGCTTGGCCTTGCGTAGGTCCTGACGCGACAAGTCGGCCCCTACCAGGTTGGCGTCTCGCAGGTCAGCAGGCAGCTCGATGCCGAGTCGGCTGGCTATCTCGAGGGCGTTGCCCTTGGCCGCATCGGCTGCCGTCGAATCGTGCACGGTCTCCCGTGCCCAGGCTGTGGCCCGCTCCCGGCCGGCGAGATCGATGAAGAAGTCGGCCATCAGTGTGGACAGCGCGTGCTGGCTGAATGGGTGTGGCGCTCGCCGGTCGGCACCCTGATAGGCGGGGTCGCTGAGCCGCCGGACGGCCTCGCTCACGACCAGGTATTCCATGACGGAGGAGTGGATGAAGGAGAATCGACCGTCGCGGTCCCTTGCCAGGAGGGTGCGGGAACCGAGCATCTGAATTTTCTCGGCGTCGGTAAGGCCGGTGTTGGCCATCGTCACCAATACCTGCCCGGCGGTCAGTTCCTCTATGCCGATCGTCCGATCGGTCCTGGCCCACAGCTGCAATGCGAGTTGGGTAACGGCGTCTCGCAGGTTGGCCAACAGTCTGGCGCGGGTGAGAGCCGGCGCTGCGCCCCCCTCCTTCAACTGCTTCGCCTCGTATTCCAACCAATCATCGATCAGCTTGTGGTACAGGGCGGCGGAACTCACGACACCAGCCCGTCTTCTTACTGTCTGTAGCCATTCTTCGCCGAGGCGCAAGATGAAGGAGAGCATCCGCGGGTTGCGAGCCAGATCCGGCAGTTCACGGATGCCGTTGATGAGATCCCACCGGGTCCGTGCCAGGTCTTCTGGCTTGTCCAGCCGAATATGGTCATCTGCCAAGTCGCCTTGCAGGTCGTGTTCAAACCTGCGCACCAGGAACTTCCGGCTCTGTTCCGGGGTGAAGTCCTCCAGGCGGGCTATTCGCCGGCCGGGAGTCACGTCGACCCGTTCAAGGGTTCTGGTCCACACATCGGAATCGGTGAGAAAATACTGGGACCGGCTGGTGAGCACGAGTTTCGCCTGCCCCTGCCCGGCGACCGCCCTTATCAAGGTATCGAGATGCTCCCGCGCCCGATCGTAGCTGACGCGCAGGGCAAGCTCGTCAAAGCCGTCGAAAAGCAGCACGATACGCCCCTTCCGCAACATATAGCGGAACGCGTTCAGATCGAACCTCGTCTCCTTGTGGCTCGCCAGATGCGACGCAACCAGCGTGTTCAAGTCGTGGGACTTCTCCAAGGCGCGCAGCTCCACGAGTATGGGCATCCGCCGAGGAAGATCACCCCCTGGCTGGTCTGCGGAGAGCCGCCGGGCCAGTTCGTGCATCAGGAACGTCTTACCGCGCCCGATATCGCCGAGAACGAGTACAAATCGGGGTTCATCCGAGCTCAGCCACGACTCGATAGTGCCCAAAGCGTCTTCGCTCGTGGGCCGGTTTGGCAGGTCGAGACGGGTCAGCCGTTGCGGGACATACAGCGACGTCGGATAGAGTTGGTCGCGGCTCAACTCGTCCTCTAGCCGGGTCCGATAGCTCCGCAGATCAAGCACACCCTGATATTCGAGCATGCTCTGAACGACGACCTCCGCCGGCTGTGGCCGGTCGAGCAGTACCGGATCCGCGCGGCGTTCACCGCCGTAGACGAGCACCGCCCGTATCTGTCCGTAGGCCGCTTGGTAATGCCAATACACCTTGCTGACGAAGGTGTCGAGAACCTCGGCGTTCAGGCCGGCCTCCGAGACTCCGATCACCCTGAAACAGGCGACGCCGTCTTCGAGCACATAGATCAACAGATGGGCCGGGCGGTCGGTGGATTTCTCGATACGTCTGATCTTCGCGCCTGGATAGCGGAGTTCGGCGACCTCGGCGACCCAGTCGAGCATGCCGGGTGGCTCAAGTCGGCCACGCCGATCGCCATCCGAGTCGCCGCCGGGGGTTTCCTCCCTGCGCGGTCCGGGAGGTTCCTCCTCCGGAAGCGGCAGAGTGGTATGCACCGAAAGAAAGCGGTATTCGGTGCGGGCCGACGAGCCCGACCCCTCGCGGTCTAGCCGAAGGACGTCGACCCAGCGGCCTTGGTCGGGGACGTAGGCACGGAAAAAACGGGTGAACCCGCCTCGGCCGATGCGGATGAGCTGGTACTGGTTGGGTGTGCCCTCCGGTCGGTCACCGGCTTCGACCGCGGCGCTCCCCATCGACAGAACCGGCACCCCACACCGCAGCCACTGCGTCCGCACATCGCGGATGTGTCCGTGTAGCAGCAGACTGAGCCGGCGACCTAGGATGTCGTCCAACATGTCCGCGTCCTGGAGGTTCTCGTCGTCCCCGGCGGCCTCGTGGGCCGGGTCGTGGTGCACCGCGCCGATCCGCAGCCAGCCGTCGCTCTCATAGCCGCGCAGCCGGTCGGCGAACCAATTCAGCTGGGCTTCTCCAACCCACCCCAAATGGACCTCGTGTGTCTCTGCCATCGTCGAGTTCAACCCCGCCACGACCACCTTCAGGTCGGTCACCTCGAACAAAGACCACTCCTGCCCGACCTGGAACGCCGCGCCCGCCGTCGAGCCGTAGAATTCGCCGGCCATGGCCTCATAGAATTTCCACTTGACCCGGAACGGCGGGATGGGGTCTACACCTTCCGCATCCATGTCCAGGAAATAGGAATGGCATTTCTTCTTGTTCACGTCGTGGTCGCCAGGGATGACCGCGAAGCGGTCCCGGGCTAAGTTGAGCTTCTCGGCCAACGCCGCCAGAAACTCGCCTGCCTGGTTGAACTCGGCCGGAACTCCGGTCTCGGTGAGATCGCCGGTCACCACCACTAGATCCGGGTGCAGTCCCTCAGTCTTGGCGAGGTGCGCTAGATCGTCGTCCAGCCGTCCGAGCAGGGATGCATGAGCCCGGTCAGTTCGGTTCAGCCCGCTGTGCCCGAACGCGTGATGTGCGCCGAACCGCAGGTCCGACAAGTGTAGAAGTACGATGCTCGGATCTTTCGGATGCGCCGACTTCAGCGCCCGATGCGCGGGCAGGTTACCGGGCCAACGGGGCTTCCCCCGTGGCTTCGACCGCCCGGCGAGTGTCCCCTCGATACCGGCGAGCAGCTTCTCGGCGGCTGTCGGTTCGTCCGCGCCGACTAGGTCGATATAAACGATCGCGCCGAGCAACCCCTGCGGCTCGCAGTCAGCTACACGCACCGGGACCATGCGGCGCTGGGCACCGTCGGGGTCGGTACGCCAAACGGCCTGCCATTCGGGCGGGCCGAACCGGGGATCAGCCAGGTACGTGGGCGACAGCACCGGTATGATCCGCTCTGCTTGCTGAACGCCTTCCTGCATCTTGGCGACCCAGTTCGTTCCTGCTACGAAATCCCACGCCTGTAGCAGCGTCTGGAAACGTCGGCCGGGTGAAGGTCCAGCCGCTTCCAGATGCCAAGCAATCCATTCCGCCCAAGCGTGGTCGCCATGGGAATAGCTGATAAAAAAGTCGTACCTGTAGGCACTGCCGCGATCGTTCTTGGTGACCACGCTGCCCCCGTTATCCCTCCACTAATCCGCTAAGGCGTTCATGATACGACACGCACCCGATACTCCTGCGAAGTCCTAGGAGATTTTTAGAAACCCCTATTGAAATAATTATTCCGATAAACCCCATTTGATAACTTTTGACTGAAAAGTTGTACATTTTTAGCAGGGGATCGCCGAGGAACCCCGGATCGGCGACATGGTCATCTGGATCGGAACGTCAGAAATGATGATTATCTTGAAAACTAATGGCCATATATAGTACGAATTCCGATAAGTCGGACAGTGGCGATCAATGCTCTGGTCTGAATGTTTGGGCTGTGACCTCTACTAAAAACCTACCAAAAGGTAGCAAAATGGGCGGTCTCCAGCGATCGGTGCACCGCCCGCCTCGCATCAGGACCCTCAGCAGGGGTCCGGATCGGGCTGTTGGGGCAGCTCAGGAGCCCGCCCGATCTCGATCAAGCGTACCGAGCCTCCTGCTCCCCACACGAGGCGATGCGGGCGGCGCAACTGACCGCTGGGGACCGCCAACGAGCCGCCTGGTGACCAGCGAAATCGCACAGGTGCACCCTTCAGACATCCCGAACCCTGACTTCCGTCAGGAACTCAACCCCCAGCCGATCTTCCGGGGAGTTGTCAGGAGGCGGGAATGCCGGAAACGTCGAGTTGGTGACCGAGTGCGATCCAGTTGGTGGCGATGGCCCGCTGAGCGTCGGCGAGGCTCATCCGACCAGCGCACACGGCTCTCTTCGCCGCGTTCTCGACGGGATCCTTCGCGTTGTGCAGGCCCTTTTCTGGCCACAGGTTCGCCGCCGCGGTCGGGGAGCCTCCGAGCTCCAGGGAGATCAGGCGGTCGAGTTCGTAGGTGTCGGGCGTGCTGCCGGCGTAGTCGCCGTAGGCGGCGATCGCCTGCTGCTTGATCCGGTTCGTATAGGAGGTGGGAGGGCGGATCGTGTCGGTCCACCCGGAGGTGCAGATCGTCGTGCTGATCGTGGCCTGGGTGACCGCGGGATTGATTGCGCCGGGGGTGCATGCTGGGTCGGGCAGCTGGTTGTTGTCGCGGGTCTGGCAGTGCGCCGGATAGACGGTCGAGGTCGCCGCCGGCAGCGGCAGGCCCTGCTCTGACCCGGTGGAGGTGGGGGCGGCCTCGGGTCCGTGGGTGGTTGACGTGCAGCCTGTGACGGTGAGGGTGATCGCGGCTGCGAGGAGAAGGCGCCGGTGGCGAGGCATGAGGCCATGATGCCGTCCATGCCCACGACGGTGATCGGGCCCCGGATGAACCCGCAGCCAGGGGTGCTTGGAATCAGGGGGTCAGTGCACCGTCCGCATCGTGGCGGGAGCAGGGGGCTCGGCAAGCTTGATCGCGATTGGCCAGGCTCCTGACCTGCCTCAACAGCCCGATGCGAACTCCTGCTGCGGGTCCTGACGCGAGGCGGGCGGTGCACTGACCGCTGGAGACCGCCCAATCCCTCCAGGGATGATCAGTGGCCCGAAGATAAACCCGCAGGTCAGAAGTATGATCGTTATCATGGAGGATCGAGGGACGGGTGCCTACCTCGGGGGCCAGGCCAGACGTCGTGGACGCGTAGGTTCCCGCGAAGACCTTCCCGAGACGGTCGTGACCCCGATCGACATGATTATCTCTTCAGGAAGGCGAGCGAACAGCTGGACCGCTCAACCACGCCCGTGTGCCGCGCCGACGAACCGTTGTGGCAGGAGACTGACCCGCGCCGCCGCCCGTGTCGGACCGGGTGGCGATTCGAGGAGGAAACCGTGCTTCGCCTCGCGCGCCGCGGCCGGGTATCGGTGGCACCCGGCCGCGGCGCGCGAATATCTCCGCGGGCACGCCGCGGCCCAGCGTACGAAGACGTTCAGATCCCTCCGTGATTCACCTGCGGCCCTGCCCGCGGCCGCGTCAGCGACACACCTCTGGCCGTGCCAGCACCGCCAGAGGGCGGTCGGTCAAATCGTGACCGTGTGCCGGAGAGCCCTGGCCCGAGGCGGCTCAGTGGATTCGCGAATCGGCCGCGGGCTCCGCGCGGCTGAAGACTCCGCTCGACTGAAAGCTCCGCTCGACTGAAAGCTCCCTTTCGCCTCACCACGAGATGTCACAACGACGGTGCATCGCGCGGGTGACCCTCAATGCCAGGTTTATCTCGCCGGGCTGGCATCGAGCGCGCGGTGGAAGAATTCGGCGGTGTCACGCCGGATCTCCACCGCGTGTCCGGTGCAGCAGTGATCGCCATCGTCGTAGATTTTCAACGTGACTTCTTGATCCTTGTGTCTTGTTTGCAGGCTGTCCCTGAGCCATTCCTTGTCCCGTATGGTTACGAGTGGGTCTTTCCTGCCATGGACGATCCGCAGCGGAACCCGCACGTTGTCGAGCAACGCCTCGTTGCGCAACGAGAAAACCGCGTCGGCTTCGGGAAGATCGTTTGGGCCGGTCACGCCCAGCACCTGACAGTACTTGCTTTTCAGGAAAAACGGCAGTTTCCGAAACCCCGCCGTGTCGACGGGTCCGCCGAGGTCGTAGACCGCACCCACCCGTGGGTCCTCGGCGGCCAGCTTGATTGCCCACAGGCCGCCCCAGCTGATGCCGATGACACCGATGCGAGAAGCGTCGACCGGATATTGCTCGCTCACCGCGTCCATGGCTGCCTGGACACTTTTCGTGAAGTCCATCGACCAGGTCAGTCCCTCGAGAAAGAAGCTCTCGCCCTGGCCGGGTCCATCGAGACAGAACACCGCGAATCCGTTGTCCTGCAGCGCGAGCTCGGTCGCGAGGTGCTCCTCCTTTGTGTCATCCATGCCGTGAATGATTATGATGAGCGGCGCGGGAACGCCACCATTGCGCGGAAGGTGCAGGTTGCCATAGCATTTGCGACCAGCCCACGGGATCTCTACCCGGTGATAGAGCTCCCCCCACGCCAACGACTCGGCCGCCAGATAGTAGTCACGGGAGCGCCGGTACGCCGTGCGTTTCACGTCGTTGATGGGGAGGCAGCCCCACTGGGTCATATGCGCCAGATAGGATAGATGGCGAAGTCCGTCGATGCGTTTCTGCGCGCTCTGGTCAGCGTCCTTTTCAACCTGGTCCGCGGCCTCGTCAAGCAGGACCGTGGCGGCGTGTGGCCAGTCGTCTATGCTGTCTATGCTGTTAAGGAAGCGCATAAGCGTCTCGTCGGAGATGGATGATGCTCGCCACCTGTTCCAGAACGGGCGGGTCACGTTCTTGACGCCCACTGTCCTGGACAGGGAACGGACGGTCCAACTTGCCACTCTGTCGACGAATCGGTAGCTTTCAGTGTCGCTGACATTCGGATTTACCAAAGTGCTCATTAGTTTTTCACACCGAATTTCATGGACTCGACCGGAGTGAGCTCGATGAGTTTCGCGCCGCGACGGACGGCGTCCTCATCAAGCGCCGCGATCGGTTCAGGCCGCGGATCGGTTGCCATTCGTCGTTCGTTCGCGTCGATGACCTGATAAAGGTCGAACCCGTATTGGTTACGCATGATTTTGCGACCGAGTTCATTGATCATGCAGTTCGTGCTACAGGTGCCGGTATTTTTCGGTTTACTCCAGCCGATCTTTTCCAGATCGGCTATCTGTTCGTCGACTGACGGTTTGGCGACGATCTCGTAGAACGGCACCAGCGCGGTTCGGCAGGGTTGTGAATCCAGTAGCCGCGCGGCCTCGACGTCTTTTTTCATGGCGTACGAGCGTAGCCGGGAGACGAACTTCTCGACCAGTGTGTCAACAGCTGGCAGACCACCACCGGAAAGCACCGGTGAACCATTCAGATCGAGCCGGTTCTGTCCTTTCTGCGTTCCGATGAAACAGAGTGGAATATCGTTGTCGTAGCAGAAGACCGTCGCGTGCGCGGCGATCGTCGCAAAGCACGGCCAACAAGCGGAACCATAGGTCATGGCGGAGCGGACCAAGTCGCGGTCACCATCCTCGTTGACCGTGAAGCCCAGGCGGAACAACGAGTCCATCGGCCTGCGTTCGGGCTCGGCGATAATCAGCTCGATGCCGAGTCTCTCACAGAGCTTCTGTGCGTTCTTGATGGCGATCGGCGACTGGTAGCCCTGATTCAGCATCCACGCGGCAACCCGGAGGTCGCGCCGGGCCAGCTCCATCAGCATCCAGCTGGAATCCTTCCCGCCGCTGTAGAGAACCACCGCGTCGTACTTTGCTTCAGGGCGTTTCTCGGGAATGCTCGCGACGAGCTCTACCAGCCCCTTCATGGAGCCGGGCAGAACTGAAGAAAATCGGCTCGTGGCCGACGAGCCGAGGATGCGCCGCAGCCGGTCGTTATGATAGATCTGGATTATGAGGTTGAGTATCCACTTCTGATTTTTTTCGTTACCTTGTCCGTGCTCCGTTGTTCTGTTCGTTTCTGTGCAGTAGGAGCACAGGTCGCCAGTTGGGTGCGTGGACACGCCGCTGTCGGTCGCAGCGATGTACTGGTCGTAGGCGAGCGGCATCCCGCAACGTATACAGACGGAGGTGTTGATCTCAGTACTCATTATTGGCTCGCCTCTCAGGAGGATTTTTTTCCGATGGCCGCCCGCAACTTGTCGATGGGCAGCACATGCGGACCGCACTGCAGCGCTGGAATGCATAGCTTGTTCTGGTCGAATGCCGTCATGTATGCGCTGATCATTTCTGGTGTCGGTTCGCCGATGGTGGGTGTGATTCCTGGTTCCAAGGCAAATATCATGCCTTCGGTGAGGCATGACCACGCCGTGCTGCTGCCGTCTGCGCCGACTTCCGCGAAGTCGAACGGGAAGCGGGACCTGAAACCGATGCTGCGGCAGTCCACCAGGCCGGCCTCGCACGGTACGATGTCGGCCCGCTCCACGACACGCCGCCACGCGCCCTCTCGCGACCAACAGTACGGCTGACTGTCGTCAATCAGGATAGTGCCGGGGGCCACCTTGTCTATGTCCACGACGTACGCGGTGCTCACGGCACTGACGAGCACATCGGTCGAGTAGCAGGAGCTGTCCGCGGGCAGTGCGCCGGTGGCATCGGTGATTTCGAAAGAAGTTTTCAGCCCGATTGTGCGCCGAAACTCCTCGGCCAACCGATCGAGCTTACCGCTCATCTGCGGACGGTCGACCAGGACGAGTTCGCCGGGCTTCTCCTCCACCGTCGACAGCAACTGCGCGAAGGAACGCCCGATGCTGCCCACACCGATGACCGTCACCTTTTGTTCAGCGGGCCTGCGGCCAAGCTCCTCCACTGCCTTTTCGTATGTCCGCAGCACGCTGATCGAGGTGACCGCGTGCCCGGTCGTGACGACAATTCCGGCCTGTTCGGCCGGTTTCACGAGCTTGTGGCCGTACAACGAGAGCGCGCCGGTGAGACCACCGAGACAGAGCACCTTCGCACCGGTCTCGGCGGCGGCTGCGATCGCGTCGACCTCCAGGACCTGGCCGCAGCGCCTGCGGGCGGAGGCGTCGATGAGCTCGTCGGCATAGAAGGGCAAGAACAGGATGCCCACCCGCAACGCTCCGATCGTGACGATTTCACCGAAGACCGGTTTCATATGGCGCGTTAGTTGAAATCGGTCGGCCATGCTGAGGTGGACACTCCAGGGAAACAGTCGGGGGAGATCGTTCTCGTCGCGCGGATGGGTGACAAGAACAACGTCCAACGCCCCGCTTGACTCCTTGGTTTTCCGCCATTCCGACAGAGCGTCGGGACCGATGAAACCGCTCGATTCTGACACGTCTAACCTCCTGTTTCAGGGCGGGCAAATATGGCCATCGGAAGTCTGTTGTGATCGATGCCAAGGAGGAGCCTAGCCACTGGACCGATTATGCGCATTCTCAGGTTTTCGATCAGTACGGATCGTCCTGAAAAAGAACATCCAGCGGTCCGGCAGCCTGTTTCCTGACTGGACAGATTTTCCGCGCGTTTGGATTTTTGGATTTGGCCATTTTTGCAAACGATTATTTTAGTTGGGTGATTTGTGGCTGAAGGCAATGGCCAGCGCCTCGTCCTGATCAGTTCGTGGGTGGGCGGCTGCCAGCGAGGTACTGCTACCGATATCTGGACCAATCGTCATTGGCTATGCGAAACACCCTCCGGCGGTAGCCGAGGGAGGGAGTAGCCGCTGCGCCGCACCTCGTCTGACCTAAACGCGATCGGCAATAGGGGTATGGATCAAGGAGTGGGGCTGGGGTGCGTGCATCGCGAGGCGGCGGAGGGAGCCACCGGAGGTGGTGGGTGGCGACTGACGGGCCGGGTACCCGTGCATCGCGCGGCGATGGACGGGGAGCGATGCGGCGAGGTGCGTGCCCTGGCCCCGCGACGCCGCGTCCCCTATTGCCGGGCGCTCTTAGCGGTCGATTTACATCGCTGTGATGGCAGACTATGTGTGAGGTGGTGGGCGACGGGAGGATGCGGATGACGGGGCAGTGGGTGTCGGCTGCCCGCCGGCTGTCATGCTGGAGCCTGTCATGTGCGGCGGTTGGGCCGCTGTCCATGTCTTTTGTCGTCCGGCCCGCGGGAAGCTTGTGCACCGTCCGGCCCGCTGGGAGATCGTGATGCCTCCTTCGGGGTTGCTCGCGGAGGACCCGGAACGAATCGGTTCCTACGTTCTTCTTGGCCGGCTCGGTGCCGGCGGCATGGGCGTCGTCTACCGGGCGGAAGATCCGCAAGGGCTGGTGGTCGCGCTCAAGGTCATCCGATCCGATATCGCCGACGATCCCAAATTTCGGAAACTGTTCCGGCGGGAGGCCCGCAACGCCCAGCGGGTTGTGCCGTTCTGCACCGCTCCGGTACTGGATGTCAATGCCGACGCCGAGCAGCCGTATATCGTCACCGAATTTGTGGACGGTCCGACGCTCAGCGCCGTGGTCGAACGGGACGGTCCGCTTCCGGACGTCAAGCTGTACCAACTCGCGGTCATGACCGCGGTCGCGATGATCGTGATTCACGATGCCGGCATCGTGCACTGTGATCTCAAGCCGTCGAACGTGTTGCTGTCCCCGCTCGGCCCGAGGATCATTGACTTCGGGGTTGCACGTGCTGTCGACGCCACGACCGCGGCCACCCAGACAGGTGTGTTCGGGACACCTGCGTTCATGGCACCGGAGCAGATCAGGCGTTATAACAGCGTCACTCCGGCAGCGGATGTCTTTGCCTGGGGCGGCATGATTGCCTATGCGGGCACCGGCCGGCGGCCGCATGGGGACGGCAGGCCCGATGTGATGCTTTACCGGGCCGTGCACGACGAGCCGGATTTCGAGGGTTTGGACAGCAGGCTGCGCCCGCTTGTCGCGAAAGCGATGGACAAAGATCCCCAGCGCCGGCCGTCGGCGACGGACGTGCTCGTCGAGTTGTTGAGCAAACATGCGTCGGAACAGGAACTGGAAGACATCCTGACCGAGATTCGTCGCGGCCAAGTCCGTGGGACGGAGCTGGCCGCGATACTCAAGCGGCTGCTCAGCCTCGCCGCGGCGGCAGCTGAAACGACCGTCTCGGTCCTGCCCCCGCGGATCCTATCCACCGGCACGAATACGCCGATTTCGACCATGAACAACACGACTGTTCCGGATGAGAACGCGCCGCGGCCGATTCCGGTCCCACCGGCTCGTCACCAGCCGGACCAGGAAAAGGGTAAGAAGGAAGGCACGCGTAATGGCGGGCTCGGCCGGCTCCTTCACCGGCGGCGGTCCCGTCTTCTCGCGGCGGTCGGCGCGGGCGCGCTGGCGGTGGCCATCATATGGGCCTACAACCCGCCCCACCCACACTCGGTCGTGAAACCCACGTACGTGATTGGTTTCCAGGGGACGCTGACCGGTGGGAACGCGGCACTCGGCCGCAGCTCCCTCCTGGGCGCCCGGACGGCTGTCGAGCTTGCGAACCAGGACCCTGATCTCCCCTTCAGGTTGACGATGAAGGAGTCGGACGATCAGGGTTTGGCGGATAAGGGTGCTGGCGCAGCCCGGGAACTCATTGACGATCATAGTGTGGTGGCCGTCATCGGCCCCACCTTCTCCGGGCCGGCGGAGAAGAGCATATTGAGTTACTCCGGCGCCGGTCTTGTAGCAGTGAGCCCGTCGGCGACCGGGCCCGGGCTGACCTCGCTGGGCGTGGGCCCGGTGAGTACCTTCTTCCGGACAGTTTCCCCGGACACGGTGCAGGGGCCCCAGAGCGCGAAGTACATGATTTCGAAACTCAGCCCTCGTGGCGTTCTGGTGCTCTTCGATAGCAGCAACTCATACGGTAGGGGTCTCGCTGATGAGCTGGTGAAACAGCTCAACCGGATCCAGCAGCAAAAGAATTTGCCTGTCACCGTGACCACCCGGGCGGCTGCCCCGGGCACTGACTACGCGAAGCTTCTCACGGATCTCAGTTCGTATAACCTGGTGTACTACGCCGGTTATACGTCGGAGTTCGTCGAGATAATCAAGATTCTCCGGCAGCGGAAATTCACGGGCACGATAATGAGTGGTGACGGGAGTAACAGTGATCTGCTGCTCACGGGAGTGGGCGGGGACGGTGCTGAAGGCGTTTATCTTACCTGCCCGTGTCGCGAAGTCGCCGAGATCGAACCGCGGAGCCAGGCGGTGCAACAGTTCGTCGACGTGTATGAAAAGATTTCTTCAGGTGCGCAGCCGGACTTCTACGCCGCCGACGCCTTCGATGCCACCAGGGTCGTCATCGACGTCCTGAAGCGCCTGCGCGGAAAGGTGAGCCGCCAATCTGTCGCCCACACCTTCGGTGATCCGAAATTTATCAGGGATTTCGAGTTTGAAGGCATAACGAAGAAAATCAAATTCGATATGAGTGGAGAGGTGCAGGGCGGTGATATTTTCATCTACCAGGTCA
>NZ_CAKJTL010000034.1:14218-25584 GCF_917627385.1 Protofrankia sp. CiT1
GGGACGGGCGGCGGCAGTATATCGGCAGCGCGGTGGAGCTGGCCCGTGGGAATGGCTGACCCGCGCTGGCGCCGCTGCCGTGGTGAGTGCCCGTGGTGAGCCTGGTGGCCATGTTGACGAGCAGCCGCCTGGAGGCCGCCCGCTTGGGAGCCGGGTCATGTTCGGCTGCGTCGGCGGACTGGTGTGTCGGCGGACTGGTGTGTCGGCGGACTGGTGTGCGTCGCGGACGCAGCCGGTCGTCGGCTATGCCGGGCGGCCCGCCGGGCACGCGAGTTTCCTGTGATGATGTCGCTTTGTAGTCATTTTTGTACGGAGAGAACTGATGGGGGGCGTTGAGTCTCGTTGCCGCGCCCGTCGGAAAAGGTTGCGCGACGGTTGTCACCTTCTGCGACAGGATGACCGGGTGCCGATCCGACGCCAAACCCCGTCAACCCGCACGCCGCGGCGTGCTCAGCCGATGCTGCCACTGCCGATCCGCAATGCCGGCCAGACAGCCAGGAGCCGTGATGTACCAGCGCCGGCATCATGCGGTGGCTGTAGCGCCCGGTGGACCGAACCGGACGCCACACATTGCCGGATCTGTCATGCCACCTGGCAGGACCTGCAGGGGTTCGACTCGCATCTGGCGGAATGCCAGCCAGGACTCGTGATCCGCTCTGCTCGGGCGCCACGGCGCTGACCGTCGGATCACCTGCCGGGGTGGCAGCCCCGAGGGGCGTTCCCCTGTCATGGCCGACCGCTTCGCTGAGGCATGGACGGCTCGACCGCGTCCGAAAGAGACCTCATCGACGTGCCCCGCGGATGTTTTGTCCGTACCAGGGCGGTTTTCTGTCGTATCCAGGCCGGTTGGCTCGCCGAGCGCGTGGAAAAGGGCGCTATTCGCCGTCCGGCCCGGTGCGCCGGACGGCGAATTCTGGCTCGCCGGCGCCGCCTGTCCCGCCATTGTCGGAGGTGGTCGACAAGCAGCCGGCAGCCATATTTGTAGCATTTTGTCCACCACTGGTGAATGAAAGGGCTCCTTGGCGGTCAACGACTGCGATCGTGATTCCTTCGCGTGTTTGGCGGCCCCTGGAATCCAGCACCTCGTCACCAGGGGTCACAGCTGGCGTGTCGACCCGCAGCGAGAAGCAACATATGCCCATCTGGAGTTGGTCAGTGCCACAACTGTCCAGCGATTTGATGTGACTCTCCGTCGTTGTTCGTCGAGGCAGCTGTAGCGCCCAGCGATCACCTCGTCCACAGTTGCGTGGGCGCAGTCCGGGCTCTGGTACCAGCACCAGGGTCCGTTCTCGCAACTGGAGAGGCGGATCAGGAGCTGGTAGTCAGTTGCCGGGCCGGACCGCAGGTTGAGGTGGCAGCCGTTGGCGGCGGTGGGGAGCGCATACCAGTGCGTCGCGGACAGCGGGGTAGCTGCCCGCCGGGTTTCGGCGATCGCGGGCGAGCCCCAGGAGACGGCCATGGACGAGAGCAGGAGGCCCAGCGCCAGTGTGAAACTCTGGGCGAGCCTGCGTCCGCCGAGCTTGAGCGGCTCCGGCAGCAGGACTGTATTGCCGGGCGCTCTTAGAGCGCCCGGCAATAGGGACGCGGCGTCGCGGGGCTGGGGCACGCACCTCGCCGCGTTGTCGTCGGTCGACACCCCAAGGACCAGGGTGACTCCCTCCGCCGCCTTGCGATGTACGCACCCCAGCCCCGCTCCTTGATCCACGCCCCTATTGCCGGGCGCTCTTACTCCGCGAACCGTGAGTTTGATCGTCTCGGGGCGGAACGCACCGACCGGGAACATGACACCTCCAGGACCATGGATCATTCACATGCCGATGGAGGAGGTTCTATCGTGGTTGTCGCTCTGTGTAGTGCTACGGCACGCCGTGCGCTCTGAAAGAGCCTGGTCAGCGTGCGGCCTCGGGCAGCGGGCCCACTCGCTGCTCACCTATGGCGAAGGCGGCGAAGTCGATGGTGGTGCCCGTCTCGGGCGCGAACGACCGGTCTCCGCCGCCGTACACGGCCGAGAACATGATGCCGCCGATGCGGACCTTGTCGGAAATACGTGGATTATAGCCGTGTTCTTTGACGGTTTCCTTGTTGTCGATCCAGACGTCCAGCAGCCCCTGAGAGAATGTCTCGAAGTTCATGCGGACACCCTGCTCGACACAGATCCACTTGTTAAGCTCCCATGTCCATGACTTCTTGCCGGAAACTTTGACCGGTGCGTCTGGGCGGGCGGTGTTCGAGTAGACGATCCCTTCGCCTTCCTTGCGCCAGGCGAACCGGCTGGCGAAACCGCTCCGGTCGGAGTCAGTACGTTGATCGTTTCCTTTGTTGTAGATGACTCCGTAGAACCCGGGGAGCTTCCCCCCTTTTCTGAAATCGAAATCATGTGGGAAGCGCACATAATAGCGCAGGTACATTTCGAAGGTCGGCCGGCCCTCCATGGCGACGAAGAGCTGGCTGCCACCGTAGGTGTTGCCGTCGTTGTAAACCTGGGCCTTGGGATCGTTGAACGTGTCGCCCGCTGGTAGTGAGACCCGGACGATCTGCTGGAAGCGGGGGTCGTCGGAGGGCAGTATCTGCGCCCGGTCCAGGCCGAAAGTCGCGCGTTGCTGCGGAATGAGGCCCTTGCCGAAGAAGTCCGCCGCGCCAGTGTCCAGGAACCGCGCTGCCGCGCTCGCGCTCGGCGTCACTGAGGGGTCTGGCGGGAGGGTCTCGCTGGCCGGGTCGAAGGGGTGCTTGGGTTTCGAGCAGCCTGTCGCGGCCACGCCCAGCAGACCGAGTGCCGAACCGAGGACGGCCCGTCGGGTCCGGGCCGGTGCCGACGGAAGAACGATCGTGCTGTCAGCGGACTGGCCGGCTGGCGGAGCAGATGTTCCAGGCTGGCAAAATCCGTTCTTGTCGTTCATTTGTCGACCCCCGGCGGTCCGCCACTGAACTCACAATTAAGGGCGACTGGTAATGGGGGATGCGGTATTGCGGGGCTGGGGCGCGCGGCTCGCGTTATCGTTTTCCAGGCATCGCCGCGTGATGTCCGGATACCCCGCCTCGTCGGTCGGCGCCCAATACCTCCGGCGCATCCCTCCGCCGTCTCGCGATGCACGCACCCCAACCCCGCTCTTTGATCCACGTCCCTGTTGCCGGGCGCTCTAATTCCGGAATTATTTTACCAATTATACCAGTACGGCGAACTCATCGGATATCGGGTCGCGGGGGCTGCCTGCTGGGCGGCGATCTCAGCACGCCGAGCTGGGATTTTTATGCGCGCGACCGGCAACAGGGGGATGCGGTATTGCGGGGCTGGGGCGCGCGGCTCGCGTTATCGTTTTCCAGGCATCGCCGCGTGATACCCGGGTGCCCCGGATCGTCGGTCGGAACAGATCGGAACAGATCGGAACAGAACTGTGCAGCTTGCCGCCATGGTGTCCACGGCACCGGGTGAGAATCCGCGGCGCGGACCGCGGCTGGTCGGGAGCCGGGCAGGTATCTCACGGCGGGCGCGGGCGTCGCGCCCTGCCTGCCGGGCAGCCAGGCCGGAGCGCCGTTGCGGTCATCGCAGGGTGCTCCGGCTGGTGCCGACAGGCCCGCCGAAACGGGCTGGGGCGGAGCGAGCCTACGGCCGGCCGAGCGCGTGGTAGTCCCACCCGGCGGCACGCCACTGGACGGGGCTGAGGGTGTTACGACCGTCGATGATGACGCGGGCCGAGACGACCGCGGTCAGCGCGGCCGGGTCGAGCTCGCGGAACTCCATCCATTCGGTGAGGTGCAGGACGATGTCCGCGTCGGTCGCGGCATCCACGGCGCTGTCGGCGTACGTGAGATCAGGGTAGGCGCGCCGGGCGTTTTCGATGGCGGCCGGGTCGTGCACCGTGACGGTTGCGCCAGCCTGGCGCAGGGCGCTGGCCACGGCGAGGGCCGGGGAGTCACGGATGTCGTCGGAGTTGGGCTTGAAGGCCGCGCCGAGGACCGCGACCTTCTTGCCGGTGACGTCACCGCCCAGGAGCCTGGTGGCGAGCGCGACGGTGTGACTGCGCCGCCGCAGGTTGATGGCATCCACTTCGGCCAGGAACTTCACCGACTCGCCCGCGCCGAGTTCGGTCGCGCGCGCCTGGAAGGCACGGATGTCCTTGGGCAGGCAGCCGCCGCCGAAGCCGAGGCCGGCGTGCAGGAAGCGGCCGCCGATCCGGGTGTCGTAGGAGATGGCTTTGGCCAGGTGGGTGACGTCGGCCCCGGTGACCTCGCAGACTTCGGCCATGGCGTTGATGAAAGAGATCTTGGTGGCGAGGAAGGCGTTGGCCGCGACCTTGACGAGCTCGGCGGTCGGGTAGTCGACGACGACGAGGGGAGTCCCGGCCTCGAGTACCGATCCGTAGACCCGGCGCAGCGTCGCCTCGGCCGTGCCGTCGGCTGTCACGCCGAAGACGAGCCGGTCCGGGCGCAGGGTGTCGTCGACCGCGAAGCCTTCCCGCAGGAACTCGGGGTTCCAGGCGAGCTCGACCCCGGGCGCCTCGGCGGCCAGCCAGTCGGCGAGACGGGCAGCGGTTCCGGCCGGGACCGTGGACTTGCCCACGACCAGCGAACCGGGGCGAAGCCCGCCCGCGATCAGCCCGCTGACAGCGGAGTCGACGTAGCGCATGTCCGCCGAGTTCGAGCCGGGGTGCTGCGGTGTCCCGACACAGATGAAGTGGACGTCAGCTCCGGCGGCGGCTTCGGCGAGGGAGGTCGTGAATGACAGTCGGCCGGACTCCAGGTTCTTCCGGAGCAGCTCCTCCAGCCCCGGCTCGAAGAAGGGCACTTCACCAGCGGCGAGACGCGCGATCTTGTTTGGGTCAACATCAACACCGATGACCTCGAACCCGAGCTCTGCCATGCAGACCGCGTGGGTCGCGCCCAGGTAGCCGGTCCCGATTACAGAAATTCTCAACGGACTAACAACTGTTGTCTCTTCCATGATAAAACGTAAACCCCCACCTGGCAGTAATGTTACTTTGAGTGTCGCGGATTCGACATGATCCGTTAACGTTAGGCAAGTCCGGGTCATGTGCCGCGGAGAAGAAAGATTATGCTTGCATCTGATGGAGCTAAAGTAAAACTACTCAACGTGATCGGCGTTTTTTGTAGCAGGGCAAGTGCGTTCGGTAGCAACGAGACCCCCGGTGTGTCTGCGATTTGCATCACACTGCTAGCGTCCTTCCAGCACTGCTATGGGGGGTGGGGGTTGTTTGGCCCGCACACCTGACGACCATTCTTTTGGCCGACATGATGAGGGCGGGCCGGCGGACATCTACTTTCTCGGGTAGGTCTTTCGGCAAGCCTCCGGAGGGAAACCGTTAGGCAATGGACGCGCTCAGTTCCGTGATCGACCGCATCGGATCGTACTGGGGGCTTGTTCCTCTCGGGATCGCTGGAGTGATCTCGTGGTCGGTGTGGTTGTTCCGACGGGTATTGTCTTCTCGCTACAAGCCGACCGAGAACGACTTCCGCGCCTCGACGTCCGTCGTCGTCCCCTCCTTCCGGGAGGACCCTGACGTCATTGAGCGTTGTCTCAAGACGTGGCTCGACCAGGATCCCGATGAGATCATTATTGTTCCAGACGTCGAGGACACCGAGCTCATCAGGCGACTGACCAGACACGCCCGCGACAATCCGGTCATGCGGGTGATCCCGTTCGTGCACGAGGGGAAACGATCAGCGCTGGGCGTCGGTATCTCCGCGGCTACCAAGGAGATCGTGGTGCTCTGCGACTCCGACACCGCCTGGGAGCCGGGCCTGCTCGCCGCCGTCCAGATGCCCTTCGTCGATCCCAAGGTCGGCGGGGTCGGTACCCGCCAGAGCGTCTACAATGCGCGTACCAGTGTCTGGCGCAGGGTAGCGAACTGGCTGGTCGACATCCGTTACCTCGACTACGTGCCGGCGCAGGGCAGAGCCGGGGCCGTGGCCTGTCTGTCCGGCCGGACGGCGGCTTACCGCCGCGAGGCCATTCTCCCCGTGCTCCACAATCTGGAGAACGAGTTCTTCCTGGGCCGGCGCTGTATCGCCGGGGACGACGGCCGCCTCACCTGGCTCACCCTGGCATCCGGTTACAAGACCATGCACCAGGATTCGGCCCGCGCGATTTCGATGTTCCCGGACGGGCTGAAGCCGTTCATCAAACAGCGGGTGCGGTGGAGCCGTAACTCCTACCGCTGCTATCTCACGGCCATCTACAAGGGCTGGCTGTTCCGGCAGCCGCTGATCTGCCAGATCAGCGTTCTGCAGATCCTGCTGACCCCGGTCACCATGGGGGTGGCCATGACCTACCTCGGGTTCTGGATAGCGCGCCCGCAGGCGAACGCTCCGCTGATTGCCATCGCCTGGCTCCTGGGTGGACGTGCCGTCCGTGGGTTCTCGCACCTGCGGGAGCATCCGCGGGACATCTTCATCCTCCCGGTAGTTGTTTTGATGATCGTAATTGTCGCCCTTCCGATCAAGACATGGGCGTTCATCTCCATGAACAAGCAGGGCTGGCTGACCCGCCGCGCCGACCTGATCGGCGGCGAGGGGCAGTCGGACGCGTCTGTTCGGATGAGTCAAAAATGATCGGAGTTTCATGATCACCCCGATGTCCGGACTCTCCGCTGCTCGGCGTTTGCTGCCCGATGCCCGTCGCCGCCCGCGGCACGGCGCGCACGCGCGAGCCGGTAGCGCGCTCGTCGGGATGGTTATGGCGCTAGTCTCAGGTCTTGCGTTCGCTCCTGGCGTTGTGGGCACCGCGGCAGCGGCGCCGCTGCCACCGCTGCCGCCGGTCACCTCCGCGGATGCCAAGCAACAGTCCAACCTGGTCGATACCGAGGACCTCCGGCTGCGGTCGATGTTCGCGAAGTTCGGCGTGCTGAAGGCGCCGTCCATCGTGCAGACCCAGGGCAGCCTGCCCACCCTGCTGCTGCCGGGCCGCCCGGCTCCCTACACGGTCGAGGACGTCGTTGCGGCTGGTGGCATGCGCAAGGACGTCGACGGCGCACTGCTTGAGCTGACCAGCATCGTCGTCGGGCCGAACGCGCGCTTCATCATCGACCAGCGCTTTGGGACGCTGCGGCTCGCCAGCAGCGCGGCGGGGTTCGTGGCGCTGACCAGTTGGCGTGGTGCCATTGAGATCAATGGAAACCCTCAGCAGCCGATGAATGTCATCTCCTGGGATGTCAAGGAGCTCAAGCCCGATCTCAATCCGGTTGACGGGCGTGGCTACATCCGCACGATGGGTGGCGAGCTTGTCGTGCGTAATGCGCGCGTGGCCAACCTCGGCTTCTGGAACGGCCGTACCGGTGGACTCGCCTGGACGGGCAGCAAGGGGCAGCCCAGCACCGGCGGAGCGGCCAACTCCACATTCATCAACAATGTCTGGGGTGCCTATATCTCCGGTAGTGAGGGCATTCAGATGATCAATGTCCGGCTGGAGGGCAACGACCGGGCCGGTCTTGCCGTTCACCGGGACGCGGTCAGCACCCTCATCTCCGGCAGTACCGCCATCGCGAACCACGGTGACGGCATCACCATCGACCGTGCGTCAGGCTCCCGGGTGATGCGCAGCACGATCTCCGGCAACAGCGGTGACGGCATCACCTTGGACGGCCGCGGCATCGGCCTTGTCGCCACCGCCACCGGGGTACAGATCAATCAGGTCAAGGGCACCGTCATCGAGGCCAACAAACTGACCGACAACGGCCGCTACGGCATTCGCGTCCTCGGCGGTGAGGATGCTTCCGTCCGCGGTAACACGGTCGCGGGCAGTACGGTGGGAATCGTCATCAAAAGTGGCGCGAACGGCACCCAGATCGTCGACAACACGGTCAGCGGTGTCACCGAGTCCGCGATACAGGTAGGACCGGACGCCAAGCGGACGGCGATCACAACTAACAAGTTGTCCGACGGCCGGATGGGGATCATCACCCAGGACGCGCCGACGAACATCATCAGCCGGAACACGATATCGGGGGCGACTGAGTTCGCTGTCTCGATCCGGGGCCAGGCCGACGGGACGACGATAGGTAACAACACGCTGTCCGGCCGAGGCTGGCGTGCGGTGGACATCAACAAAGCTACTGGGATCACCGGCGCTGCCCTTACCGGTAACGATGTCTCGAACTGGATTCCACGGGTCGAGCGGCCCTGGTATTCAATCTTCGAGCGGCACCCCGCGTTGTTTGTCTGGTCCTTCATGGCGCTGCTGCCGATTCTGGGCTGGCGCATCCGGCGCCGCTGGCGCAAGCGGGCGGCGGAGCATCCCTATCCCGAGTCGGATCTACTCGTGCAGCGGATGAACAAGGTGAGTGATCCGAAGAGATCCGCATTGGCAGCCGTTGGCGTCAAGGAAGCGGCGGTGCCCGTTGGGGCAGCAGCTGCCATGCTGTCCGCTTCGCCGCCGGTTTCGGCCGATTCCGAACGGATGCCCATGGTTCCGGGGCAGGCCGGGCCCCGTGCGCCGAGCCACCGCGGAGCGGCCGCGGAGCAGCGGCCGGGGGGCAGCCAGCCCCGGCCCGCCGACGCGCCCTGGTTCGCTCCTGGTACCCCCGCCGCCGATCCCGGCGCCGCGCTGGTGCCCGCGGCCCTGCGGACACCGCTGGACGGCCCGACGGAGACGTTCCAGCGCCGGATACCGGAGCGGGCGCATTCCCCGTTCAGCCAGGATGACAACCCGACCATGGACGTGCGGTTTCAGCGTGACCGGATCCAGGGGTACCAGGACGACCCGTTGAACGGGCATGGGCATGGGCACGGGAATTTTTATGGGAACGCTCATGGTTACGACGACGACTTCCAGCCGGCGATCCGGCCGGAGCTCGCTCCATCAGCTGACCGATTCCCGCAGTGGAACGCTCACCCAGCTGAACCGCAGGGCTATCCGAATGCCGTTGATGAGGACACCACGACCATAGTCAGTGACGAAGGCGTGTCAGTGGTCAAACTCGACGCCGTCGGGCCGGCTCGGGCAATGATTTCCTACAACAATGGCCGGAGTCGCGACCGTCATGGGCGAAAGGACCCGGAGTGACGCCTGTCGCCATACGCCAGGGGCGGTTGTGGCTGTTTGCTACGGCCACCGCGGCCGTAGCGATCGCCACGGCGACCGCCTCCTGTCATGGTGACGATGCGAAATCGGTCGTGCCGGAGGCGCCCACCGCGCTGGCGGACGGGGTCGGGCTCTCCGGCCAGGCGCAGCAGGCTGTCTGCCCGCCGGGCGCTCCCACCGTCCACGACGCCGCCGGCCTCGAGAGCGCGCTGGCCTCGGCGAGCCCAGGCGCTGTCATCCGGATGGCCGACGGGACGTATACCGGCGAGTTCGTCGTCACCAAGGCCGGTACCGAGGGTGCGCCGATCTGGCTGTGCGGTTCGACCAGCGCGGTGCTGGACGGCGGGGATGACGCCGACTACGTTCTGCATCTTGATCATGCTTCTTTCGTTCGGCTGGTCGGTTTCAGCGTCCGCAATGGCAAGAAGGGCGTGATGGCGGATGCCACCCAGCACAGCGTCATCGCTGGGCTGGGCGTCAGCGCTATCGGGGACGAGGCCATCCACCTGCGTGACTCCAGTTCGGACAACCTGGTGACCGGAAACACCGTGCGCGACACCGGACACCGGTCCGCGAAGTTCGGTGAGGGTATCTACATCGGCAGCGCGAACAACAACTGGTGCAAGATTTCGAACTGTAACCCGGACGCCAGTGACCGTAACTTCATCATCGGCAACAACATCGCTGGAACGACCGCCGAGAACATCGACGTCAAAGAAGGAAGTACCGGCGGTCTTATCTCGGGGAACGTGCTGTCCAGCGACAGGATGACCGATGACGGCGGTGACTCGTGGATTGACCTCAAGGGTAACGGGTGGATCGTCGAGAAGAACACGGGCAAGGGCGGCGGGGCGCTCAAGGACGGCATCCAGGAACACGTGGTGAAGGAGGGCTGGGGCCGCCGCAACATCATCCGGAACAACACGCTCGTGGTGAACGCGACCGGCTTCGGAATCTACCTCCATGACAAGGACGTCGGGAACGTGGTCGGCTGTGACAACCAGGTTGTGGGCGCGGCCGCGGGTTTTTCCAACGCCGCCTGTTCCTGACCGTGGCCCCGGCTGGCCGTGCCCTTCCTGATGGGCCCTTCCGGGCCCATCCTGACCATCTCCGGTGCCGTGGGCTGACCCCGGATTCACCGCCGGACCGGATGATCCGGGGCAAAGCAGCTGGCCGTCAACTCAGCTGGTTGCGCGTCCCAGTACCTGCCGGGTGACTTTTCGCTCGGCCACGAACGACAGGAACGGCACGGTTCCCGCAATCATGATCGCAAGAGTGTGGACGGGGCGAAACCGGCAGCGCGATGCCAGGTCCACGGTCAGGGCAAGATAAAGCATGAACAGGAACCCGTGTAGCGGACCCACGGTTTCGGCCACGACCGGCGTGCCCGCCAGGTACTTCAGCGGCACGCCGATCAGCACGAGGGCGATCAGCCCCACGCCCACCACGTATGCCAGTACCCGGAAACGCAGCAGTGCGCCACGGATCGCCTGCTCGCTGTAACGCCCTGTCCGGCCGCTGGCTGCCGGCAACGTGGGCGAAGCCCGGAGGGCATCGAGCGCGGTGTCATCGGCCGGGCTGGTCACCGCGTCCTCGGCCCTGATGACGCGTCCCGCTCGTGCAGCGTGGCAAGATAACGGTTGTACGAGGCCAACTCCGCTTCATCCTCCTCGTCCTCGATGGTGCTCTCGGTCAGGTCGCCGATGGTGAGCCGGTAGGCATCGGCGCGAGCCACGCCATCCGCTCCCAGTGGGGGCGCGCTGCTTGGTTCGGTTTCCGGTGCTGGCGTCGGCGTCGGGTGAAGTTCCTCACGCAGCATCTGCCACCAGCCGAAGACTACGGCGGCAGCGAAGATCGGCCACTCTACTCCGTAGAAGAGATTCTGCAGCGTACCGCGTGCGGACTGCCCCTTCTCCCACTGCCACCAGCCGAGTCGGGCGAAAAGGCCGATCAGGAAGAGGGCGAGCGCATGGCGGAACAGCCACGAGGGTGAGAAGAGGACTCGGCGCACACTTGTGACGCTACCTCCGGTCCGTGCCCGGTGGGGCGGCCTGCCCGCCCCGGCTGGGGGGGGTTAGCGAGGAACGAGCAGGCCGAAACGCACGAAACGGCGTTCTGGTCGATCATGAAGATCCCCAGGGACGAACTATCCGTACGTTCACATGTCCAGTCGCTCCAGCTCGCTGGATGGTTGCCGCGTCCGGAACATCTCTTTGCGGTTGTGGGAGGGCCGTTCGGCCACGGCGGTTTGGACCGCCCGGCAACAGGGGCGTCCGCTCGTGGCCGGACCCGTGGACCAGCGAGTCGACGACGTGTTCGAAGAGGGTCCGGT
>NZ_CAKJTL010000035.1 GCF_917627385.1 Protofrankia sp. CiT1
GCACGCACCCCAGCCCCACTCCTTGATCCACACCCCTATTGCCGGGCGCTCTTAATCCTCGAGGAGTACGGCCGCGGCAAGTGAGATCTGTCCCGAGGACACCGCTCCTGGCGGCCACCGGGACGAGGTCCCGCCGTCGTGTTGGAACCCCGGGAACTGGCCATCACCGTCCCTGTCTCCGGCCGCGGCCGACACCGTGACCGTCAGGCTGCGCGGCCCGGTGACAGCGCCGAAGCTGATCCGGACAACCGTGTCGGCCCAGCGGCCCGCCTGGGGCGCCACCAACGACGCCGGGGGGCTGGGCTGTCCGTCGAGGGTGGCTTGGACCTCGCCGCGGACTCCGAGGGTGCCGAGATACAGGTCCAAGTGGCCGTCCGCGGCCGCCGCCAGCGAGACGGTCAGCTTGAGCTCACCGGAAGCCGGTACGGCCAGGCGGCCGGTGTAATCCCTGCCGGTCGCCTGCGGCCTGCCGCCGCTCCAGTCGAAACGGCCCCTCGTTCCGGTCACCGCCGTCGGGCTGGCCCCGACAATGCCGAGCTGGCCGATGAGGGGGTTGCGAAGGTCCGCGCGCGCTTGTTCCCGGACGGGGAAAGTGTTCCCGAGCCCGTAGAGTACCCAATCCCTACAATTTCGCAATGGAAGGATGATTGTTTGTGCTGGAATTGCGAATGAGGAGATTGCTATCTGTTGATCGTTGATGATCGATGTTGTTGCCGTGGCTCGGGGTGTCGCGGGCGTTGTGGTATTTGTCGCGAGTGGCGCCGCGGCCGGTTCGGCCTGGTCCGGCCCGTCCAGGGGGGAGTTCGTGGGTGATGCTGGCAGGGCCGGGGAGTGGGGCGATGCCGAGGTCGAGGGCGCTGGTACCGCTATCGCGGTGATGGGCCGGCGGTCGTCGAACGGTGGGATGGCCCGTACACCGATCAAGGTGATCGCGGCGATGCTCAGCATGCCGGTGGCCATGCCGATGACGATCATTGTTGGGCGGCGCGGAAATGGCCACGCGGAACGGCTCAGCCTCGATCGCTGGCCGCCGCGTGGCGCTGAGCGCGCGCGTTGCCGGCTGGCGTGGGGAGCACAGGCGCGATCGCCTGGTGCTGGCGCGCCGCCAGCCGCCCTGGCCATGCGTCCGCGGATTTCGGCGGTGTTCGGCTCGTGCGTCAACGCCGCTCTGGCCAGCGCGGCCGGCAGCCACGACTCAGCCTCGATGTGGGCGCGGCTGCCACCGTGCCTACGACGGGCGCCTGTCACGTGGCTTCTCCTCCCCGCAATCGCGCCGGTGGGTCAACGTCTCGCCGCGGGCGCGACAGCCCCTTGCGCGCGCCTGTTTTCGTCCCTCCTCTGGCCGGGGGGGTGGCCACCGGTGGGGACGACGCCACCCACGCGGTCTCATGGGCGCTTGCGGCCAGTAGCCGTTCCAGCTCGCCCGCGCCCTTGGACGTCTGGCTCTTGACCGTGCCGACGGATATTCCCAGGGTGCGCGCGGTCTCATGCTCCGACAGGTCGAATGCGTAACGGAGCACCACGCATTCCCGTTTGCGAGCGGGAAGCGACATCAACGCGGCCCGGACATCGACGACGGCCGGTACATCGGTGTCGACGCTGTTGGTCTCGGCCATGTTGCCGAGCATCCCCAGACCGCGCCGTTCGCGCATGATCCGCCGCAGCCGGCTGGTTGCCATGTTCGCGACGGTACGGCGCATGTATGCCAGGGGATTGTCCACCTGTCGCACCCTGGCCCAGTGCCGCCAGGCCGCGGTGAACGCGTCGGCGGTGATGTCGTCAGCCGCGTCGTGATCGTTGGTCAGCAGGTAGGCGAGCCGCGCGAGCTGGCGATGATGCTGTTCGAAGAAGACGTGGAACTCCGCTTCCGAGCTGGCGGACCTGTCACCATCGGTGTAGTTGTCCCGTTCCAACCGGAGTGCTCCCGTAGCTCGTCCGATGGCCGACGCGTTCCCGGCGGTTCGATGATGATCGAGGGGTAGCCCCGCAGGCAACGCAGTCGAAGTATGTCTGACTGCCAGGGTGCGGTCTCGATCGGGTTGGCGTAACTTGACAATCCGACAACATAACAAGATCAAAGTTTTTCTTGCGTAGAGCTGCTTGCCACGACTAACTGTTTACTGCATGTAGTTGCGTGCAGCGCACGCTCGTCCGCCGCCGCGGTGAGCGGGGTCCTGACAAGTGGGTCGCGGTCGTTGCTGGATCTCAATGGTGATGTTTCCCCACACCGCCGACCAGGGTACTCCCGCGCATATGGTTGCGCCGCGCGTTAACGTTCAGCCCAAGCAGGCCGTTCGTCCCCACCAGCCTGGCACACCACCCCCGCTTGATCCGGACGTTCCCGTTCCGGACGATCCGGGCCCCCTGCTGCCGGACGCCCCGGACCTCCCGCCCGCGCCGCACGAGCCGTCGCCGTACACCACACCCGCTCCGGCGGAGCCCGAACCCGAGCCGGCATGCGTGCCCGTACGGGATGCCCTCGGTATCTCGTACGGGCCTCGGCCCCTGAGCTGGTTGTGGCCTGGGTTTCCCGCGGCGTAAGAGCCGACGACCGGCAACAGGGACGCGGCAGCGCCGGGGCTATCGCGGGACTGGGCTGCGCACCTCGCGTCATCGCTCCCCATCCATCCGCTCCCCATCCATCCGCTCCCCATCCATCGCTGCGCGTCCATCGCCGCGCGTCCATCGCCGCGCGACGCACGGGTACGCCGGCTCGTCGGTCGCCACCCACCACCTCCAGTGGCTCCCTCCGCCGCCTCGCGATGCACGCACCCCAGCCCCGCTCTTTGACCCACACCCCTATTGCCGGTCGCTCTTACCGGTTCCGCCGGGTGTTGGGATGATTCGCCGCCTGTTACTTTGGGTAGAGTATTTAGGTTCATAGAGTAATGCCATGGGGTGCTGGAGGTTCACGGATGTCGATGGTGAAGATTGATCCTGTCGGTACCGGCGAGAACGGACGCGTCTGGCGCCTGTTGGCCGCGGCCAGCGACGCGGCAGGTATTCCGGTCGCCGATTTCGTGATCGCTCATGCCACCAGGGCGGCGACCGACGTCCTGGCGGACCGTCGGCTCTTCTGCCTCTCGACCGAACAGGAAGATAACCTCGGCGCGCTGGTTGCGAAGCCTCCGCGACTGCCGGCGGGGCTTGCGAGCCTGCTGCAGACAGCCGGGCACGGCAGCGGCGCGCACGGGTTCAATGATATTGAAACGCTTGCGTCCCATCATCGCTGTTCGGCGTTCGACTGCGGATCGTTGCCGACAACGACCTGGTTGCGGGAACAGGCACTCGCCGCGGCGCGGAGCGGGCGTAACCGGGTGCGGGTCATCCGGCGGGGCTCTGGAGACGATGTCGCTGGTTATTACGCGCTGTCCAGCGGCAGCCTGGTGGGGGATGGCGGACAGACACCGGTATTGATCATTTCCAGGGTTGGTGTCGACCTCGCGGATCGCCACCGCGGCGTCGGCCGGGTACTCGTGGCTGATGCTCTGCGGCAGGCCGCGTATGCGGCGGGACCAGCCCACACGCCCATCCTCATCATTCATGTCGAGGACGCCTCGGCTCGGGAGTGGTGCCGAAAACTGAAGATTTTCTCCGGCTCGCCGTCGGACCCCTACCATCTGTTGCTGCGTGTCTGTGATCTGCGGCTGGCGATCCCGTCCTGAGCGTGGTGCCGGAGCGTGGTGCCGGAGCGCCGCGGCACACGGATACCGTGTATCTGTGTATGCCGTGACAGCGATGTCGCCAGGTGGCCCTGAGGTCATGTCCTGGGCCGAGGTGGCCGATCTGCCCCTCCCCGGTCCGGGTGAGGTGGCCATTGAGGTGGCCGCCTCCGCGGTGAACCGGGCTGACCTACTGCAACGACAAGGTCTCTATCCGCCTCCGCCAGGCGCTTCCCAGGTGCTCGGGCTGGAGTGCTCCGGCCGGGTCGCGGCGATTGGTGACGGCGTGACTGCCTGGCGGGTTGACGACGAAGTCTGCGCGTTGCTTTCCGGCGGTGGGTACGCGACCAGGGTCAACGTGCCCGCCGCCCAGGTGCTGCCGGTGCCGGCTGGTGTGTCGCTGGTGGCGGCGGCCGGGCTGCCCGAGGTCGCCGCCACCGTCTGCTCGACGGTGTTCGGGCTGGCCGGCCTGAGCGACGGTGAGGTGTTCCTCGTGCACGGCGGAGCGTCGGGGATCGGCACGTTCGCGATCCAGGCGGCGCGGGCCCTCCGGCCGTCGACGACCATTGTGACCACCGCGGGCAGCCCGATGAAGCTCGCCCGGGTCCGCGAGCTCGGAGCCGATTGTGCTGTTTCCTACCGGGACGAGGACTTCGTCGCCCGCCTGAAGGAGTTCACCGACGGCCGCGGAGCGGACGTCATCCTTGACAATATGGGTGCTTCCTACCTGGCTCGCAACGTGGCCGCGTTGGCCGTCGAGGGGCGGCTCGTCGTGATCGGGCTTCAGGGCGGCGGCAGAGGTGAACTGAACCTCGGGATGTTGCTGGCGAAACGGGGCGTCGTGCACGCGGTGTCATTGCGTGGCCGGCCGGAGGCGCAGAAGGCGGCGATCGTGGCGGCCGTCCGCGAACGTCTCTGGCCGGCGGTCGAGGCAGGGGCGATCATGCCGGTCGTCGATCGGGTGTTCCCGATTGAGCGGGTCGCTGACGCGCACCGGCACGTCGAGGCTCTCGGGCACGTGGGTAAGGTCCTGCTGGCGCTGCCAGGTTCGGAATACTCCGAATACCACTGAAAGTGGCCAGGTCGGGACTCATCTCCATCCTGCCTACATGTTTGCCGGAGCGACCAGGCAGGATGGACCCATGGCAGATCAACCGGACCCACAGATTGTGATCATTGGACCGGACGGTGCTGTGAACGCCGCTACGGCGGGTGCCAGCTCACGGATGGCGCCGGCTGATGTCGGTGGCGACACAGCCACGCCCCCGGTCCCCGGCGGTGGCGCTGACGGCGGCAGCGGCGGGGACGGTCACGGTGACCAGTCGAACATGCTCATGGAGATGGTGTCCCAGCCGGACAAGGTTATGCGGATAGGCTCGATGATCAAACAGTTGCTGGAGGAGGTGCGGGCGGCACCGCTGGATGAAGCAAGCCGGCTCCGCCTCCGGGAGATCCACCGTAATTCGATCAATGAGCTCTCCAGCGGCCTTGCTCCTGATCTTCAGAACGAGCTGGGCCGGCTCACGCTCCCCTTTGACGAGACGCAGACGCCGAGCGATGCCGAACTCCGGATCGCTCAGGCCCAGCTCGTCGGCTGGCTCGAAGGACTCTTCCACGGCATCCAGACGGCGCTGTTCGCCCAGCAGATGGCCGCGCGGGCCCAGCTGGAGGAGATGCGGCGGCGGGCGCTGCCGAGCGGTTCCCAGTCCGGAGAGCAGTTCGGTCGCGGCGCCTATCTGTAGACGCCGGCTGTATGCGGCCGGCTGAATATATCCACAGGTGATATATCCGTAGGTGCCGTCCGCGCGGCCTGACTGGGCCCGCGTCATGGGCTCGCCACCCGGTCAGCTGGCGGGGCTGACCGAGCTCATGTTGAAGTCGGGGATGCGCACAGCCGGCATCCGCGCAAGCGTGAACCAGTCCGCCCATTCGCGTGGAAGCGTCCGGACCGTGGTCCCCACCTCGGTAAGCCGGCCCAGCAGGTCCACCGGGCTCTCGTTGAAGCGGAAGTTGTTCACCGTGCCGGTGACCTCACCGTCCTCGATCAGGTAGACGCCGTCACGGGTGAGCCCGGTCAGCAGGAGGAGCCGCGGGTCGACCTCGCGGATATACCACAGGCAGGTCAGCAACAGCCCACGAGAGGTTTTCGAGATCATCTCGTCCAGTGAGGCAGTCCCACCACCATCGAGGGTCAGGTTGTCGATGAACGGGGTCACAGCCTGGGCGCTGGCGCGGGCCGACGCTCGGGTCTGGAGCAGCGCGGTCAACGTGCCGTCTGTGATCCAGTCGGTGCGCCGCAGCGGCAGCCCGTTGTCGAACACACTCGATGTCGCGGATGAGGATGTCGCGATGACGAACGGTGTCGCTGACAGCTCCGGGTCGAACGGGTCGCTGAACAGGCGCAGGCCGGGCGGGCCGAGTGGCTGACCGATTCTGGTCCCGCCGCCGGCCTGGCTGAAGACCGTGCGTCCCTCGGCCGCGTCGCGGCCAGCCGCCGACCAGTAGGCATAGCTGAGCAGGTCCGCGACGGCGGACGGCGGCAGCAATGTCTCATAGCGGCCGGCCGGCAGATCCACCGAGCGCGCGGCCCAGGCCAGGCGCTGGCGCAGGAGGACGTCGGTGTCCGGCACGGACACGTCGGTGAAATCGTGTGTTGACTGGCCATGCCACACCGAGCCGCCAGGCGTTGCGCTCTTGGCGTTCCATTCCACGGAGCCGGACGGCTGGCTGTGGCGTAGCCGGAGCCCCGCGGAGGTGCCGAGCCAGGTGGTGGTCAGCTCGTGCTGAGCGAAGCCGAACAGGCGGCGCCCGTCGGCCCGTGCCGCGTCGAAGGCGTCGCCGAGGTCGCGGGCGAACTCGGCGAACACACCGGTGCTGGTGCGCTGCGCGGGGTCGGTGAAGGTCGCCGCAGCCTCCGCCGCCGCGCGCGCGGCCGCCGCTGTCCCGCCGGACGAGCCCGCCTGGGTGCTGCCGGCGTCGGGACCAAGCAGCTCGGCGTAGTCGTCGGCGTTTTCAGCCTCGCGGGCGTCAGCCTCGGACAAACGCAGCAGCTTCGTCAGGGCGTCGCCATCGGTGACATCGCTCGCGGAGCGGACCCCGAACGCGCGGCCCACCACGCTGATCACGGTGACGGAGCGATCCCGGGCCGCGCCGTTGGTGGTCAGCGTGTTGTTGGCCCAGCGAAGGTTCACCGTGCTCGACTCGTCGGCAATCACTACGCAGCCGTCGGCCTGTGACGACGCCAGCGCCTGTTCAACGACCTCGTGGGACCGCAGCGGGCTCACCGGCCTGCCTCTCGCTGGGTGTTAAGGATGTTGATGCCCCGCAACAGCACGGACGGACAGCCGTGGCTCACCGCGGCGACCTGGCCGGGCTGGCCCTTGCCGCAGTTGAACGCGCCGCCCAGGACATAGGTCGCCTCGCCGCCCACGGCTTCCAGCGACCCCCAGAAGTCGGTGGTGGTCGCCTGGTAGGCGACGTCGCGCAGCTGCCCGACGAGCTGGCCACCGCGGATCTCGTAGAAGCGCTGGCCGGTGAACTGGAAGTTGTACCGCTGCATGTCGATCGACCAGCTCTTGTCGCCCACCACGTAGATCCCGCGCTCCACCCGGGAGATCAGTTCGTCCGTGGACGGCCCGCCCGGTGCCGGTTGCAGCGACACGTTCGCCATCCGCTGGATCGGCACGTGCCCGGGGGAGTCCGCGAACGCGCAGCCGTTGGAACGACCAGTGCCCAGGGCGGCGGCGTTCTGCGCGGCCATCCTACGGTCAAGCTGGTAGCCGACCAGGGTTCCGGCGCGGACGATGTCCCACTGGCCCGCCCGCACGCCTTCGTCGTCGTAGCCGATCGTCGCCAGGCCGTGCGGGGCGGTGCGATCACCGGTGACGTGCATGGCGGGGGAGCCGTAGCGCAATGACATGATCTTGTCGAGGGTGGCGAACGAGGTGCCCGCGTACGCGGCTTCGTAGCCAAGCGCACGGTCAAGCTCGGTGGCGTGGCCGACCGACTCGTGGATGGTCAGCCACAGGTTGGACGGGTCGATCACCAGGTCGTAGTGGCCTGCCTCCACCGAAGGCGCCCGGCTCTTCTCCGCCAGCAGGGACGGGATCAGCGCGATTTCAGCGTCCCAGTCCCAGCAGCCCGCGGCGGTGCCCGCCACCAGCCATTCCCAGCCGCGGCCGACGGGCGGCGCGATCGTGCGCATGGTCTCGAACCCGCCGGCGGCGCGATCGACACAGGTCGCCTCGAGCTGGCAGATCACTCTGACCCGTTGTTGGGTGGTGGTCGTCCCGGCCAGGTCCGCGTAGAACTTGTTCTCCATCACCTGCCCGAGCCGGCCGTCGACATGGTCGACCTCCGGGGCAGCCAGCAGCGTGCGGCACAGCCCGCCGACCCGTTCGATCTTCTCGGCGGTTTCGATCGTGAACGGGTCGACCGTGTAGGCCGACACCCATACCGCGTCGGTGTAGACGGGCTCGTCGGCCAGCTCCACCGGTTCGCTGTTGAGCGGTCGGGCCACCCGCGCGAGTTCAACGGCCTCCTTGGTCACCCGGACCGCTTCGTCGGTGGTGAGATCGACGCTGGCGGCGAATCCCCACGTCCCACCGTGGACGACCCGGACGGCGAAGCCGGCCGACCGGCTGTCGCCACGGCTTTCCAGACCGCCGTCGCGGAACGACAACGACGCGTCGCGGATCCGTTCGATGCGGATGTCGGCGTGGGTCACGCCAAGGTCGCGGGCGGTCTGCAGCACGGCGTCCGCGAGCGCCGCGCGAGGCAGCGCCAGGAAATCGGGATCAATGTCATGGGACGGTGGATGGGAGGCGCCTGGGCTGGTGCCCGCGGCACCGCCCATCCCAGCGCCCCCCGCCGAGGTGGTGGCAGATGTGGCCATGACCTCATCCTGGCCTCCATCGAAATGATCTTTTTCAATGGGCAAGCTCAGGGGAAGATGCGTTCGATGACGTGGGCGACACCGTCGGCGTCGTTGGAGGCGGTGATCTCATCGGCCGCCGCGAGGACGTCTGGATGGGCGTTGGCGACCGCGACAGCGTGCCCGGCCCAGGCGAACATCGGTAGATCGTTCGGCATGTCACCGAAAGCGATCGTGTTCCGCGCGGGCATGTTGTACTGTTCCGCGATCTCCGCCAGGGCGACTCCCTTGGAGACGCCCGCGCCGGCAATTTCGACGAGATCGTGACTCGAGGTGGTGACCTCGGCCGCCGAGCCCGCGATCCCTACGATCGTGGCCCGGGCGCTGGCCAGCATGGTCTCACACAGCTCCCGGCGGACCAGAAGCTTCGTCGCGGGCATTGTCAGGAGAAGTTCGGTTATATCCCCGACACGTTCGTGCGGATCGGGCCATATCGTGCTGAAGGCTGGTTCCCGTCCGAACTGGCTGCCGCTTTCCACCGCGAAAGACACGTCCGGTATGGCAGCCCGGATTTCAGTGGCCAGGCGCAGCGCGGTGGTGACGTCCAGCGTGCGATGCCTGACCACGCGATGGCTGTCCAGATCATAGGCGATTGCGCCGTTAGCGCAGATTGCCAGGCCCGACGCGCCGGTCTGGGCCACGATCTCGGCCATCACCCGTGTCGGGCGGCCGGTGACGAACACGACGAGCGCGCCGGCGCCGCTGACCCGATGCAGCGCGGCTCGGGTACGAGCGGAGACCGAGCCGTCTGTTCGGATCAGGGTCCCGTCGAGGTCAGTGGCGACGAGCGCGGGATGGAACACAGTCGTTCAGTAAACCGCATGCGGATCGGGGCCGGCGGCGGGTTGTGGTGATCGGGCGGTGGATTCGTGCGCCCGCTCCCGGGCTGGCCCCCGCCCGCTCGGGGCGGTGGTGCGTTACCATCTGGGTGGTCTCCCGATATGTTCACGTCCGGCTGGACGAGGCTTCCTGGCTGCGGGAAGCTCCGTCGTGGTGCTTGTCGAGCGCGGGCCTACCGGATTCCGGACAGCCCGGACAGCGGACAGATCCTTTCAGCGGCCAGAATGATCATTTTTGTGACCGGTGGGAAGGCAGGGTCTCCGCGGCGATGAAAACGTACGATGAACTGTATCTGGAGCTGGCTGGAAAATGGCGTGAACGAACGCCTGGATCGGGTAGCGTCGCCGCCCTTGAGAAAGGGATTCACCATATCGGGAAGAAACTGCTCGAAGAGGCTGCTGAAACCTGGATGTCGGCCGAGTACGAGGGGTCCGAACGTGTCGCGGAGGAGTTGTCGCAACTGCTGTACTGGAGCCAGTTGGTGATGATTTCCGCGGGCCTCACACCGGCCGACGTATACTCAAGGCTGTAACAGTGGGCCTGCTGTGCGCAGCCGGTGCCAAAACCGTGACACGGGGGCTATGATGCTTCGACTAGCAGTGCCCAACAAAGGGGCACTGGCCACGGCATCCAGTCAGCTGCTCGTCGACGCCGGCTACCGGGCGCAGCGAGAATCGGCGGAACTTGTCATCGCTGACGGCGAGAACGATGTGGAGTTTTTCTTTCTCCGGCCCCGTGACATCGCCGTCTACGTCGGGGCGGGTCACCTTGACATCGGCATCACCGGCCGCGATCTCCTCATCGACAGCGGCGTCGCCGCTGACGAGCTGCTGCCGCTCGGCTTCGGATTCTCGTCCTTTCACTACGCCGCGCCACTGGGCACCTTAGATGATCTCGCCGGCCTGGCCGGGACGCGCATCGCCACGTCATTCCCCGGGCTGGTCGCGGCCGACCTGGCTGACCGTGGCATCGACGCCCGCATTGTCAAACTGGACGGCGCGGTGGAGACGGCTGTCCGGCTCGGAGTGGCCGATGTCGTCGCGGACGTGGTGGAGACCGGGCGTACGCTGCGTGCTCACGGGCTGGCCCTGGTAGGTGAGCCGGTGCTGCGTTCTGAAGCCGTCGTCTTCGTGAAGAAGGGCTTGGAGCTCGTCCCCGCCCACGAGCGCCTGCTGCGCCGGATCCAGGGTGTTCTGGTCGCTCGGCGTTATGTGATCATGGATTACGACGTCCCCAAGTCTTTGCTTGAGAAAGCATGTGGGATTACCCCGGGCTACGAATCGCCGACGATTTCACCGCTGCAACGCGAGGACTGGGTGGCCGTGCGAGCGATGGTGCCACACGCCGAGGTGAACCGAGTGATGGATGGCCTGTGGGAGATCGGCGCCCGAGGCATCATCGTCTCCTCGATCCGAGCCTGCCGCCTTTAGAGCCCCCGAGGATAGGACTGGCCGGCTCGCGGCTCCCCGCGCGATCCGAGAGATCCAGCCGATGCCGGGCTGACGAAGAGCGGGGCTGGGACCGAAACAGCAAGGAAGCGGTCCTGTCAGGGCCGGCGTCGGACTGGCCCGGTCCCTGACAGCCCGCGATGAGCCCCCACTTAGAGGCTCCGGCAATAGGACTGTCCGGCTCGCGGCGCCCGGTCGGCGCCTCGCGTCGTTGTTGTCGGTCGACGCCCAACACAGGGCGCCTCCCTCCGCCGCCTCGCGATCCATCCGCCCGGGCGCCGCTCCCTGATCGAACGCCCTATTGCCGGAGCCTCTTAGCGATGGCTGAGGATCAGTGACATCCCCTCACTGCGGGTCGCGGTGTTCAGGAACTGGCCACGTACGGCTGAGGTGACCGTACGGGCTCCTGGTTTACGGACTCCGCGCATGGACATGCACAGATGTTCGGCCTCGACCACGACCATGACTCCACGGGGTGACAGCGCCCGCTCCAGCGCGTCGGCGATCTGGGTCGTCAGCCGTTCCTGCACCTGCGGACGGCGCGAGTACAGGTCGACGAGCCTCGCCAGCTTCGACAGCCCGGTGATCTGCCCGCTTTCGTTCGGGATGTAGGCGACATGCGCTTTGCCCGCGAAGGCGACCAGATGGTGTTCGCACAATGACGTGAAGTCGATGTCGCGAACCAGCACCATCTCTTCGTGACCTTCGTCGAAAACGGTGGTGAGCACCTCGGACGGGTCCCGCCCGAGGCCCTCGACCGCCTCCTGATAGGCCCGCGCGACCCGTTCGGGGGTTTTACGCAGGCCTTCTCGATCCGGGTCCTCCCCGATGCCGATCAGAAGCTCACGAACAGCGCGAGCCACCCGGTCGTGATCGAAGGGACGGATCAGCCGTGATTCCGGCTCCAGCCGCTGCCGCTCGGATACACCGATCCCAGCGGCATCCGCGGGAACGTCGACGGGAGCTGAAGATGTGTACCCGGTAGATGCGAGACCGTAATCGGCCGTCAACGGCGTCCCCTGTCGTCGTTCGGCAGTGTCGGCGGTGCCCATGGATTGGAGATCTTCGGGGTGTTCGAAGTCGGCTCCGCGGGGGCCGCGCCACCGTCCGGGTTCTGCTCCGCCGTTCTGGCCGAGTCATCAGGGGGAACCTGAGCGGTCCCGGAGCCATTCCCACTGCCCGCCGGCAGGCCGCCGCCGTTGCCGTGCGCGGCACCATTGGTACGGCCGCCCTGACCGGCGGTGGTGCTGGGGATCAGTTCCGGGACGCCGCCGGGTTTGGTCAGCCCCAACTCGGCTGGGGTCATCACCGGCGGCCGGTCGGACGGGAGGCGCTTGCCGACACCCGTGTACGAACCGCGGCTGGGCCGTTTCTGGACCGTCGCAAAGATCTCCAGGACCTCGTCTTTGCCGAGCGTCTCGACATCCATCAGCCGCAGAACGAGATTGTCCAGCACGTCCCGGTACTGAACGAGGATCTCCCAGGCCTCGTCATGCGCCGTCTCGATCAGATGCCGAACCTCCGCGTCGATCTCCGCGGCGACCTGTTCGGAATAGTCGCGCTGGTGGCCCATGTCGCGCCCGAGGAACACCTCGTTGCTCTCGCCGCCGAACTTCAGCGCCCCCAGCTTGTCGCTCATGCCGAACTGGGTGACCATAGCGCGGGCGATCTTCGTTGCCTTCTCGATGTCGTCGCTGGCGCCCGTGGTCGGCTCGTGGAAGACAAGCTCCTCGGCGGTCCGTCCGCCCAGGAACATCGCGAGCTCGTCCAGCATCTCCGATCGGGTGCGCAGGTAACGGTCCTCGAGCGGCAGCTGCATGGTGTAACCGAGCGCCCGGCCGCGGGGCAGAATCGTAACCTTGTGGACGGGATCGCTGTTCGGCAGGGCATGCCCGACAAGGGCGTGCCCGCCCTCGTGGTAGGCGATCCGCTTCTTCTCCCTGTCGCTCATGACCCGGTTCTTGCGTTCCGGCCCGGCCATCACCCGGTCGATCGACTCCTCCAACAGGGCGGGGGAGATGAGCTTCTGATCGGACCGTGCTGTGAGCAACGCGGCCTCGTTGAGCACGTTCGCGAGGTCCGCGCCGGTGAACCCCGGGGTGCGGCGCGCGATGATGAGCATGTCGACATCCGGTTCCATCGGCTTGCCCTTGGCGTGCACCTTCAGGATCGCCTCGCGGCCGAGGAGGTCGGGGCGGTCGACAACGATCTGCCGGTCGAACCGTCCCGGCCGTAGCAACGCCGGGTCCAGGATGTCGGGCCGGTTCGTCGCCGCGATGAGAATGACGCCGCCCTTGACGTCGAACCCGTCCATCTCGACCAACAACTGGTTGAGGGTCTGTTCGCGTTCGTCGTGGCCACCGCCGAGCCCGGCGCCGCGGTGGCGTCCCACCGCGTCGATCTCGTCCACGAAAATGATCGCTGGGGCGTTGGTCTTGGCCTGCTCGAACAGATCCCGTACCCGGCTTGCGCCGACACCCACGAACATCTCGACGAAGTCCGAGCCGGAGATCGAGTAGAAGGGCACCCCGGCCTCACCCGCGACCGCTCGGGCCAGCAGGGTTTTGCCTGTCCCAGGCGGCCCGTACAGCAGCACACCTTTGGGGATCTTGGCTCCCATCGCCTGGAACTTGCCTGGGTTCTCCAGGAACTCCTTTATCTCCTGGAGTTCCTCGATCGCCTCGTCGGCACCCGCGACATCAGCGAAGGTCGTTTTCGGCGTGTCCTTGCTGACGAGCTTGGCCTTGGACTTGCCGAAGTTCATGACCCGGTTGCCGCCGCCCTGCATCTGGTTCATGAAGAAGAACAGCAGGAGAACAACGAGCAGTACCGGGAGCAGGTTCAGCAGCAGCGACAGGAAGATGTTGCCCTGTTCGACCTTGACCTCGTAGGCGATCCGCTGGCTGTGCAGTTCGCCGGCGAGCCCGACCGCCTGGTCGGTGACGTAGGACGACTCGTACTTCGAGCCGTCCTTTGTCTTGATCTGAATGCGTTGTTTGGAGTCCTGGATTGTGGCGCTGGCAACCTGGCCCGATTCGATCTGTTGCTGGATGTAGTTCAGGTCACGCTTGGAGTACTCGCTTGACCCCGACAACACCCCGGTCGTGAGAATGATCACAAACAGGGCCAGGAGCAGCAGAGGCACCCAGCTGCGGAAGATTCTTCTTGGAGTCATCTGCCTGGAGCGCTGGACACGCGCGCTCCACCCTCCTGACGTGTGTGCCGCCCTCGTTCGGGATTCCCTTGTGCCGAGGGTACCGCCGGTACGCGCGCCCTACCGCGCGTACATCCGAGCAACGGGCAACGGAAGCGTCCCGTTCCACCGCGGTGCCCTGAATGGGCGATTCGTTGAACAGGCCGGTGGCTGACGGAGTACGTGGCGCTCAGTAGGGCCTCCCAGCGCGCGGTAGCCTAGGTCTCTCGACTCGGCCGGCCGCATCCCGGTTGACGCTGGCGGTCTGCCGGGTCCTTGCGTCACCGGGCACCGCGCTCGATCGCCTCCTGGGTCAGCGTCCCGACATATGGCAGGGTGCGGTAGCTCTCGGCGTAGTCGAGGCCATAGCCAACCACGAAGGCGCTCGGGATGTCGAAGCCGACATAGCGGACGTCGATGTCAACGGCCAGCGCCTCCGGCTTGCGCAGCAGCGCGAGTACCTCCACGGACGCGGGTCCTCGCGAGCGCAGGTAGCGTAGCAGCCACGACAGGGTCAGGCCCGAGTCGATGATGTCCTCGACGACCAGGACGTCCTTGCCCTCGATGGGCTGATCCAGGTCTTTGAGGATGCGCACCACACCAGAGGACGATGTCGCCGAGCCGTACGACGACACGGCCATGAACTCCATGGTCAGCGGTATCGTCAGGAGCCGGGACAGGTCCGCCATCACCATCACGGCACCCTTGAGGACACCGACGAGCAGCACCTCGCGGCCGGCGTAGTCGGCATCGACCAGCGCCGCCAGCTCCCTGAGCTTGTTGGCGATCTCGCTGGTGCTGACAAGGACCTCGTCGATGTCCGGGTGCGGGCTGGCCGGCGGCCGATCCCCGGTTCCGGTTCCGGTTCCGGTTCCGTCCGGTTCGGCTCGGTGGGGCACCGTGTGCGCATTGGTGATCACCTGAGTCTCCCTGGTGTTTCCATGCGGCTCGCCGCCGTCTGCGGCGTGCGCGGTGGGGATGCCTGGCCAGGTCCGCGCCCTGGCAGTCGCAGGCACCGGTTGACGGCATCGGTCGCCCTGGCCCGCGGCCTCGGATCCGGATATCCCGGCGGCCGGCGCCTGGCAGGCCGCTGGCTCGGAGCCGGCCGCCTGTGACACCGAGATCCTGCTGTTCGTGCGTGTGGCGATGACGCCTGAGGGCAGTGGGACCGGCTTCTGCCCGCGCCATCTCGTCACCAGCTCGTCCATGGCCCGGATGTGATCAGCCCGTAGCCCGGCCGGTGCGCTTCCCAGCGCGAGCGCCGCTCGCCGCATCACCCGGCCCCGCAGCGCGGCGCTGAGGGCCGCGAGACCGGCGAGGTCCAGATCGATGCGGACCGGTGCGCTGGAGGGCAGGACCAGCTGGTCGTAGACAACCGCCGTGTCGGCGTCGAGCGCCTCGCTGTCCGCCCGCAACAGGTCGGCGGTGCGGGCCAGAGCCTCGGCGATACCCGGGCCGAGGGCATCCTCCAGCATGGGCAGCACACGGTGGCGAACCCGGGCGCGGGCGAAGGCCTCGTCCGCGTTGGTCGGGTCGTCCCACGGGGTGAGGCCGTCGGCAAGGCAGGCGCTTCGCGTCGCCGACCGGCGGATTTCCAGCAGCGGACGCCGGAACAGCCCGTCCGAGTGCGGCATACCAGCCAGCGTCCGTGCGCCGGAGCCGCGGGCCAGCCGCAGCAGCACCGTCTCGGCCTGGTCATCGAGGGTATGGCCGAGCAGCACGGCGCTCGCCCCCAGGCGTTCGGCCGCGCGGGTCAGCGCCGACCTGCGGGCGTCGCGGGCGGCTCCCTCCGAGCGCCGGGAGTGCGCCGTCAGGACCTCGACGGGGTCGAGCCCGAGCTTCCGCCCCTGCGCGGCCACCGTGTCCGCCCGCGCCGCGGAGCCCTCGTACCAGCCGTGGTCGACGGTGAGAAGCCCGCCGCGCAGCGCTCGGCGAGGTGCGAGGAAGGCGAGCGCGGCGGCCAGCGCAAGCGAGTCCGGCCCACCGGAGCAGGCCGCCAGCACCAGGCTTCCCGGCGGAAGGCCGGCGATCGACCGGCGGACAGCGACCCGGACCTCGGCCACGCTCCCGCATCCCCGCATGGCGGCTACTCCCGCGTGGCGTTCATGCGCGGGTACGACCGGCGGCATGACGCGAGACCTGGAAAAGGCGCACCTTATGCCGATATGGATGGGCGCGAGCCCAGGACACGCTGCATCCACGCGCCTGGATCGACCAGCTCCGAGCGGGTTGGCAACGTCTCGGGAGATTGCCAGACCAGGTTGAACGCGGCCACCCCCGCCTCGGCGACGACAGCCCGGACAAAGGCGCCACCCTGCCGGTACTGCAGGAGCTTGAGATCCAGCCCGAGGAGGCGCCGGACAAAGCGGTCGATCGGTGAGCCGCCACCGCGGCGGTTGTCGAAGCGGGAGCGGATTTCGGCCACGGTCGGTACGACCTTGGGGCCGACCGCGTCCATGACCTGGTCGGCGTGTCCCTCCAACAGGGTCATCAGCGCTTGCAGGCGATCCAGGACCTGTCGTTGGGCGGGGGTCTGGAGCGCTTCGACGATGCTTGGCGCGTTCGGCCCACGGTCGAGGACGGCGCCACGCAGCGCGGAGACGGCTGAGCGCACCCGTTCGGCGAGGACCTCCGGGTCGATATCGGTCGCCTCGATGAAGGAGGCGATCTCGTTCTCCAGATGCTCCCGTAGCCAGGGGACCGCGGTGAACTGGATGCGATGGGTCTGTTCGTGCAGACAGACCCACAGCCGGAAGTCGCGTGGGTTGACCGCCAGCGCCTGCTCGGCATGGGCGATGTTCGGCGCGACCAGACTCAGGCGTCCCACCGCGGGGAGGAGCGATGGGGCTGTGGCGGAGTCATCCCGGGCGGGAGCCCGCTCGGGTGCCGGGCCCGCCGCGGCGGGGACCGTGACCGCGCTTCCGGCCGCGTCGGCCCCTCCGGCCGCGTCGTTTTCGCCGGGCGGGAGAAAGACCTCGTACTGGCCAAGAACCTTACCGGCGAGGTAGGCCAGCGCGGTGCCGAGCTGAACCCCGGTGACCCTGCGCCCGACAGCGGTGGACAGCTTGTTCCGGTCGCGGTCGGCAAGCTTGTCGAGCAGCGGGACGCTCACCACCCGCAGGCCCGCGACATTCGACCGGACCCATTCCGGCCGGTCCACCACGGCGATCGGGGTGGCCGGACCGGCCGGTTCCAGCCGGGTGTACGCCTGGACATGGCCTTCCGCCTCGACAGCCAGCCGTCGCAGCTCCGCAACCACCGTGTCCGCTTCGGAGCGGGCCAGGGGCGGGCCGGGCCGGACAAGCCGGCGCGCTGTCGCTACCGCGAGATCCCAGTCGACTAGCTCAGCGTCCACATCCGCCAGCCTATGTCCCCTCCCCCACCGATGACAGGCATTGTCGCCGGCGCGTGCCTGTCATCGTGGGCCGCGGCCGGCCGCGAGCGGCCATCCCCGCCTCCGCCGCAGCGTGCGCGTCGGCCTCAGCATCCGCATGACGCGAGCGCGACAGCTACCCGGTCGAGGGCGTCGCGGGTGGCTCCGGCCTCCTCGACCGGGGCGAAGAAACCGAACAGCAGGAGCCGGCCGTTGACGTCCACGACCTGGCCGGTGAGGCTTGTGACGATCCGTAGGCTGCCCGTCTTCGCCCGTACGGCGCCGGCGCCGGCGCGGGCGTCGGCCGAGTCGTAGCGGTCGTTGAGCGTCCCGGAGAAACCGGCCACCGGGAGCCCTGTGAGCAGGGTTCGTAGCGCTGGATGCCCGGGTAGGACGGCTGTCCGCAACAGCGCCACCAGCGTCGCCGGGGGGATCCGGTTGGCCGTTGACAGCCCACTCGTGTCCGCCAGATAGGTCCCGGCCGTCGGCACGCCCAGTTCGTGCAGGACGCCGAGTACCGCGCTGACCGCGCCGGCGAACGAAGCCGGCAGACCACGGGCGTGGGCCACCAGCCGTCCCAGGCTTTCGGCGAGGTCGTTGTCGGAGTAGGTGAGCATGCGCTCGACCAGCAACGGGATCGGCGGGCTATGGACCGTGGCAATCTGCCGTGCGCCGGCCTGACCGGCGCTGGCCGCGCCGGCAGCGGGCAGGACGCCGATCTCGGTCGAGCTGACCTGCACCCCGTAGCGCCGTAGCGCCGCCGCGAAGGCGTTTGCCGCGGCCATGGCCGGAGTGGCCGTGCGCGGGCCGGTCGCGCCCGCGGTGGCGCGGCCGCCGTCCACTTCGAGTGCGGAGACCGGCGTGACGTTGCCGTCGGTGACATAGCTGTCGCGCCATCCCTCGCCGGTGGACGGTCCGGTGAACAGGGCCTGGTCGGCGACAAGGTGGTCGACCTGGGTGATTCCGGTGTTACGTACCTGCGTGGCCAGATCCGCGAGGCGGGCGAAGGCGGGGTAGCCCGCCGGCCCGGTCGCGGCGGTGAGCGTCGGATCGCCCCCGCCGACCAGCCACAGCGTCCCGCCGCTGACCGCGCTGGTGGCAGTGCCGGCCGCGGTACTGGCCGCGGTACTGGCCGCGGCGGCGGGCGTGGCGG
>NZ_CAKJTL010000036.1 GCF_917627385.1 Protofrankia sp. CiT1
TCTACCACGAGCCCCGCCGGGTTGCCCAGCGCGGGATTCGCCAACGGCCCGGCAAGCCGGGCGTCCAGCGCGGCCGGATCGGCGGTCCGGGCTGCCGGGTCGAGCGCGGCGAGGGGGACCGCGGCTGGCCGGGAGGCGGTGGGGGTAACGCCCGGCTGCTGTACCGGGGCGACGGACAGCTGGCCGGCAAGCAGCGCCCCGGCGATGGCGGTGAGCCCGCTGACCCGGCCAGGCGTCGCAGGGGTCACGTGCGCGAGACTACGTCGGGTGAATCCGAGTCGCGCCATCGGAGTGGGGAATATCCCGAACAGACCCCATGGCCGGTCGGCGCCGGGAGCTCCACCGATGGGCAGCCCCGTCCGTGGACGCGCGATCATACATGATCCTCTTAACGCAGTCCTGGGCGACGGTCATGAGTGCCGACACTGGTAACAAGTACAGAACACGCGGGCGCTCCGGACGGGACGCGCCCATCGACATGACAGGGGACGGTGTGGACCTCGAGTTCGATGTGACCATCGAGATCCCGAAGGGGCAACGTAACAAGTACGAGATGGATCATCATACCGGACGTATCCGGCTCGACCGGATGCTGTTCACGTCCACTCATTATCCCTCGGACTACGGGTTCATCGAGGGTACGCTGGGCCGGGATGGTGATCCTCTGGACGCGCTCGTCCTGCTGGAGGAGCCGACCTTCCCGGGCTGCTTGGTGCGCTGCCGCACGATCGGCATGTTCCAGATGAGCGACGAGAAGGGCCCGGACGACAAGGTGCTGTGTGTGCCGGTCGCGGACGTCCGGCAGGAGCACCTGCGTGACATCAGGCACCTTCCCGAGTTCGACCGGCTGGAGATCCAGCACTTCTTCGAGGTCTACAAGGACCTGGAGCCGGGCAAGTCGGTCGAGGGCGCGTCCTGGGTCGGCCGGACCGAAGCGGAACGGGAGATTCTCGCCTCGATCCTGCGCGAGAAGGAGTCCGGCGCCTTTGTGGAGCCGCATGACGGTGACTTCAGGCCCGATGTTTCGGCTGACGATGACTCCGTGCGGGAGGTGAAGTCCGCGTGAGGCGCGCCTGACGCGATCAGGACACAGCCGTGGCAGCCGTTGAGTGCGGTCGTGGTGGGTGATCTTTGATGATTGATCGCCACGACCGCGATCAGCGGCTATGGGAAGCTCGTGCAGCAATAAGTAGCTCTCCGTAATCAGAGGTTTTTCCGCGGCGGCCGGACCGGCGCGCTGGGGTCCTAGGGCGTGTTTCGAAAGCCAGCTGTCCGGCTCGCCACGCCCAGGCGGCCCCTGGCCGCGTTCTCGGCCACACCGGTACAGCTCTCCGGTATCGGTCTGGCCCGCGGCCGTGCCAGGAACCACCTGGACGCGGCTCCCTGATCGAACGACGACTTCCCAAACACGCCGTAGGCGGCCGACGCCGTCCCACCTGTTCTGTGAGCGAGCGGGCTCACGCTGGGGCCGCGCTCGTTCCCGCGCTTCCCGCCGCGATCCGTCCCAGGAAGTCTCGTCCCCAAACATCCTCCCACGGTGAAGGCCTTTCGCCGTCTCGTCCCGGTGCGGGTATGTCGGGCACCAGACAGCCGCGTCGCGCGGAATACCGGCAAGGCGGCAAGGCAGCTCCCCCGTCGACGCTGCGGGGGCTGTTGACCTGCGAAGGAAGGCTTCCCGGGAAAACATGTGCCTCGCCGGCCAGCGGCTGGCGGCCGGGAACGATACGACGGGGATACGCACAACTGCGTATGGCACCGCCGGCCCGTTGTTGGTGTTCTGTATCCCAACGTCATCCGGCTCGGCTGGTAAGCGACAGGGAACATCGCAGCTAATCATCCGGGCCAGTCTGAGAGGGGCTGCCATGCCTACCGTGCCAGTACCGCTCGTACCCGCGCCCAGGGTCCCCATTCCCATCAGCCGACTGGGGGACGGGGCTGATTTCAGGGCGCAGGCCAACAGCGATCAAACAGTCACACTATGGGATTTCTTTCGCGGGAATCTCGATGAGCTGCGGCGGAGCGGTCTATACCGCGACTTCGTTCCCTGTTCGCATATTACTGCCGAGCGCGGATATGCGATGAACGGTGAGCGGAAGGTGCAGATCTGGTGCAGTAACGACTATCTGGGCCTGAGCCAGCATCCTGCGGTCGTGCAGGCACAGATTGCCTCCACCCGGGAGCACGGCACCGGCAGCGGCGGGTCGAGAAACATCGCGGGCAGCAGTGTGGCGCATGTCGAGCTGGAAACCAGGCTCGCCGCCTGGCACGGCAAAGAGCGTGCGCTGATCTTCTCGAGCGGTTACGTGGCGAATTTCGAGACGCTGAGCACGCTGATTGCCGCGCTGCCGGGCATTGTTGTCTTCTCCGACGCGAACAACCACCGTTCGTTGATCGAGGGGATCAGCCGCTCCGGCGCGCGGAAGCAGGTCTTCCCGCACAACGATCTCGACGCGCTCGAGAAGGGGCTCGCCGGATACGGCCGCGATCATCCCAAGTTGATTGTTTTCGAGTCGGTGTACTCCATGGACGGTGACCTCTCGCCCGTCTCCGCGATCTGCGATCTTGCGGAGCGGTACGGTGCGATCACGTTTCTGGACGAGACCCACGCGATCGGGATCAAGGGAGACACCGGCGCTGGTCTGTGCCAGGAGCTGGGCGAGCGCCGGCCGACATTCATCCAGGGTGTGTTCGGTAAGGCGATCGGCACCATCGGTGGGTACGTCGCCGGACCGGACAGCGCACTCGACTATGTCCGCTCCCACGCGCCGGGGCTCATCTTCACCACCGCATTGCCCCAGGCGATTCTAGACGCGACGCTCAAAGGCCTGGAACTCATCCAGCAAGGGGCTGATCTCAGAAAAAGCCTGCTGGATAATGTGCGGTACCTGAAGAACGCACTGCGTGTTGCGGGTATCGAGTTCATCGACGCGGACAGTCATCTTGTACCGGTCATGGTGCGCGGGGAAGAACGCGTGCGGCGGGTATCGCAACGGCTGCTCGATGACCACGGAATCTACCTCACCCCGGTGAACTTCCCCTCTGTTCCCAGGGGGGCGGAGCGTTTCCGGGTCACGGTCGCCCCATATCGGACGGCAGAGCAGGTCAATCATTTCGTCACCGCGTTGCAACATGCCCTGGCCGACAGCTAGCAGCTAGCGGAGGAGGAATCATGCGGATCAGCGACATCACACCGTTCATCGGCGCCGAACTCGCCGACACCACCTATGCGGATCTCATTCAACCGGATGTGTTCGCCGAGCTTGTCAGGGTGCTGCGGGAGCGTGAGCTTGTTGTGGTCAGAGGCCTGGAGCTGACGCCGCGGCAGCAGATAAACCTGGCTTCGTGCCTCGGCAGACCGGTGCCCTTCGTCATCGAGAAATATCGGCACCCGGAGTTCATCGAAATCATGATCTCCTCGAACGAGGTCAAGAACAACAAACCGGTCGGGGTGGCCCGGGTGGGCAATTTCTGGCACCAGGACTCGTCTTTCATCGCGAACCCCGCGCCGTACACGATGCTGCATGGTGTGACTGTCCCGTCGACCAGCGGCCACACCCTGCTTGCCAACGCGGCGGATGTCTACGACCGCATGCCGCGGGAATGGCAGGAGAAAATCGAAGGACGTATCGGGCTGGCCTCGGTCGCCAAACGTCTGCGGATCCGACCGGAGCACGTCGGTCTGTCCGTCGCCGAGTTCCGGGCGCTCGCCGACATCGAGCACCCGAAAGTGGAGCACCCGCTGGTGAAAGTGGACCCGTTCACCAAGCGCAAGTACCTCTACGGCTCGCCGGAGTACCTGGATTCGGTCATCGGTTTCGACGCCAACGAGAACGAGGCGTTCTTCGCGGTGATCAATTCGTTGCTGCGGGATGAGGAGCATGTCTACACCCACCGCTGGACGCGGAACGATCTCGTTATCTGGAAGACCGCGACGACGTACCACGCGGCGACCGAGGTCGAGCCAGGCGCGGCCCGGACGGTGCACCGGATCAGTATCGAATCAGCAGATTGATGGGCGGCATCGTCGACTTCGAGATCCGGCTGGCGCGGTCTCGGATGAGTGTGCACGATATGTCCGCGGCGTCTGGGGCCAGTGCTGCCGATATTCGGGAGATCACGCACTGCGAAGAAATTCCTACGCTTGGGAACGACGAGCAGGCGTGGCAGCTCGCGGTCGAGGCGGCCAGGGCGGTGATGCATCGCACGCCGGCCCCGCCGGCGGAGATCCGACAAGTGATCTTTGCTGGTTCCGGCGAGTGGGACGTCTCGTTCTGGTCTCCAGCGGCCAAAGTCGCCAGTGAGCTCGGGATCGACCGGGCGCACTGCTTTGAGGTGACGAACTTCTGCAACGCCGGGATGACCGCGATCCAGATCGCTCTTGACAAGATCGCGACGCGGGGCTCCGGGCGCAGCCTGGTTCTCATCGGTGACCGGCTGAGCAGGATGGTCGACTACGCCGACATGAGTTCGAAGGAGCTGTTCAACTTCGGTGACGCCGCGGCCGCGGTGCTGCTGTCCGGTGACGGGTTTCTGTTCGAAGTGCGCCACTCGGCGATGCGTACCGATCCGGGCTGGTCTGACTACTATTTCGCTGAATACCGGCGGGATCGCCTGACCATTCGCCGGAGCGAATATCGTCCGGGCCTCGCGGCAGCCTACGTGGAGAACTTCACGTCGTTGATAGACGAGACACTGGATGCGCTCCACGCGCGGAAGAACGACGTCGCCCACTTCCTCATCAATCACGGCGACCGAAGAATGCACGAACAGTTGCTGCGGGCTGTCGGTATACCGGAATCCAGGAGTGCGTTCAACTACGACCGGCTGGGGCACATGGGCGGCGCGGACACCCTGATAGCCCTGCGTGACCTTCAGGTGGCCGGTGCGCTGCGAGGAGGTGACCTGATCCTGCTGGCAACGAGTGCCATGGGTTTCAGCTGGGGCATCACAGCATTGGAGTATCTGGGATGAAGGTGCTGATTATCCACCAGGTTCCCTACCGGAAGATCAATTATTGTCATGGAATAGATCATGACCGTCATGATGTGACCTATATCGGCTATCCGCAGCGGATGGCGGATCTGCCCGCGGATCTCCGGTGCGCCCGCATCGAACTCGCTGCCGATGATGAGCTTGTCCTGGGAATTGTCTCTCGAGTCTCCCGCGCGGACGGTTTCGAGCATGTCCTGGCATTGTCGGAGTTCGGGATACTGGAGGCGTGCCACGTGCGCCGGCATCTGGGCCTGGACGGCCCGTCAAAGGAACAGCTGGAACTGGTACGCGACAAGGTAAGAATGAAGGAGGCGGTGGCCGGAGCGGGTGTGCGGTATCCGCGTTTCGCGGTGGCTCCGGCGCCGGACGGTACGCTGCCCTGGTCGGGGAGGACCGTGCTCAAACCCCGCCAGGGCGCGTCCAGCGAAGGTGTGCGCATCCACGCCACAGCCGAGGAGGCCGTCGCCGCCTACCGCGAGCTGGCCAGCTGTGACGACTTCCAGCTCGAGGAGTACATCGAAGGCGACATTCTGTTCGCCGACGGTCTGGTAGCCGGCGGAAAATTAATCAGTTTCGCCGTCAGCAAGTACATCAACACGCCTCTTGACTTTATCGATGGGAAACCACTCGGAGCTTTTCACGTCCCGGCCGGTGAACAATACCGTGAGTTCGTGCTGAGCGTGCTGGCGGCGCTTGACGTCCAGGCGGGCTGCATTCATCTTGAGTTCTTCCGGACACCGTTGGGGGAGCCCGTCTTCCTTGAGATTGCCAACCGGGTCGGCGGGGCCGGCGTCGTGGACGCTTACCTACGTCGCACGGGTCTACATCTGCCGTCGTACGAGATTGCGATCCGTATGGGCACGACGTTGCCGGCGCCCGGCCCGCCGAGCGGCAAATATCACGCCTGGCTGGTGTTTCCCGGCCATCACCTGCCCGCTGGCTCCATGGTGTCTCTCGTGATCCCAGCGCACCTGCGGGAACATCCCTGTGTGGACCGGCTGCACATGCTCGGGCCTGCGGACCCTCTCCCCGACCGCGTGACCTACCAGGAATGGCTGGTGCCGCTGTTCATCGAGGCGTCGCATCGTGACCCCGGCGTGCTTGCGGATTTCCTGCGCGAATGTGCCTGCTCCATCAGGGTCGAGACAAAGGTGAAGCTGTCATGAGGTACTACCCCACCGACCTCATTCTGGCTGTCGAGCTGGTCGAACGGGAAATTTCGGCCGAACCTGGCTCGCGCGCGGCCCGGTTGCTGGCGGACGCGGGTTTACCCGGTCTGCGCGGCTTGTTCGACAGCGCGGGGCTGGCCGAAGGACTCGACGAGCTTTTCGGCGGCCTGAGCCAGTACCCGTGGCAGCCGTTGATCGACACCAACGACGTCTACGAGTTCTCGCCGATCGGCACGCTGGTCCTGGATGACCGCGACGCGCGCGACACACTGCGCGGCCTGCTCCTTGGCTGGGCGGCCGGCAACGAGATCGTTATCCGCACCCACCGCCAGCCGTTCTGGCACGAACTCATGGATCTCCTGCGGCAGCAGGGACTGCCATTGCCTGCCGGTCGGGCTGTTGACGCGCACGCGCACGTCCCTGACGGTCGTCTCGTCGAGGTGCCTGCCGTGGTGACCGTCCCGCGGGACACCCCGGCGGCTGCCGCCGCGAGCCCGGACCCGAACGCCGTACGCGTCCGGCTGGACCCGGAGCTGGCCGGGGACAGCGCGGCTGCCAGCGGGGCCATCTTCACGCTGGACTGCCGAGCCGCGTGGGTCCACCAACTGTTTCACCGCGACTACCTGATGGGTACCCGCCTGTCCGCGGCACGCAGCCGCGACACCGACGAGGAGACCGGCCGGCTCGGTGCCAAGCTGCGCTACCTCGTTCAGCGGGCGCGGCGGACGCCCTACTACCGCGATCTTCCCCCGGTCCAGGGCCTCGAGGATCTGCCACTGTTGCCGATCATGGATAAGGCTGATCTGGAAAAATATTCGCTGCCCTTCAGCCGTGCTCTGTGCAGTGGCGCGCCACCCACGGGGGAGGTCCTGCGCAGCGGCGGCTCGAGCGGGGCGCCACGTTACGTCGTCTATTCCCGTACCGACTGGCACAACATGGTGCGGGAAGCAATTCCGCTCTTCTACGAGCTCGGCCTGGACAAAGGTGACCGGTTGATCAACATGCTGTACGGCGGAAAGCTGTACGGCGGCATGACCACCACGGTTGCGGAGCTGTCGCGCATGCCGCTGGAGTGCTATACGACGGCTCAGCTGGCATCCGTTGACGACATTCTGATGCTGTGCGCGAGTTTCCAGGCCAATGCCGTTCTCGCGCAGCCCGCGATGCTCCTTCCGCTGCTGCGGGACGCCAAGGCCCACCAGCCGGATCTCAAGATCGAAAAAGTGATCTACGGTGGCACACCCATGGCCCAGTCCGATCGGGCCTGGCTTCGGGAGCAGCTGGGCACCCACGTTATCTCCAGTATCCTTGCGGCCAACGATGGCGCCCAGCTGGGCTACCAGTGCGGTGAGCTGAGCGGGACGCTGCACCATATCTGCGCGGACTACAATTTCGTCGAAGTAGTTGATCAGGATGGTAACCCGGTACCGGCGGGCGAATACGGTGACCTCCTGATCACCAGTATGCAGAAGTTCGAAGGCCCGCTGATCCGCTACCGGATCGGCGACTGCGGCCGGATTTTCCAGCACGACTGCGGCTGTGGCGTGTCGGGCCAGGTGCTCGAGTACACCGGCCGCTCCGACGGGCAGATCGAGATGATGGCCAGGCGGGTGCTGTACAGCGACGTGCTTACCGCGCTCGACGTTTTCGGCGTGTCGCGGCTCCAGCTGGAGATCACCTCTCTGGCGGGTAAAGAGACCGTGATCGTCCGTACCGAGTCGCCGGCGGCGTTGGCTGCCCAGGAAATAAAGGACTTTCTTGCCGAGAAATTTCCGGCACTTGCTGAACGTCATGACGTCGATGCCGATCTCGACATGTTCGAACTCGTCGTGGAATGCCTTCCTGAGGGCCGGCTGCCCCGTGACGCCGTGAGCGGGAAGATCAAGACTGTCATCGACCGGCGGCTGCGGTGACCAGCACCCGACGAGCCCATTTCCGGCTAATCATGAAAGAGAGTCGTACGCATGGCCGATCGTGTGACGGAGTTGTTCAACAACGAGCTGGCCGGCGCGGGCTCCCCGCTGCTGAGTATTGATCTCAACGGGGCACGGTTCTCGAAACTGGCCGCCCTCGGCTACGACTACCTGGCGCGGCCGATGTTCGTCGGGAAAACGGAGATGGACAGGTTCATCGACGACACCAATCGTGCCGCCGACCTGATCTTCTCGCTGCCGGAACGTCTTTTCCACGGCGATTTCGACCGGTTTCATGACGCGCTGCGGCTCAGCCCCGCACGGGCCAGGATCATGCGCCGGATCGGTGCGGTGAAACCACCCCGGTTTGGCCGTATCGACGCTTACCATGACGGTGCCAGTCTCAAGATTCTTGAATTCAACGTGGGTAGTGACTGCGGCGGGCAGGACTGGGTCGGCGCGGTTCCGCGTGCCCTGCTCGGCATCGACGCGTTCCGCTCGTTCGCCGACCAGCATGAGCTCACCTATATCGACACCGGCGGCCTGGTCGCCGAACTGCTGCGCCAGGCGGGCTCCACCGTCACGGGCGGCCGGGATCCAGTCGTGGCCATGGTGGGGGAACCGGGGGACCTCGCCGTCGGGCCAGGCCCTTGGCAGCCCTTTCAGACGCTCCTGCGGGACGCTGGCCTGGAGACCCATTTCTGCGGGATCACTGATCTGCGCCTCCGCAACGGCCGGGTGCTGTTTGGTGACATCCCGGTCGATCTGCTCTACCGGCTCTTCGTAACTGATCATATCGTTGATGACCCGGCGGCCGTTGAGATCACCGAGCAGGTCATGACAGCGCACGCCGAGGGGCGGGTGGTGTTCTGGACGTCGTTGGAGACCGAGGCTCTCCGGAACAAGAGCTGCATGGCCTTCCTCTCCGATCCCCGGCTGCGGACGTGGCTCCGCGACGACGAGCGGCAGCTGATCGATCGTCTCCTGCCGTGGACACGCTCCTTGCTCGGCGAGGCCGCGCTGGAGGACCGCGAACTGGTGGAGCACTGCCGTGACAGCCGGGAAAACCTGATCCTCAAGCCGAACGGGCTCTACGGCGGGCGCGGGATCACGGCTGGCTGGGAGGTGGACGACGACGAGTGGTGGCAAGCGGTGCAGGCCGGGGCGGCGGCCGGGGCGGTCCTGCAGGAGAGGGTGCTCCCGCGCCGAGAGCCCGTGGTCAATCCCGCGACCGGGCAGGTCGAATCCTGGGAGGCCTGCTGGGGGCTGTACTACACACCAGACGGCGGATATGCCGGTGGCGGCTGCCGGTTTCTGCCCTTCGGGAAGGCCACGATCAGCGACGTGGCACCGGCCGGGAGGCTGCCAGGGACCAGCATTTTCGAGTCCCGCCGTGCGGGTATCTTCCTGTACCCGGACGGATCGGATGCCGGCGGATCGGATGCCGGTAGCCGCGGCGCGGCCAGGGCGAGCTCGTGGTGACCGACACCAGCACGGGGAGCAGGACAAAGAACGGCACGGGTGTGCGGCGCCGGGAGCTCGGACACGACTTCGGACTGCTGTCGTCGGCCTACGCGATGCAGACCCTCGGCGAGGGTGTCCTGGTCAGCGCTTTGCCGTTGACGGCAAGCAGGCTCACCAGCGACCCGAAGCTGATTTCCTGGGTTCTGTTGGCGTGGGAACTGCCCTGGCTGTTGCTCGCGCTGCCCGGCGGCCTGATCGTGGACAGGTCCAACCGGCGGTGGTTGATGATCGGTGCCCAATCCGCGCAGCTGCTGCTGCTCGTCCTCCTGGCGACAGCCACGACCCTCGACGTCACGCGCATGTGGATGCTCTATGCCCTCGCTTTCGGGCTGGGCTCCGGCGACATCATCTTCATGGGCGCCAGCCGCGCGCTCATCCCGGATATCGTGCGGAACAAGGACCTGGAAGCCGCTAACGGCCGAAACATGACGGCCGAGACACTGGGGCGGAACTTCCTCGGACCACCCCTGGGCTCCGTGTTGTTTGTCTTTTTTCTGCCGTTGCCGTTCTGGCTGAACGCCGTGACCTATCTCGGCTCGATCGCGCTGATCGCCCGAATCCGCTATCGCGCGCCCCAGCCGGCGCCAGATCTCGCGGTCGGGGAGCGGCCCGAAACACAGGAGCGGCGTGGCCTGCTGGCCGAGCTTACCGCGGGCCTGCGGTGGCTGGGGCGCCACCCGGTGCTTCGAATCGTCGTGCTGCTGGCCGCCGTCAGCAATTTCTGTGTCCTCATGGGGCAGTCCGTTCTGGTGCTCTTCGCCAAGGACGTGCTCAACATAGGGGACAGCGGTTACGGGCTCCTGGTTGCCGCGATGGCCGTTGGTGGCGTTGTCGGCGGTCTGTTCAGCCGCAGGATCGTGAACGGATTCGGTGCCCGCGCGGTCGCCGTCACCGTGTCGCTGGCCAGTGCCCTGAGCCTGCTGGCCATCGGCTGTTTCGGCCGGCAGCCGGTCGTGGTCGCGGCAATTTTCTGCGTGTGGTCGACCGGCCTTGCGCTGTGGAACGTGATGGCCCAGTCGCTCAGCCAACGGCTGATTCCCGCTGGTCTGCGAGGCCGGGTGAACTCGGCTAGCCGGATGATTTGTTTCGGCGCGCTTCCCCTGGGCGCTCTCGCCGGTGGTTTCGCGGCGGACGCTTTCGGGCTGTCCGCGCCCTGGGTCATTGGTGGTGTGATCAATCTTGTGGTGGTCATATTCACGATACCGGCCCTGCTGCGATGGCCGGCAACGAACGGTGACCACCAGAAAGCCCCGGCGGCCGCCGGGGAGGCGACTTCGAAAAAATGATCGCCCGGATATCGGCGGGGATATTCCCGGCCGGGCCGCCGAATCCGTCGGCGGTTTGCCGAACTCCAGCGGAAACAAGGAGGAACCATGCAGGTTCGCGGACCGGCGCTGGCCGCCGCCATCTCACTCGCGCTCGCTGTCGGGCTGGTGGGCTGCGGTGCTGGCAGGAGTGCCGATAAGGATGGCGGTCGCGGCAAGAATACCACCGCCAGCATCAACCGGGTCGTCAGTATCGGTATCGGTGAGCCGAAGCACGGCCTGGTGCCTTCGGACACCGGGGAGACGCAGGGCTTACTTGTGCTCTCAGCACTGTTCGTCCCGTTGTTGAAGGCCGACAAGGAGGGCAGGCTACAAGAGGTCGCCGCCGAGTCCGTCACGACCAGGGACAACAAGGTCTGGACCATCAGAATCAAAGACGGATACACCTTCCACAACGGGGAGCGGGTGACCGCGGACAGCTACATCGAGGCGTGGCACCGGGCGGCGTACAAACCCAATGCCCAGGACACCAGTTATCTGTTTGCCAAGATCGATGGTTTTGCCGACGTCAACCCTGGCGCGGAAAGCGCGGTGCCGGTCACGGATCGGCTGAAGGGCCTCAAGAAGATCGACGACCGCACGTTTCAGGTCACCCTGGCCGCTCCGTATGTCAACTTCAGGGCGATGCTGATCAATCTGGCCTTCGCGCCGTTGCCGACGGCCGCTTTTGAAGGCAGTGGCTTCAACAAGGCCTTCGGAGAGGCACCCATCGGAGACGGCCCGTTCAGGATGAAGGGCGTCTGGCAGCATGACAGGTCTGTCGAAGTCACGCATTATGATGCCTTTCCGGGAGAAAAGCCCAAGGTTAACGGCGTCCTTTTCAGGATCTACCCGACTCTTGACGCGCAGTATGACGACCTGCTCGCGGACAAGGTTGATGTGGCCCCGGTGCTCCCGCTCGGGAAATTGGCCGAGGCCAGGCGGGTTCTGGGCGAGCGGTTCCAGCTGAGCCCGCGGGCGGGGATCGGCTCGCTCGGTTTCCCGAGTTTCGATCCGAAGTACGCGGACCTGGCGGTGCGCCAGGCCATCTCGATGGCGATCAACCGTGAGAGTATCGTCGAGACCGTCTTTGACGGCACTCGCGTGGCGGCACACTCGTTCCTCCAGCCGGGCATTCCGGGTTATCGCGAGAACACCTGCGGTGCGGCGTGCCAGTTCAATCCGGCCAAAGCGAGGGAACTCCTGCGGCAGAGCGGCTTCACTGGCCCGGTGGAGATCACCTACAACGTCGACGGCGGTTCCAGGGACTGGGTCGACGCCGTCTGCGGCCAGCTCAAGGAGAATCTGGGTGTCGACTGCGTCGAGAAGGCTGAGGCGAAGTACAGCGACTTGCTCACCAAGCTCAAAGCCAGGACCCTTGGGCTCGGTGTGTTCCGCAGTGCCTGGACGTACGACTACCCGGCGCCGGAGAGCATCCTCAGCCCGCTTTACACCTGCAGCAGCCCGTCGAACTTCTACGGATACTGCAACCGGGATGTCGACAGCCTGATTTCCGCGGGCGATCTGGCCGGTAGCCCGGATACGGCGGTCACGTTCTACCAGCAGGCCGAGGACATCATCGCGAAGGATCTGCCGACGGTGCCGCTGTGGTATCTGCGACATGTCTACGGCTATACGGACAAGGTCAGGAACATCGAGGTCAACGACCTGGGTATGGTCGATTTCGGCAGGATCGAAGTCGTTTGACAGAAGATCATCAGTGGGTACCCCGGCGAGGGCGGCCAGCCGAGCCGGCACGGGAAGCCGTGTATCGGGCCGGTGCGCCGCCAGCGGCCCACCGCCGTCCGGGGATAATGATCATTTATTGCGGGATGCGCGCCAGCTCCTGGCTTGCCGCCCGGAAACAGCCTGTCTGAAAACGGACAGCTCTCACTGTTCCCCAACATTATCGCCAGCCGTGTGCCCATGATATTTTCAAATCGAATCGATCACCTTCTGCGAGAGAATTCTCGGGCACCACGGAGGGCGGCTGGCGATGCTGGGCGCGAAGGACTATCAAGCGGCACTCGATTTGATACACACCATCAACGCGGATGACGACGGGCCGACCAGCCCGGCCGTGCTGGCGGGGATGCAGCGCCTGATCGGGAGCAGCTCGGCGGCGGTGACCATCATCGATCACCGCAGGAGGCGCCTGGTCGGCGCGGCGGTTCAGCGCCCGGAGGACAATCTGTCACTCGTGCCGTCCTTCGAGCGGGACTTCATCCACCACCCCGCCTTCGGGGCGCACGATGCAGGCCGGATCCGGCAGGGCACGGTGCTGTCGCTGTCAGACCTCATGGATACGCGGAGCCTGTACCAGAATCCGCTGTACGCCACCTGCTACCGCCCGATCGGCATCATGGACCAGTTGTTGGCCTTTATCGGTGTGGACGTTTCCCGCGGAGTGGTGGCGATTTTCAATCGTTCCCGGCGCGGGGTATCGGCTCGCGACCGCGAGATGATCAAAATAATCATTCCTCATGTCGGCCAGGCGATGGAACGCCACCGTGAACGTCAGGCGCTGCTCGCCGCCGCGCACACAGCGGGCCAGCGCGCCGAGCCGCTGCCGCGGGCGGCGCGGCAGTTGCGGGGCCTGACTCCGCGGGAGCGCGAGGTGGCCGAGTCCCTGGCAGAGGGTGCGAGCGACCGGCAGATCGCCCGCGCGCTCGAGATCGCGGAGCGCACGGTGAACAAACACCTGGAGAACATCTACCGCAAGCTTGGCGTCAACAGCCGGACCGCGCTGCTGCTCCTGCTGCAGCGCGGTCCGTGTTGACCGGTACTGCTCGCGCCGGGAGCGTCGTCCCGGCCGCCAGCCCGAAGCGCCGCCCCGAACCTTTTGGATCTTTAAGAGCTGACAGGGCCGGCAGCGGTGAGCTACCTCGCGGCGATCGCTGCCGACCAGGGTTTCCCCTGGCGGGACTGGGTTTGAGCCGGAGGCGGGGATTGAACCCGCGACCTATCGCTTACGAGGCGATTGCTCTGCCACTGAGCTACTCCGGCATGTTGCTGGCCCGTCTCCTGAGTATGCCAGACCGCGTCAGCTCCTCCGGGGTGGTGGCGGGCGCGGGCGAACCGGCTGCTGGCGCGCGGCTGCCAGCTGTCTGTTCGCGGGCCGCGGGAGCCTCTTGCGCCGCGCATCGGCATCCGCTGAGCCAGGCTGCCCGCCGGTGGCAGACGTTTAAGAGCGCGTGTGAGATCGCCATTCCGGCTCACCGCGGCCAGGCGCACCCTGGCCGCGGTGTCGGCCACACCGAGACAACTCATCCGATATCGCTTCGGCCTTCCGCCTTGCCAGGGAGCGCCTGGCCGCGGCTCACTGATCGAAAGCCCGATCTCACACACGCTCTTCGTAGTCGCGTTGGGTGGTGGTGATCTTGCGAAGATCGCATGCGGATGCTGATCCAGTGTGTTTCCTGTGGCCATTTGTTGACGTCTTGTAATCTTTCTGTTACAGAAATATGTTCGAATCTCGAGTACAGGCCTCGCCCACCACCCCGCTCGCAGCGGTTCCGGAGAGCGTGCGTAGGGTTTCGGCCATGACCGGGGACGCAGCTGTAACCGCAACGAGGGGGGCTTCCCTGCTCGTCGCCGAGGACGACGAAGCTTCTCGAGTTGCGCTTGCCCGAAGCCTTGAACGGTTCGGGTATCGAGTGCTGGAGGCGGCGGATGGGGAGGCCGCGCTCAAGCTTTTTCAGACCACCGAAGTTGATCTTGTTGTGCTCGACGTCGCGATGCCGCGCATGGACGGATTTGCTGTCCTGAGCCGGCTGCGGCAGACCAGCGAAGTGCCTGTGATCATGTTGACCGGAAGAGCCGAGGAAGTCGACCGTGTCGTCGGCCTTGAACTCGGCGCCGACGACTACGTGGTCAAGCCGTACTCGCTGCGGGAACTCGTCGCACGGGTCAGGGCGCGCCTACGCCGCCGCCCGCTGGAACCGCCACCGCAGCGTACCGGGGACGGAAACGACCCACTCGTTTATGGCGACGTTTCGATCGACCTGCGCGCACGCGAAGTCGCGGTCGCGGGCGAACGTATTGATCTGACCGCACGGGAGTACGAGCTGCTGGCCTTCCTGGCCAGCCATCCCCGTCGTGTCTTCAGCCGGGAGGAGCTGCTGGAGCAGGTCTGGGGCACACGTTTCCAGGATCCGGCCACCGTCACCGAACATGTTCGCCGGGTACGGACCAAGGTCGAGGGGCGGCCACCGCAGCGCCGGCTTGTCACAACCCTCCGCGGTATGGGATACCGCTTCGATCCCTGAGCGCTGGGCTCGGCCCTGAGCGTGCCCCCTGAGCTCGACCCCGGCGGATCTTCTTCACGAAGGCACGTCGGGGTCAGGCTGGCCGTGGGCTGCCTGCCGGCGTAGGCGGCGGCGGGTCCGGGCGTTGTGCGGTGCCGCAGCCACCGCCGCTGTCGTCGGGTCCCGCGTCGTCAGCGGTGCCGCGGCGATATCCGTCAGGGTGCCGCTGCCGGCTTCGGCTGCCGCCGCCCCGGCTGGCGTCGCGTCCGGTCCATCCGGTCCATCCGGTCCATCCGGTCCGGGGTGGGCCGCCTCATACGCCTTGCGTGAACCGCAGACGCTCGCCCGGCTGCAGGAGCATCGTTCGCCGCCGGCATCCAGTTTCACTGTGACCTGGTCACGCGGTACGTCATGGGAAATGACCCGGCCATCGCCAGCGGGGGTCCGCACCCTGGCGCCCACGGCTGGGGCTTCCGCCTTGAACTGCTCATAGAGCGGATGCTCGTACCGCAGGCAGCACATCAGCCGGCCACAGGCACCACTGATCTTCATGGGGTTCAGAGGAAGATCCTGGTCCTTGGCCATCCGTATGGTGACCGGTTCGAAGTCGGTGAGGAAGGTGGCGCAACACAGATCACGTCCGCAGGAACCGATGCCCCCCTGGATCCGGGCGCTGTCGCGGGCGGAGAGCTGACGCAGGTCGATACGGGCAGCCAGGGTCCGGGCGAGATCGCGTACCAGCGCGCGGAAGTCGATTCGATGATCAGCGCTGAAGTAGATGGTGAACATGCTGTCGGCCTGGATGTAGTCGACACCGACGACTTTCATGGGCAGCTCGTGCTCACGGATCAGCCGCTTCGCCGCGACCCGCGCCTGCGCTCGGCGGCGCCGGGAGACCGCGTGCCGTTCGAGGTCCGCCGCTTGCGCCATCCCCGTGAGGACGGGCAGCCCGCCGATGTCCTCACTGACCCACTGCGGTGCCCATATGCATTCGGCTACCTCTGACCCGGCGTCGGTCGGGATGAGGACCTTGTCTCCGATCTTCGGTGAATACTGTCCGGGGTCGGCATAGAAAAGCCGTCCACGCGGGGAAAAAGTCACGGCGCACATCATCGGCATGCCGCTCGCACCGCCCTCGACCGACTGGAATCATGGTTGCCGGCCGGACCGCGCGGGATCGCCGCGACGGGACGCCGCACGTTCGCCAGGTTACGCCGGACAGGTGTGACGGCGTCGGTGTACGGGTGGCCCAGGTCGGCCGAGCGGCGTCCAGCCGCGGTAGCGGCAGGTTATCCCGCCAGTTCAGCGCAGCCGGATGACGTCAACGCCAGGGTCGGTGGGCAGCTGGTAGAGCGCGTAGGGAGTCGCGATCACCGGCGCGGCGACGTTGCGGACGGGTGTCCCGCCCGGGGTGGCTCCCCGCTCGCGGCCGTAGTGGGCATGCCCGTGCACGGCGAGGGCGACGGGCACGGTGGCTGAGTCGATGGCGGCGGCCAGCTGGTGACTGCCCAGGAAGGGGAACAGTTCGAGGGGCTCACCAGCCAGCGTGTCCCGCACGGGGGCGTAGTGGGTCAGCGCAACCACCCAGCTGGTATCGAGATCCGCCAGCGCGGCGTGTAACGTCAGCGCGCACTGTTCGCTGTGGCTGGCGAAGGCCTTCATCTCGTCCTCGCCGAATTTTTCCGCGCTGCGCCCGGCGAAGCCGCCGCCGAAGCCTTTGGCGCCGGCGATACCGATCGTTGTCCCGCCGGTGGTGAGGGCCACCGCCGATCCCTCAAGGACGGTGACCCCCGCGCGGGCGAGCATCTCGGCGATGACGGCCTGCTCGCCGTGGTCGTGGTCGTGGTTGCCGAGGACCGCGATCACAGGCAGGCCGAGGCCGTCGAACACCTCGCACACGGCGTCCGCCTGGGCGAGTTCGCCGCATTCGGTCAGATCACCGGCGAGAAGAAGCACATCAGCCTCGTCCGCGGCCCGTTCGAACAGCGGTCGTAACCTCGGCCCGGTCCCCGCTTCGATGTGCAGGTCGCCTACGGCTGCGATCGTGACCATGCTGACACCTTCTCAAGGAGCCGAGTGGGGCTGGGTGGCTCGATCTTCTCAGCCGCCCAGGCGAGCTCTCCATCGTCCTCCGGTGACAGGGATGGCGGTGACCGGTCCAGCGCGGGTTACCTGGCTGCCTCGCGCAGCAGGTGCCGCGCTATGATCAGCTGTTGGATCTGCGAGGTGCCCTCGTATATCCGGAAGAGCCTCGCGTCCCGGTAGAAACGTTCGACCGGGACCCCTCGGATGTAGCCCGCGCCGCCATGGATCTGTACCGCACGGTCGGCGACCCGGCCGACCATCTCGCTGCAGAAGTACTTCGTCGCGGACGGCCCGACCTTGGTGTCGCTACCGGCGTCAAAAGCACGCGCGGTCTCGATCACCAGGGCGCGGCCGGCGTACAGATCCGTCACCGAGTCGGCGATCATGCCCTGGATGAGCTGGTAGTCCCCGATGGGCCGACCGCTCTGGTGCCGCTGCGCAGCCCAGGACACCGACTCATCCACCAGGCGCTGCGCGAGACCCACACACAGCGCGGCGATGTGGATACGGCCGTGGGCGAGGCAGCGCATGGCGGTCGCGAAGCCGTACCCCGCGCCATCGTCCCCACCGACGAGATGGGTGTGCGGAACACGTACCTCGTCGAGGTACACGTCTGAGCTCCACGCGCCGGCCTGCCCCATCTTGTGGTCCCGCGGCCCGATCGTGAGCCCCGGCGAGCCCTTCGGCACGATGAAGTTGGAGATGCCACGGGTCGCTGGGACGGCTGGGTTCGTGCGGGCGAACACGAAGATGGCGTCGGCGATCGGCGCGTTGGTGATGTAACGTTTCGCGCCACTGATCACCCATGTGTCGCCGTCGCGGTAGGCGCTGGTGGTCAGGGTGGACGGGTCGGAACCGGCGTCGGCCTCGGTGAGCCCGAAGGACGCGGTCACCTCGCCGGAGGCCAGGAGGGGCAGCCAGTGCCGCTTCTGTTCCTCCGTGCCACCCTCAATGATCACATGTCCGGCGATGCCGTTGTTGGTGCCGAACATCGACCTCAGCGCGGGTGTAGTGTACCCGAGCTCGAACACCAGCCGTGCCTCTTCGCTCATGGACAGCCCGAGGCCGCCGTACTCCTCGGGGATGGCAAAGCCCCACAGGCCCATCTCCTTGGTGGCGTCCCGAATGTCGAGCGGGACCTCGTCCTTCTCGTCGATCTCGTTTTCGACCGGTATGACACGTTCATGGATGAACGTCCGCACGGTCGTAAGGATCTCGGAGAAGTCCGCCGCGTCCATGCCGTTACCTCCGCAGGGTTCGGGATCTCAACTTCGGTTCGGGATCGCTGCTGGGCCCCCGCCGACGCGCTCGTGCTCCTTCCGCGTCGCCGGAGCTTGAACCGCTACTGGGGCGAGGCCGGGTGGGACCGGCGGTGTTATGCCCGCGATCATATTGATGATATACACGATGAATCTACTGTTGCATCAGTCAACCATGCTGCGCGAACGCGTGCGCCAGCCCGTGTGACCAGCAATGATCCGAGTAGGGGTGGACTCCGTCGGACCGGCTACGCCCCCACCGACCGTGAGGAGCATGACGAATGCCTGATGCCGTGATCTGTTCGCCGCTGCGCACACCGGTCGGCGGTTTCGGCGGTGTCTTCACCGATACCCCCGCCACCGAGCTCGCCGCTACCGTGATCCGTGCGCTCGTCGAGCGGACCGGTGTGCCGGCGGACGCGATTGACGACGTCGTGTTCGGCCAGTGCTACCCGAACGGGGAGGCGCCGGCGATCGGACGCGTCGCGGCGCTGGACGCGGGCCTGCCGATCGAGGTCCCGGGCCTGCAGCTCGACCGCAGGTGCGGTTCTGGCCTGCAGGCCGTCCTGCTCGCCGGCATGCAGGTGCAGACCGGCGTGGCCGATCTGGTCCTGGCCGGCGGGGCCGAGAGCATGAGCCAGGCGGAGTTCTACACGACCGGGATCCGGTGGGGGACGCGTAGGCCGAGTATCGACCTTGTCGACCGGCTGGCCCGCGGCCGGGTCACCGCTGGCGGAAAGGACTACCCGGTACCGGGAGGGATGCTCGAGACCGCGGAGAACCTCCGCCGCGAGTACGGCATTTCCCGTACCGAGCAGGATGATCTTGCTCTGCGGTCACACCAGCGGGCGGTCGCGGCACAGCGGGCCGGCCACTTCGCCAGCGAGATCGTGCCGGTGGCTGTCACCAGCCGCAAGAAGGGGACGGTGCTCGTCGACACTGACGAGCACCCGCGGGCGGACTCGAGCCTGGAGCGGCTGGGCGCCCTGCGGCCGGTGATGGTGCGCAGCGATCCGGAGGCGACGGTCACGGCGGGCAACGCCAGCGGGCAGAACGACGCCGCCGCCGTCTGCCTGGTCACTCATCCCGCGCGGGCCGAGCAGCTCGGGTTGCGTCCGCTCGGGCGGATCGTCTCGTGGGCGGTCGCCGGGGTGCCGCCGCGGACGATGGGAATCGGACCGGTTCCCGCGACCGCGCGGGCACTGGACCGCGCGGGCCTCAAGCTCGCGGACATCGACCTGATCGAGTGCAACGAGGCATTTGCCGCCCAGGTGCTGGCGGTGACCAGGGAGTGGGGGTTCGCCCCGGCCGACTTCGACCGGTTGAACGTGAACGGGTCCGGCATCTCCCTGGGCCATCCGGTCGGTGCGACGGGCGTACGGATTCTGACGACCTTGTTGAACGAGATGCACCGGCGCGGTGTCCGCTATGGCCTGGAGACGATGTGCATCGGTGGTGGCCAGGGCATTGCGGCGGTGGTGGAACGTATCGCGTGATGTCCCGGTCGGCCCTGCCGGATGCGGCCGATCGGGAGATCAGGGCAGGAGACGCGGGTGTCAGGGCCCGTCCAGGCAATTTTTGATCACGTGGATCGATCGGACCGGCCCTAGCCGAAGAAGTTGAGGTGATGGGCGTCGTTCGCGTCGGTGGCCGCCGCGGCGACCGCGGACTCCAGATGCGCCCGCCACCAGTCCTCGGCCGAGTCGGCATCTCCGCCGCACAGCAGGGAGACGAGGTGTGCGTGTTCGCCGTGGGTGCGCAGGTTCACGGAGCTGATGTCGGCTCCCGGCTCGGCGGAGGACCTGGCCATCCGATCGGCGCACCCGACCTGGCCGGTGTGCGTTTCGATCATCCAATAATATTGGCGCAGTGTGACGGCAACAGACTTGATCTGGGTCGCGTCAGCGATCGCCAGGTGGAACCGTGTCGTCGCCTTGGCGAAGGCGGCGGGGTTTGTCAGCGTCGCCTCCTCCCCGACCAGCGCGGCCTTGAGGGTCTGCAGGACGTCGGGATCGCTTCGCTGGGCCACCCGGCGGGCCAGCGGCGGCTCGATCAGACTCCGTGCCTGGTGGATGTCGCCGAGATGCACTTCCCGGTGCTGAAGCAGTAAGGCCGTGTAACGGGCAGACTGATCGACCGTGGGCGCACATACCTGTGGGCCTGTCCGGGAACCTCGGCGGGGCCGGATGAGCATCTCCGACTCCAGGACGCGCAGCGCCTCACGCAGGGTCGGCCGGGATACGCCGAACCGTGACATGAGCTCCGCTTCCGGGGGAAGGAAGTCGCCCGTCCGCAGGTCGCCAATTATGATCATACGGCGAATGCGGGTCGCGACCAGCTCGGTAAGCTTCGGCCCGCGTTCCAGCGGAGCCGTGAGATCATCACTTTTAGTGATCACTTCAAATGCTCCCTGTTATGGAGATTTTCACCACTTTAACAAATATTTAAGGATGAATTATCACAGTTTGTCCGGGCGGCCGTGGCCGGGATGGCGCGACGCCCGGTGGTGACGCGAAAATCATGATCGTATTATGGTCGACTGGCCAGGCTCTCTCCGCTGGGCATCGATCGCTTCGAGCACCATCCATCAGACACGCTCTAGCGGCCGGTGAAGTTCGGTGGCCGGCGCTCGTTGAACGCGTTCACCGCCTCAGAAAGATCATGGGATGGGAGGAAGGCGGCATTCCAGGCCCGGACATAGCGCAGGCCGCTGTCGACCGCCGCACTGCGGGCCGCGTCCAGAACCTCCTTGACGCCCTCGACGACCAGCGGCGGATTGGCCGCGACCTCGTCGGCGAACGCATGGGCGGCGGCGAGCGTCGCGGCCGGGCCTGGCAGGACGTCATTGACCAGCCCGATCCGTTCGGCGCGGATCGCGTCGATGTCCTTGCCCGTCAGGGCGAGCTCCCGCAGGTGGCCGTCCCCGATGATGGCCGGCAGGCGTTGCAGGCTGCCCAGGTCAGCGACTATGCCGACTTTCACCTCTCGCACGCTGAACATCGCGTTGGCGCTCGCGTAGCGGACGTCGCAAGCGGCCAGCAGGTCAACCCCGCTGCCGATGCACCAGCCGCTGATCGCGGCCGCGACGGGCTTGCGGCAGTTCGCGACCGCGGTAAGCGCACCCTGTAGGGCGCGCAGCTTATGCAGCATGCGGGTGCGGCCATGGGCGAGACCGACGTCGGTGCCATTCGGCCCGATGATCCCCTCGAGCATGGTCCGCAGATCCAGGCCGTAGCAGAAGTTGTCCCCGGACCCGGTGAGGACCACGGCGCGCACGCTGTCGTCAGCGTCCAGCGCGGCGAACACCACCGGGATCTCGCGCCAGAACTGCGGACCCATCGCATTACCCTTGCCGGGGCCCAGCAGGGTGACCTGGACCACTGGGCCACGCCGCTCGAGCCGCACTGACAGCAGCGACGGCGCAGGCGGATCGGTGAACACGTATGGCTCCAGAATGATCTGTTCGTAACCGGTCGCTCCTTCCCGCACCGAAGCGGCGCCGCCGTCGGCATCGCTGCCGCTGCCGTCGAAGGCATTTGCCGTTCTCTCATCTGTCGCGGTCATTGGAGTCCCTCCGCTGTCGGCTGCCCCGGGCTCTGGTGACGCCCGGGACAGCCAGGTGTTTTGCCGCAGCCCATGCGGTGGTGAACAGGTTCGTCAACACCGGTCCTGTTGCTGATCGAATCAGTGTGGCATGCAGGCTACCGTTGGGTAGCAACAGCCATCCTGGGTGTGGGAAACGCGATCGCCCTTGATGAGATCGGTTGGGAGGCTCCGGCAACAGGCCTGCCCGGCTCGCGCCGCACGCACCCCAGCCCCGCTCCTTGATCCACACCACTGTTGCCGGGCGCTCGTACGCCAGCGGTTGCCGAGGGTGATCGCGGCCATGGCGAACCCGCGGGCCCAGGGGAGTGATACCGATGTCGGCGTGTGCCGAGAAGATCATCGATAGAGGACGGCGCTGGCACTGCCGGCGAAGCCCGGCGACTGGGCCAGATAGTCCATTGCCGAACGCGAGCGCAGGGTGAGGTCCAGCGTTGCCGCCACGCAGTTGTTGTAGGAGTTCACGATGAGCTTGCCCTGTACTCGGATCGCCGAACTGGTCACATCGGTCAGGAACAGGTCCGCCACACAGCCGAGCTCCGGATAGGAGGCCCGTCCGACGTTGTCCCCGATGTCGCCGTTGGTCAGCGAGATCTTCACCGTGTACGCGGCTGATCCAGACTGGCCCACGCTTCCGGACCAGGATCCCGGGAAACCGGAAGGCATGTCGTAGGTTCGCGCTGGTGCTGTGGGCGCGGGCGCCGCCGAGGACTGTTGTGCGGCGGGGGACCGGGCGACACCTCCGGCAGCGCCGCCGTTGCCCGTTCCGGCGGCGCTGCCCGAGCCCGGGCCGCTCGCGGTTCTCAGGGCGATCTCGGTCGTTGGCGGGGCGGTCGGCGCCTCCAGGCTTGGCGCCGCGGCCGACGCGGTCGGAGCAGCCGTCGCGGCGGGGCTGTGGCTGGTTGCCGTGCCGCCGCTTGCCACCGGTGGCCGTGCGTTGATGGTCGCGGTGTTCTGGGTGGTGGTAAGCGTGAGCGCCGCGGCACCGGCGGCCAGCAGTGTGACCGCGACCACAGTGATGATCGCGGTTTGCCGGCGCCGTCGACCGGCCGGTCGCTTCCGCCCGCTCAGGACGTCATCGTGTTGGCGGACCCAGCCGGCGGCGGTCGGCGCCTGACTGGCCCCTGTGCCGCCGGGCTCCGGTATGAAGGGCGAGATCCCGACCGGTGCGGCGAGGTCGAGCGTGCCGGTGGCACCCGCCCGGCGCGGGCTCACGATCGTCGCGTTCGCGGGGAGCAGCGCGGTCGCCCCGTCGTCCGGCTCGGCAGGCGCAGGCGCAGGCGCATCGTGATCGGCGTTACGCGGCGAGCGGGCTGGCTGCTGGAATCCGGAACTCGCGAGCAGGGCCAGCCCGCTTTCGGACCCGGCCGCGGTGGGACGGGCCGCCGGGTCCTTCGCGAGCATCCAAGAGATCATGTTCCACAGTGCCGGCGGGATGTCGGCAATGGGCGTGGGCGCGTCCTCCATGTGGGCACGCAGTAACGCGATCGGGTGCGGCCCGGAGAACGGCGGATCACCGGCCAGGAGCTCGTAAAGCATGACTCCCGCGCTGTAGACGTCGGCGGCCGGTTGCGCGTGCTCGCGCTGTGCCAGTTCCGGTGCCATGTAGAGCGGTGTCCCGATCGCGCCGGTGAGGCGGGTCAGCGACCGGCCGTGGGCGAGCCTGGCCACGCCGAAGTCGGTGAGCCGCGCTTGTGGATCAGCTGGGTCGGTGACGTCGATGAGGACGTTCGCGGGCTTGAGATCACGATGGACGACGCCGGCCGCGTGCACAACCGTCAGCGCGCGCAGCACCTGACAGGTCAGCGCGACTGCCACCGGGACGGTGAGCTTTCCCCGGTCCCGGAGATAGACCCTGAGGTCCACGCCGTTGACGAGGTCCATCACGATCGCGAGGGTGTCACCCTCGACCACCAGGTCGCGGACAGTGACGAGATGCGGACTGTTGAACCCGAGCAGTGCGGATCGTTCCTGGACGAACCTGGCGACCACCTCGGGGTCGTCCGCGAGTTCCGCGCGCAGGACCTTCACCGCCACCTGACGATCGCCGCCCACCGTGGATCCCCGCCAGACCTGGCCGAACGCGCCCCGGCCGATTGGTTCATGCAGCACATAGCCAGAGCCAAGTTTCCGCACAGCACGAGCCCCTTCCCCGGAAAATCCCACTCATCACACCATCTCGGTGACGGGTGATGTCCAGGTGGATGGATCGCGAGGCTGCGGGGGGAGGCGTTCTGTGGTGGGCGATGCCGCGTCCCCTGGTGCCGCCGGTGCCGCGAGCGTTGCCGGTCAGATGTTGAGTTCTTCCTTGACCAGGTGGTTCCAGGTGACGGCTCCGACGATGCCGTCGACATCGCTCCCGACACTGCGTTGGAACCCTCGTACCCAGGCGTCGGTCAGCGGGCCGAAGATCCCGTCCACGGGGAAGGGGTGCGCGGGATCCCCGGTGCGGAAGTTCGCCTGGTCCTGAACGGCGCGCACCGCGTCGCCCTTTTCGCTTCGGTCGCCCTCGCGGACAGTGATGATGAGCGATGGCCAGGTCTGGTCGCCTACGGCGCCGTCAGTCGTGAGCCCCCGCAACGACTGGAACTCGCGAACCGCCGTCTCGGTCCGCGGCCCGAAGTTCCCGTCGATGGCGACGGTGTATCCGTGCGCGCGAAGAAGGTACTGTACGGTACGTACCGCTTCGCCTATTTTGCCGTTCTTCTGCATGGGCCAGGTCAGTGCCATGGTCGGCCTCCTTCGGCGCGTGGTCCTGGCGGCGACATCTGGAAGCCACCATCACTTCACTATAAGTGATGATTCAATTCCTGTCAGTCGCATTTCAGGGTCGGGCGACGAACGCGGTCCGCCTCGGAGAGCGTTTCCTCGTTGATCCTGTTTGGGTTCGTCCATGGACGCTGGGCTGGTAGGCGGCGGTGCAGCAGCGGCCCGGTCCGCAGTGACAGGTAGGCGAGAGCCGAGGCCGGGATGGGCAGCCAGAAGTTCGCCAGCCGCCAGGTCACCACCCCCAGCAGGGCGATGGCCCGGGTCGTGCTGAAACCCACGAGCGTCGGTACGAGTACTCCTTCGATGATCCCGAGCCCACCCGGTGTGATGGGGATAGCTGCCAGCACGTTGGCGAGCCCATAGGCGATCAGAAGACCGTCCAGCGCCGTTGCGTGACCGTAGGCATACAGAAACACCCACAGAGAAGCGGCGTCAAGTAACCAGTTCGCGGCCGCCCACAGCGTCGCCCTGATGAGCAGGGGCCGGTCCTTGCCGAGGACTCGAAGGCGATCGGCGAGGGTGCGGACAAGATTTTCGGCGCCGCTCGGTGACACCCCTGGCAGGCGGCGGGCGATGGCGCGGACGATGCGGACGGTCCGTTCGCTCCCACGGGTGAGCAGCACCACCCCGATGAACACCGCGCCGATCACCAGTGTCCCCACCACGGCCGCTGTTCCGTAGATCGGGTTGGCGCCCCGGGTGGGAATCGAGATCAGGAGGCCGATCCACAGCATCACGTTCAGGACAACCGCTGAGCCGGCGCCCTGAATCGCCGCGGCGGACACCGCTTCGGACGCGCCAATTCCGGCACTGCGTTGCAGGCGGTAGCGAAGTGCGCTCGCGGTGGCGGCGCCTCCAGGTAGCATATGGCTGACGCCGAGCGACGTGAGATCGATGCGCGTCAGCGTCCACAGTGACGGCCGGTCTTCGCGGGCAAGCACGCTGCGAGTGAGCATCGCATACGCAAGCAGGGAGGCGGCCTCTAACAACAGGCCGACAACGAGATAGGCCGCCTCAACTCCGGACAGTGTTTCCAGAGCTTTCCGGGCACCCGCGAGCTGCGGCAACAGCGCGTATTCGATCACTAGTAGGAGCACTATCGCAGAGGCCCCACGCCGTAGCCACATCGGTACCCTTAGTGACATCATGCATCCATGCTGTCGGATATCGAGGCCGCCATACGCGTTTTGTTACCGAAGGTAACCAAATTGTAGTGCTTGGGCCGAATACGGTATCTCGCTGATAGCTGTCTCGGGGATCGCCGGGAGAGGGCCGTCGGCCTGGGGGCGGGCGCGACCGATGGCGCGGCCCTCCATTGCGCGGGCAGCCCGGACTCGGACAGCAGGGCTCATGGTGACCCGACGGTGGGCTGTCCTATGTCTGATCCATGTTCACGCACCGGCCCATCATCCCGGATTCGGATACTCGTGAAGTTGGCGCGGGCAGCTGTCGCACCGGGTGCGTGCGGTAATGAAGCTATTTGGTTACCCTTCGTATTGACATTGTGTGTATGGCGTTCTTGGCGAGCCGCGTCAGCGGGTGTCCTGGGCAAACATACGCGAAATGCTCAACAGTGCGTGACGGATCACATGACGTGATGGATCGCATGACGTGATGAATCACACGATGTGACGGATCACATGGCGCGAGTGGATATGGCGACCATCGCCCACGTGGCGACTGCCCGCGGGCCGGGAGCGGCTGGGCGGGCGGCACACTGGCGGGGTGGATGTCACGTGGTGGGGGCACAGCACGGTTGGGATCCAAGACGCCGGCACTCGGCTGCTCACCGATCCCGTCCTCGGGATGCGGGTCGCGCACCTGCGCCGGCGTGCTGGCGCGCGTCCCGCGGCCCAGGCAGCGCAGGTCGACGCGGCGGTCGTCTCTCACCTGCACGCCGATCACCTTGACATCCCCTCGTTGCGGTTGCTGCCGCCGGCTGTGCCGATCCTGGTCCCGCGCGGCGCCGCGGCCCTGCTGCGCCACCGGCATCCGGCGCTTGCGGAACGCTGCGTGGAGATGGTGCCGGGGGACCAGGCCCGGATCCCGGCGCCGGACGGCGGCGGCGGTCTGGACGTGCTGGCTGTCCCCGCCCGCCACGACGGATCCCGCGGCCCGTGGTCGCGTCACCGCGGCCCGGCCCTCGGCTTTGTGATCACTGGTACCGCCACAGCCTGGTTCGCCGGGGACACCGCCCTGCACGACGCGATGGCCGATCTTGCCCCGCTCGGCATCGATCTCGCTCTCGTCCCGGTCGGCGGGTGGGGGCCCAGCCTCGGCCCCGGGCACATCGACCCGGCCGGCGCGGTGGAGGCGGTGCGGCGGGTGATACCGGCGGGCCAGCCGGTCCCGGCGATGGCCGTGCCCATCCACTACGGGACGCTCTGGCCGATAGGCTTCGACCGCGTCCGGCCCGATCGTTTTCACGAGCCCGGACGCGAGTTCGCCCGCCTGGCCGATGCCGCTCAGGTGCCCGCCGAGGTGCGGCTACCCGCACACGGGGTGGCGGTAACCGTGCCAGGCGGCACCCGCACCGGCGCGGCGCCGGCCGGCACCGGTCAGGACGACGCGTTCCCGGTTGCTTCCGCCGACAAGGACTGATCGTTTTCGGCGGTGCGGGCTGCCGGGAAGGGGTCCCGGCGCAGCCCGAGCTGCTCCAGCCACTGGATGAGCTGGCGGTGGATCGCGTCCGGCCCCTCGATCGGACCGCCCGGGGCGGGCCAAGCCGCCGGGTACAGGAGCACCGCGCGGGTCTGGTCCCCGCCGATCCCGCCGTGACAGCCGACCAGCTCCTCGAAGGCGGCGACCTCGCGGGTTCCCGGGTCCACCCGGCTCACCACGACGATGTCACCGACATGGTCCATCCGCTGGTGGCGCAGCAGGTCCGCCGCGGCCCGCGAGCCGTACCCGAGCAGGGGGCTGGCCCCCTCGACCACGCCGGTGTCCAGGAAGACGCGCCCGTGGGCACCGAAGGCGACCGGACCATGCCCATGGCAACGGACGACCACGAACCCGACGCCGGGATGGTTGACCAGGCCCCGTACGAGTGCCGGGTGCAGGAACTCCAGGTGGTCGAGATCGGCGCGGCCGGCCACCTGCGGCAGGTAGACCATGGCCAGGTTCCCGGACGCGACGACGACGAGATCTGGGCGTTTCGGGTCAAGCGTGACCTCGAGCCTGGACGGGCCAAACGTCACCTGGCCGTCGTCGATGCGGCGCCGGAGTATGCGCCGGCTTGGCCCGTCACCGGTGTCACCGCCGGTAACCTCGGTGAGCAGCGTGTTCACCGGGCCCCAGTCCTCGGCGGTGCCGGTCGCGGCGGTCGCGGCGGCGCCCGGGGTCAACAGGTCGCGGACGGTGTCGGGGAAGGAGCGTCCATAGCGCTGGCGGAACGTCGCGCCCTGGCTCTGGCCGTGATCGGAAAGAGCGACGAACATGTACGGGCGTCCCACGTTCGCCGCGACTCGCTCCAGCGTTGCCAGCACCCGGTCGATGCCCTCCAGGGTCTGCAGAGACTCCCGCCGATTCGGCCCGGCATGGTGGGCCACCTCGTCATAGTCGACGAAGTCGCAGAACACCACGGGCGCGCCACGGGCCATCTGTTCGGCGATGAAGGTGACGTTGAGATCACGCAGCAGGACGTTGGTCAGCCCCCGCAGCGCGATGTACGAGCCACCGCGCCGGACGCGGGGGAAGATCCTGTCCCGGCGCTGCTTGCGGGCCTGGTGCACCTCTTTAATCATTTCGCCGACGGTGAGGACCAGCGATCGAGCGAATCCCTGTGGGCTGGCCGCGAACGACGCGTACCCGCGGGCACGCCGTCCCGGTAGCCCAGCCTGACTGACGGTGAGCAGGCTGTGCGGGGCGTCCCCGGAGAAGACGTTGCTGATGCTCACTCCGCCGTCAGCAAGCAGCCCGCGTCCGTTGCTGAAGCCGCGTTCGAGCTCAGCGGCGTCGCGCGGCCGGTTGGTGACGATCAGTCGTCCGGTGTTCTTTTCGTACCAGCGGAAGGCAGGGATGTGACGGGACGCGCCGTGCAGGATGCCGGCCTGGCTGGTTGGGGTTGTCGAGGGCATCCCGGTGTGCCACTCGACGAACCGGTGCGACCCCGAGCGCACCCAGCGGCTCAGCGTCGGCAGGTTCCCGGCGGTGACGGCCCATCGCAGCAGCGGCGCGGACAGGCCGTCGATCTGCACGATGACGACCCCCGGGCCGTCGAACGGGATGCCACCGCCGCCGTACCGGGCAACCTGGCGCATGATCTCACCGATGAACGTCTCGTCGCTGCCCGCGTCGGCCAGCCAGCCGACCATCGCGGCGATCACCGCGGTGGTCCAGGCGACGCCGATGGCCGCGCCGAAGCCGTGAAAGGCGACGTCCGGTTCGATGCGCAGCGCCACGTAGATCACGAGTGTCTGCGCGAACAGGCCGATGAGCAGCACCGCGATCCCGCCCAGGGCGACCGCCAGCGCAACGAGGATGGGCCGCAGCACCGCGCCGACGACCGCGAGAATGGCAACCAGGCGGATCAGCCCAGCGAGGCTGTCCACCTCGATGCCGGGCAGGAAGGCGAACGCCAGGGCGAGCGCCAGCCCGCTCGCGACGGCCGACCGGATGACCCGCAGCAGCCGCCGTGGCGTCGGTTTCATCCCGCGCAGCACCACGCCGCCGAGGCGCAGCCGCCCGCGCAGGAGCCGGCCGACGACGGCCAGCCGGGCCCGGCGGCGTCCGGACAGGTCCGCCTGCCCCGCCGTACCGGGGACGGTGCTCGGGGCACCGGTACGATCCGCAACCATATCCAGCGCAGACTAGCCGGCAGAGACGCGATCTCATGATCGTTCAGGAGTCGTCAACCGGATGTCCGCCGGGTTGTTGTGACCTGGACTCCGAAGCGGCGCGCTGGCGTGCGTCCCCGGTCGCCCCGGCGGTGCGCGCGCGTCACCTTCGTCCTGGTTGGACCGCGGTGGACCGCTCGATCACGCACCATGGAAGACACGTCCGGACTGCCCGGTGGCGCTGGTGGGGCC
>NZ_CAKJTL010000037.1 GCF_917627385.1 Protofrankia sp. CiT1
AGCCGACGGGCGGGAGGGCGTGGTGGGTGACACTCGCGTCCCCTCGGCCGCGTGCGGCCCGGCTCCGGAGCGGCCATCGGTCTGCGGGACCGTGGACGGCGCCAGCGCGACGGCCCGAGGTGGCCGGGGTGGCTGGGGCGACCGGCACACCGGCCCGCGTTCTCGGTGGGACCGGCCATTGCGGGCGGTCGTCATCGTGGTCACCGCGCTGTGCTGGCTGGCTACGGTTGCCCTGCTCACCGTTCACAGCACCGTGCAGCAGCCCGGTTACTACGAGCGGGTACTCGCCGACGCTCACGTGTACGAGCGCTTCTATACCGAAGTCCTGCCCGACCCGCGGGTCGTCGAGGTCTCCGGCCAGCTCTTCGCCGGTCTCCCGGTGGACCAGTCGCTGCTGACCGCGAATCTGCGGGTCGTCGTCCCGCCATCGTCGTTGCAGGGGGTGGCCGCCAGCCTCGCCGAGCGGACCGCGGGCTATCTGAGCGGCGATACCGACACGCTCTACCTGCGCATCGACCTGCGGCCGGTGTTGACCAGCATCTCCCAGCTCGCCAGCACCTATCTGGCCGGTGAGGTGGCCGGTGCCACGACGTACCCGGTGGACGACGTGAGCAGGTTCACCGTTGGTCTCCTTGATGCGCTTGACCAGCTGTCGATGGGGCGCCCACCGGCTGGTGTGCCGTCGATCGGGGCGGTCCGGCTCTCGCCGCAGCAGGCCGATCACGTTGCCGACGTCATTCTTGACCGGGCACCCGGACTGGACGGCCTGGAACGCCGGGCCGCGCACGAGCAGCTGGTGACGTTGATGCGGGCCGGCGACCTGACCTCGGCGCTGGTGGTCGCGGGCCCGCTGCTCTTCCAGGGGGATGAGGCGGCCATCGCGAACCTGCGCCGCCGGGTCGGTGGCGGCACGGTGCTCGATCTCGGGCCGGCGCTCGCGGGGCTGCCCGCCTCACCGGGTATGTCCGCGGCACACGCCGTGCACAGCCTTGGCTCGGCCGGTGTGCTGCTTGCCGCCGGCGCGTGCGCGGGCCTGGGCCTAGCGGTGCTCATGGCCGGCTTTGTCGCTGTTCGCCGGCAGGGTGGTCGTGGCCCGCGGCTGGTCGCCGCCGCGCTCGCCGTAGCCGGGATCATCGCGGCAGCGGCCGGTGGTGCGCTCCCGGGCCTGCTCGGCGACCCGTTCGCCGCGCTGACCGGCCCCTCGTCATCGCTCCCGGTGAGTGTCCGGGCGATGCTCGGCGATATCTGGGCGGGGCTGGCTGGCCAGGCCCAGCGCCGCTGGCTGGAATTCGCGATCATTCCGCTGGTGGTGGCTGCCGGCAGCACGATGGTCATGGCTGTGGTGACCGCGCTCGTTCGGTCGACCGCGCGGCGGCGACACTGGGAGACGCTGGTGGCGGCCTCGGCGGCGATCACTTCCGTGTGCTGGATCGTGCTGCCGCTGCCGGTCGCCCCGGCGGCGCGGATCTGTAACGGTTCGGATCTGCTCTGCGGCCGTCGTTACACCGATGTGGTGTACCCCGCGACGCACAACGCCATGGCCTCCAGCGACGCGCGCTTCCTCGGGGCGGCCCAGGATCCCGATCTGATCGGTCAGCTGAACTCGGGCGTCCGGGCCTTGCTGATCGACGTCCACCACTGGACGCTGCCTGACGAGGTGGAGACCTTCCTCAGCGCGCTTCCACCGGACCAGCGTGCCGCTGTCGAACCGCTCACGCGCGGCGCCCGGTCCCAGCGCGCGGGGCTGTGGCTCTGCCACGACGTCTGCCAGCTCGGGGCGCTGAGCCTGGATACGGAGCTGGCCCGAATCCGCGGCTGGCTCAGCGCGAATCCGACCGAGGTCGTCACGTTAATCATCCAGGATGGAGCGCCCGCGACCGAGGTGATGGCCGCTTTCAGCGCGGCGGGGCTCAGCCGGTACGTGTTGACCCCGCCCAAGGATCCTGGCGGTGCTTGGCCGTCACTGGGCTCGATGGTCGAGAAGAATCGCCGACTGGTCGTGTTCGCCGAGAGCGCTGATGTCCCGGGCTCCTTTTATCGGAGGTTTTTCCGATATGCGGCCGACACGCCGTTCGACGTCTCCGCGCCCGACGGTTTCACCTGCTCCTTCGGGCGCGGCGAGCGGAAACCGGCGATCATTCTCATCAATCACTGGATTACCCGGACCGCGAGCAGCCGGGCTGACGCGGCGGTGGTGAACCGCCGGGCATCCCTGCTTGATCAGATAGGGGCGTGCCAGCGTGCGCATGGGCGGTTGCCGACGTTTGTCGCGGTCGACTACGCCACTATCGGTGACCTCATCCCGACCGTAGCGGAGCTGAACCGCGGTTCCGCCAGGTAAAATGTCCGGCTCGCGCCGCCCAGGCGCCGCCGCCGGTCGTTGTCGTCGGCCGACGCCCAACACAGGGTGCATCCCTCCGTTACCTCGTGATCCATCCACCCGGACGCCGCTGTCAGATCGAATGCCCGACTGTCAGATCCTCTTACTCAAGTCATTGAAGTGCAAAATATGTACTATTTTTTATGGATTGTCACGACTGACATTGGCGGCGGGCCGCTGGAAACCCTAGGATCGGGCTGGCTGCCTAACCGATCGACTATCGACTAAGAGCGCCCGGTAATGGGGGTGTGGATCAAGGAGTGGGGTTGGGGTGCGTGCGGCGCAAGGCGGCGGAGGGAGTCACCCTGGTGCTGGGTGGTGACTGACGAGCCGGGGTACCCGTGCATCGCGCAACGATGGACGGGGAGCGACGGACGGGGAGCGATGCGGCGAGGTGCGTGCCCCAGCCCCGCGACACCGCATCCCCTATTGCCGGTCGCTCTAACTACAGACTGGTCACATAACTGCATATCGACGCCGCTCACACCCGTGCGGGAGAGCCCACGGCACACCAGTCCGTGCCCGTGGCGCCGAAGGAGCAAGATCTCCCCACAAACTCTCAGGCTGAGGCGACCGCCGGGCCAGGCAGCTCTGGAAAGTGGATGCCGACAGGCCTCCCGCCGACGGTGAAAGCCAGCCGCACCGGTCCACGGACCGACCGCGGCAGGTGAAACTCTCAGGCAGATGTACAGAGGGGGGAGGCCAGCCGCGACCGGCGGGTCCGCCGGATTGCCCGACCTCTGGAGCGTTTCGACAGTGCACACGAACTCTCCCTCATCCGCAGGTGGTCCGTCCCCAGCACGTAACGGTGCGGGCCGTGGCGCTGACCGCGGTACGCCCGGTGGCGCGGCCGGCGGCAACCACAGCGGCGGTGCTGGCCGCGGTCGCACCGGCCATCGTGGCGGTCCGGAGCGTGTCGGTGATGGGACGCTCAGCAAGCTGCCGGCCACCGTGGCGGGATCAGCCATCCCGTCGTCTGTCTCCCTGGCACCGGAGCCGGTGTTGCCCGAGCCGGTAGCGGCGCGGACGGCGCGGCCCGCCGCGAATCCGGCCGGGCCGGCCGGCGGCGAGACGATCACATTCGTGGACCGCCATATCGGTCCGGATGCCGATCAGCGCCAAACGATGCTGGCGGAGCTCGGTTACCCCAGCCTGGAGGCGTTGACCACGGCTGCCGTGCCGGAGGTGATTCGCGACAGCGGGCTTGACCTGCCGCCCCCGGCGAGCGAGCCGGAGGTGCTCGCGGAGCTGCGGCGGCTGGGTAGCCGTAACCGCCGAGTGCCATCGATGATCGGCCTTGGGTACCATCCGTCGGTGCTGCCCGGGGTGATCCAGCGCAACGTGCTGGAGAACCCGGCCTGGTATACCGCGTACACGCCGTACCAGCCGGAGATCTCCCAGGGACGGCTGGAGGCGTTGCTGAACTTCCAGACGATGATCACTGATCTGACGGGCCTGGCCGTCGCGGGGGCCTCGCTGCTGGACGAGTCGACGGCCGCGGCCGAAGCCATGCAGCTCGCCCGCCGGGCTGCCAAGGGGCTCGGCCCACGGTTCATCGTGGACGAGGACACGCTGCCGCAGACGATCGCGGTGGTCCGTACCCGCGCCGAAGCTCTCGGCATCGACGTGGTGGTCGCGGACCTGTCAACCGTCCTGCCCGAGCAGCTGGCCGAGTCCGCGTTCGGCGTCCTGCTTGCCTACCCGGGCGCCGAGGGCGCGGTGCGAGATCCGCGAACCGTGCTCGAGCAGGCACGAGACCGCGGGATCATCGTCACGGTCGCGGTCGATCCGCTGGCGCTGACCCTGCTCACGCCACCGGGCGAGCTCGGCGCGGACATCGCGGTCGGCAGCACGCAGCGGTTTGGTATGGGCATGAGCTTCGGCGGTCCGCATGCTGGTTTCATCGCCGTCCGGGCGGGCCTGGAGCGCTTGTTGCCAGGCCGGCTGGTCGGTGTGTCGGTGGACACGGACGGCCATCGTGCTTACCGGCTCACGCTACAGACCCGGGAGCAGCACATCCGGCGGGAGAAGGCGACCAGCAACATCTGCACGGCACAGGTGCTGCCGGCGGTGGTGGCGTCGATGTATGCCGTTCACCACGGTCCGGACGGCCTGACCGCGATCGCCGAACGGGTGCACGACCACGCGGTACGCCTGGCCACCGGGCTCCGCGCCGGCGGCGTCCAGATCGTCCACGACTACTTCTTCGACACCGTGCTCGCGTTCGTGCCGTCGCGGGCCGCGCAGGTCGTCGACGCGGCGCTCACCGGTGGGCTGAACCTGCGGCTGGTCGACGCCGACCACGTCGGTGTTTCCTGCAACGAGACGACACTGGACGCGGACCTACACGCCGTGTGGGCGGCGTTCGGTGTCCCGGCGCTGCCGCTGCCCGCGAATCCCACGATGCCGGGTCCGGACGCCGCGGCCACAGCCGACCGTGTGATCGTATCCGGATCGAAGCCGGACAGCGCCGCCGGTGCTGCCGGCGCCACTGCCACCGGCGTCAGCACCGGCAGCGCTCGCGGTGGCGACCAGGCGATTCCGGCGGAGCTGTCGCGTACCAGCGGCTATCTGAGCCATCCGGTGTTCAACGAGCACCGTTCCGAAACGGCGATGCTGCGCTACATACGCCAGCTCGCGGACAAGGACCTCGCGCTGGACCGTGGCATGATCCCGCTTGGGTCCTGCACGATGAAGCTCAACGCGACAACCGAGATGGCGGCGGTGACCTGGCCGGACTTTGCCGACATCCACCCGTTCGCCCCGCTCGACCAGGCCGCCGGTTATCTGGAGCTGATCGCTGACCTCACCGAGTGGCTCACCGCCATCACCGGGTACGCGGCCGTGTCGCTCCAGCCGAACGCGGGTAGTCAGGGGGAGCTCGCCGGGCTGCTGGCGATCCGCGCCTACCATCACGACCACAACCCGCCAGGTGTGCCGGCTCGCGACGTCTGCCTGATTCCGTCCTCCGCGCACGGGACGAACGCGGCCAGCGCGGCCATGGCCGGGATGCGTGTCGTCGTGGTGGCCTGCGACACCGACGGCAACGTCGATCTGGCCGATCTGGCCGCCAAGGCCTCCGCGCACTCCGAGCGGCTCGCCGCGCTCATGGTGACCTACCCGTCGACACACGGCGTCTACGAGGAGGGCATCGGGCGGGCATGTGACCTGGTGCACTCCTGCGGCGGCCTGGTCTACGTGGACGGCGCGAACCTGAACGCCCTGGTGGGGCTCGCCAAGCCCGGGATGTTCGGCGCGGACGTGAGCCACCTGAACCTGCACAAGACGTTCTGCGTCCCGCACGGTGGCGGTGGCCCGGGCGTCGGCCCGGTGGCGGTGGTCGAGCGGCTCGCGCCCTACCTGCCCAACCATCCGATGCGGCCGGAGGCCGGCCCGCTGACCGGTATCGGGCCGGTCAGCGGCGCGCCGTGGGGGTCGGCGGGCATCCTGATGATCCCCTGGGCGTACATCCGCCTGATGGGCGCGGACGGCCTGCGCCAGGCCACGTCCGTGGCGGTCCTCAATGCCAACCACATCGCTCACCGCCTGTCGTCCTGCTTTCCCATTCTCTACGCCGGGCGGGACGGGCTGGTGGCGCACGAGTGCATCCTCGATCTGCGCCCGTTGACGAAGCGGACCGGGGTGACCGTGGAGGATGTGGCCAAGCGACTCATCGACTACGGTTTCCACGCGCCGACGATGTCGTTCCCGGTTCCCGGGACGCTGATGGTCGAGCCGACCGAGAGCGAGGACCTCGCCGAGATTGACCGGTTCTGCGATGCGATGATCGCGATCCGGCGGGAGGCCGACCAGGTCGGCAAGGGCACCTGGCCGGTGTACGACAACCCCCTGCGTAACGCCCCGCACACCGCGTCCATGCTGGTCGCCGACGACTGGCCGCGGCCGTATCCACGCAGTGTCGCGGCCTATCCGGTCGCCTCGCTGCGTACCGCGAAGTACTGGCCGCCGGTACGCCGTATCGACGGTGCCTATGGCGACCGCAACCTGCTCTGCACCTGTCCACCGGTGGCGGCCTACGCCGACCCGGATTCCGGGCCGCCCCCCACCGCCAAGGCTACGGCTCCGGCCGACTCCACCGCTAAGGCCGACTCCGGCACCCACAGTTAGGGCCGTCAGCCGTTGAACTGGATGTCCCAGATGGTCACCTGGATCTGGCTGACCCCGTTGCCGTACGACACCACTTCGCCTGCGGCGATACGGCGGGAACTTCTACCTGTCGCACAGAACCGCAGACCGGTGTGGATGTCGATCGCTGACATCGGTTGGGTCCGCAGCTGGGAAGCGCATCCATCCGCTGTTGGTACGCCAGCAGCGGACCACAGCGCGAGCCTATTACCACTGATGCGTCCCGCGTACGTATAGAAGCTCCCCCCCAAGCCACCGAAGTTGACGGTCAGCGGCAGCGCGTCGACGTCGACCCCGTCACCTGAGTCGGTCATACGCAGCCGCTCTTGGGCCAGCACGATGGCCGTCGGCGAGTCAGGCGAGGAGGGCGCGCTCGATGGTGAACCGGCCGAAGGCGTGCTCGACGAGGATAAGCCGGAGCCGGTGGTGGATGTTTCACTGCCGGTGGACGTGTTTCCGGCCCCCGATCCGGTCGCGGCTCCACCACGGTTCGGCTGGCCCGACGGAGTGTTGTTCAGGGCCGTGAGAAGCACGATCGCGACCACGAGCGCTGCCGCCGCGCTGAGCCCGCCGATGAGCCATGGTGTCCTATTGCGCCGTGGACGGTCGGGCGGCGTTGGTGCGGGCGGCGCGGATGGCGAGGGTGCTACCCCCGGCCGAGGCGTCCCCGGCCGGGCCGGCTGCGGCGGGTACGGGTGCGGCGGGGATGGTGGGTGCGCTGATGGCGGGGTGATGCTGTACCGGGTGATTTCCGCGGTCACGGTGGCCGGTAGCCAGCCTTCGCCGATGCGTAGGCGTTCGTCGGTGGACGCGGCCCGGCAC
>NZ_CAKJTL010000038.1 GCF_917627385.1 Protofrankia sp. CiT1
CTGTTCCAGGACCCCGCGGACCTGCTCCGGGCAGCGCTCCCAGTCGGGCTGTTGGTGTTCGATGCGGTGGAAGACGGCGGCGTCCGCGCCGAACGGTAACTCGCCGATGATCGCGTAGTAGGCGGTGGAGCCGAGGGAGAAGACGTCCCCGGCCGCGGCCAGGGGCTTTCCCCGCACCTGCTCGGGGGACATGAACGCGGGCGTGCCGATCCGTACCCCGGTCTGGGTGATCGCCGCGGAGGATGCTTCGACCGCTCGCGAGATCCCGAAATCGATCACTCGGGGGCCGTCGGCGGCAAGAATGACGTTGCCTGGTTTGAGGTCGCGGTGGATGACGCCGGCGGCGTGGATGGACTGCAACGCCTCCGCGACGCCGGCGATCAGCACCAGGACGGTTTCCGCCGGCAGCGGGCCTTGGCGGGCGACGACGGCGGCGAGGGAGGGGGCGGCGACGTAAGCGGTGGCCAGCCATGGCCGCGCGGCGTTGGCGTCACAGTCGATGACCGGGGCGGTGTACAGGCCCTGGACCCGTTGGGCGATCGCCACCTCCGTGGCGAAGCGGCGGCGGAACGCGGGATCGGAGGCGAACTCCGGTCGGGCGATCTTGAGTGCGACCGGCCGGCCGCCAGGGGTGTAGGAGAGGTACACCGCTCCCATGCCGCCCTCGCCGATCCGGGCCCGGAGCAGATACCCGCTGATCTCAAGGGGGTCCTGCGGGGTCAACGGGGTGAGTACCGCATCCCACGCAGGCTCCGCCCCGGCAGGTGGTGCCAGCGGTGACGGGTCTCCTCCCGGGCCGGGGTGGTCCGTTCCCGGCGGCGTGCTGCCAGTCGTCATCGACGCGATACCTCGCCCCTGGCGCCGCGGCCGATCAGTGCCTCCAGCGTGACGCTGTAACCCAGTCTGTGCGGCACGTGCCGTCCTCAATCGCATGCTTTACGTGAGACTGCAGCCTAGCGGTCACCGCCGGAAGCCGGGGTTCTGGCCGGATTGGCGAAGCCGACCTGGGAGGTCCGCCGGGGTATGCCGGATGCCAGGCGGATGCGTCGCGAGGCGGCGCAGGCCCCGGTAGCGGTGTTCTACCGGGGCCGACGACAACGACGTAAGGCGCCGTCCGGTGCCGGCAGGCCCTGGGCGAACTTCCGATCGCTCGCTGTCTCACCTGGCGGCCGGTATTCCGGTGGGCACTTGTTGCTTTGTGGCCGGCCGCCGCCCAGCCCCGCGCGGCTGCCCCGCGCGTATCGGCAGGCGTCATGGGCAGCTTTCCTCGACCTTGACGACGTTGAGGGTGGCCGGGGTCCCGAGGGAGTAGGGCCTACCGGCGGCCGGGGAGGTCGAGCAGATCTTCCAGTTGCTCTCGACCACCACCGCACGGCGTGCGCCGGTGGCGTCATGCAGCGTGATACTCGAGTTCCGCCCGAAGGCCGGCATGACGGCCTTCAGCGAGCGGCCGGTGAGGTTCGGCATGGTCGTGCCGATACTCGGGACGGTGGTGTCCACGGTTCCCGCGGCTGGGCAGGACTCGTCGAGCTTGACCACGCCGAAGTCGACCTTGGTGGTGACGGGATGCTTGCCTGCCGCGGGGGTTTGGTCGCAGATCTGCCAGTCCCGGTCGATGAACTGGCCGCGGCCCCGGCCGAGCGCGTCATGCGATGTCAACGTGGTGAAGCCAGCCGCCTGCGCGGTGTCCTGGGCGAACTGGAGGCCCTTACCGACCAGGTTCGGCAGGGTCCCGGTCGTGTCCGCGCCCGCCGCGGAGCCTGGCTTCGGCGAGGTGCCCGCGGCACGGCCCGAGCCGATGCCGTCGGTCGTGCCGCAGCCGGTCAGGACGAGCACAGCCGCGCCCGCGAGGGCGATGCCTGTGCGGGCAATGCCTGTGCGGGCAATACCGCCCACGAGCGCGGAGCGCCCGCCGTGCTCGTCTGACGCCCCCGTGCGTGACCGCCATCGGTGTATCGACACTCTGTCAGGATGACCTTCGCGGTGGGCTTCTGTCCGGAAGATGGAGTTTTCCGACGGACGGCACCTCGGTCGTCAGTCACGCTCCCGTGTTCTCGCCGGTCACTGGCGATAGGTACGCGTTCGGTATAAAACCGTCACGTCGAGTCAACCGTGGGCGTGGTCATCGGCCGGCGCGAGCTCGCGGGCATTCGCGGGCCTGCCGGCCGGGGACCCGGAACCGTCGGCAATCGGGCATATGTAGACACTGTGCTCGACGGTGATGGCAACTCTGTGGGGGTTCTCCGGTGTTCGCACGTCTCGCGCGGGTTGTCACCCGCCATCCCAGGATGATCATATTGGTGGCGCTGCTGGTCGTGGCCGCCACGGCCGTGGTCGGTGCCGGGGCGTTCGGGAAGTTGCTGACCGGGGGATTCGACGATCCGCGGTCGGAGTCCACCCGGGCGGCACAGGCGGTGAACAGATACTTCGGTGGCAGACCCAACCTGCTCCTCCTCGTCACGGCCAGGTCGGGAACGGTAGACGACCCTGCGGTGACAACCGCCGGCAGGGAGGTCGCCCGTGAGCTCGGCGCTGAGCAGGGCGTAGATCGGGTGATCTCCTACTGGGACGGCGGAGACACTGCGTTACGGTCGAAGGACGGCCGACATGCGCTCGTTGTGGCCCTGGTCGTCAACAAGGACCGCGCCAAGGATCTTGTGACCGGCTACGAGAAGGCCGCGGCCGGCGGCGGTCCGGTTTCCGTTGTTCCCGGCGGTTTGGCGACCGTCGACAAGGACATCAACAGCCAGGTCACGAAGGACCTCGCCGTGGCTGAGTCGGTGGCCATCCCGATCACGATGGTGCTGCTGGTCCTGGCCTTCGGTAGCGCCGTCGCCGCGCTGCTGCCGCTGGTCGTCGGCGTGGTCGGCATCTTCGGCGGGTTTGCCATCCTTTTCGTCCTTGGTAGCGTCACCGATGTCTCGATCTTTTCGGTCAACCTCACCACAGCTATGGGGCTGGGCCTCGGCATCGACTACACCCTGCTGATGGTGAGCCGGTTCCGGGAAGAGCTCGCGGCGGGGTCGGAACGTGCCGATGCCGTTGCGACCACCATGCGCACGGCCGGCCGGACCATCCTGTTCAGCGGCGCCACCGTTGCCGTGGCCCTCGCCGTGATGCTGGTGTTCCCGCCCTTCTTCCTCAAGTCGATGGCCTACACCGGCATCGCGGTTACGGTTTTCTCGGTGCTGAGCGCGATCGTGGTCGTGCCCGCGATGCTCATGCTGCTCGGCCCGCGGGTCAATGCGTTCAGGGCCGGTCGGGCACGGTCCGGCTCGGGGCAGGCGGCCGAATCGCGGGTCTGGCGCGCCATCGCCGCCGCGGTCATGCGCCGGCCGGTGATCGTCGGCGTACCCGTCATCGCACTGCTTGTCGCGCTCGGGAGCCCCTTCCTGCATGTATCGTTCGGCAGGCCGGACGACCGGGTGCTGCGTGACACCGCGTCCAGCAGGCAGGTCGGTGACATCATCCGGGCCGACTTCTCCTCGGACGTCGCCGAGGCCACGATCGTCGTCGTGACCGGCGTGGCGGGTGGCGTGGCGGGTGGGGGCTCAACCAGCCCCGCCGGGTCCGCATTGGCCACCTACGCAGGTCAACTTTCCGCCTTGCCGAACGTGGCCAGCGTGAACAGCGCGGTCGGCACCTTTGCCGCGGGCCGGCAGGCAGCGCCAGCTGGCCCCGCCGACGCTCGGTTCGCCGTCGGCGCCCGCACCTACCTTGAGGTGGTCCCCGCGGTCGACCCCGCCTCCGGCGCAGGGCAGGACATTGCCAGGGCCGTCCGGGCAGCCGCCGTGCCCGCGGGGACGTCGGTGCTCGTCGGCGGCCGGTCGGCCGTACTCGTCGACGGCAAGCAGACGATCGCGGACCGGCTGCCGCTGGCCATCGGGCTGATCGCGCTCGCCACATTTGTGCTGCTCTTCTTGTTCACCGGAAGCGTGGTGCTGCCGATCAAGGCGTTGGTGCTCAACGTGCTGTCGCTGACCGCCGTGCTCGGAGCCGCCGTCTGGATCTTCCAGGACGGCCATCTCGCCGGGGCGCTCGGCTTCCTTCCGGGGCCGCTGGACACGTCCATGCCGGTGCTGCTGTTCTGCACCGCCTTTGGCCTGTCCATGGACTACGAGGTGTTCCTGCTCTCGCGCATCAAGGAGGAGCACGATCGCGGGGTCGACAACGCCGAGGCTGTCGCGACCGGTCTTGCCCGCACCGGACGGATTGTGACCACTGCCGCGGCCCTGCTCGCGGTGACCTTTGTGGCTTTTGCGACCTCGTCGGTCACCTTTCTGCAGATGCTCGGCATCGGCACGGCGCTGGCGATCGTCCTGGACGCCACCGTGATCCGCGGGGTGCTGGTCCCGGCGTTCATGCGGTTGGCCGGCAACGCCAACTGGTGGGCACCCAGGCCGCTGCGAGCCCTGCACGCCCGGATCGGCCTGGCCGAGACGCCGGTCCCGCCGGCAGCTCCGGCAGCTCCGGCCTCATCCGCCGCACCATAGCCGGTAGCCGTCCTGGGACCGGTAGCCGTCCTGGGCGTGCCGGGAGCGCGGGTGGAACCGTGATATCGAGGGTTCTGGCCGGGCAGACAGCAGCCGGGCAAACAGCAGAACGAATGGACAAGGATTACTGGCAGTCCTTTTTCACCCGGCTGTTCCCGGCGTTCGGCGAATTCCTTTGAGACACCGTCACGGGTCTTGTCATGACCGTGTATGGGGTCTTAGCCTCAATCCATTCGAGTTCGTCTGGACTGTAACTGTGCCCGCGGGTGGCAGCGATGTGGGCGACGCCGTTCCGAGGGGGACGCCGTTCCGATGTGGAGGCCCCGATGGCGATCGTGCGCGACACCCCCGCCCGCGACACCCCTGCCGATGATGCGGTGGCACGGGCGCTGGGGGGCGGATCCGCGCCGCGGGGCGTCGAGTTCAGCTGTGAGGCCAGCACTGAGTTAGATCTTGCCGCGATGGTGGCCGACGACGTGGCGGCGAGGCTCGCGGCCGTGGTCGCCGCCGGGTCGGCCGCCCCCGTCCGCTACTACAGCCTGGGGATTCTGTCCGATCAGGCCGACCTCGCCGAGTATGCGCGGGAGCTGCTCGGTGGCCGGGGGCTGGCGCTGACCCTGCATCCCATGGACCTCGACCTCGCCGGTACGGAGCCGCTGGACACCTCCGTCCTGCGGGCGCTGCGCCGGCGTGCGCACGAGCTGGACGTCGCGTGGGTGACCACGGATCTGGCGATGTGGGTGCGCGGTGGCGAAGCGCTGATCAATAATCTGCTGCCGATGCCGCTGGTACCCGAAGCCGTCGACTGGTGCGTGTCACGGGTTCGCCAGGCCCAGGATGTGATTGACCGGCCGATTGCGATCGGGAATGCGCCCTACCCGTTTGTCGTGGGCAACGCCGATATCCTCGAGTTGCTGGCCGATATCGTCGAGCGGAGCGGTGCTCTGGTCACAATCGACGTCGGTCACCTCTACGGGCTGCGCCGCCAGCAGGGCCGTCCGCTCGAGCAACCGGCGGACGACAGTTTCTGCTGGGAGCGGGTCGTCGAAATTCGCCTTGCCGGCCTGGTCGAACGAATACTGCCGGGCGGGGAACGGGTTTTCGAGGACTTCCACACCGTCCCGGTCTCGCCGGGGGTCTGGGAGCTGGCCGCGCGGCTGGTGCCGAGGGCGAGGAACCTGCGTGCGCTCATGGCCGAGTGTGAGCTGATGCCCCGGGCGGAGCTGGTGCACACGATCTGCCAGCTGGCGTCGGCACTGCCCCGCTGGCTGCCCGGCTGGCTGCCCGGGGAGCCAGCCGGGCCGTCCTGGGACGCCACTTCGGGAGCCTGCTGAACGATGTCGGTTGACTACCCGCGGTTGATGGAAGCCACCTGGGAGGCGCTGTACGCCCCGGCTGGACGGCACCCGGGCATCCTCGCGGCGCTGCCCGCGGACGAAGCGGACCTGCTCGGGGCGTGCGTCCGCTCCGGCGGGTTCGTCCGGGACGTGTGCCGCCGGCGTGGACGGATCGGCCCCGACCTGCTCGACGCCTTCCCGGTGACCTTCTTCGCCTTCTACGCGGCCGAGGGCACACCCGGGATGCAGGCCTTCCTGGGCAGCCAGCAGTGGCAGCGCCGTGGGTCGTTACCGGGAAGCTACTTTCCCGCGCCGGAGCTGTCCGTACTCGCCTTCGCCGCCTATCTGCGGGACACGTGGATGTGCGGCAACCGGGAGGAGTGGGTGCGCGAGGCGTTCCGGTTCGAGCTCGCCCTGCACCGTCTCGGTACCGAGCGGGTTGGTATCGACCGAGGCCCCGGCACCATGCGGCTGGCCGCCGGAGCCTGGGTCGGCGAGTGCGCGTTCGACCATGACAATGCCGTGGACCAGCTGCGGCGGCGCTGTGCCGAGGTGCCCTGGAACGAAGCCGTCACGCTGCTCACCCCGCATCCGACCCAGGTCGCCGCCATCACCTGGTATGTCGGGGACGAGGGCCGGCGGATCTACCTCCGGGGCGAGGACGTCACCGCGCTGCGCTGGTCCTGGGACGGCGAGGCCGAGGTTCCCGCGGACGCCGACCAGCTTCGGGTGGTCATCAACGCGGCCCGAGCCGGTGTTCTGCGGTAACGGGCGGGGCGGTCTGATCATCGGCCGGCCGGCCGATGTCAGGTGACGGCGGCGAGGGCTTGGGCGAGGTCGTCGACAAGATCTCCAATGGACTCGATGCCGACCGAGAGGCGGACGAGGTCCGCGGGCACCTCCAGCGGCGAGCCCGCGGCCGAGGCGTGCGTCATCCGCCCGGGATGCTCGATCAGCGACTCGACCCCGCCGAGGGACTCGGCGAGGGTGAACACCCGCGTCCGCCGGCACACCTCGACCGCCGCCTCCGCACCGCCGCGCGGGGCGAACGAGACCATCCCGCCGAAGTCGCGCATCTGGCTGGCCGCCACCTTGTGCCCACGATCATCCGGCAGGCCCGGGTAGTACACGGTGGCCACCGCCGGATGCGCCGCCAGCCACGCGGCGATGTGGCGGGCGTTCGCGCAGTGCCGGTCCATCCGGACCGCGAGGGTCTTCGCCCCGCGCAGCACCAGCCAGGCGTCGAACGGCCCGGCCACCGCGCCGGTGGCGTTCTGGGTGAACCGCAGCCGTTCGCCCAGCGCCGGATCGGCGACGACCACGGCACCACCGACCACGTCGCTGTGCCCGCCGAGGTACTTCGTGGTCGAGTGGACCGACACGTCGGCGCCGAGCGCCAGCGGCTGCTGGAGGTACGGGGTGGCGAAGGTGTTGTCGACCGCGAGCAGGCCGCCGACAGCATGGATCAGGTTGGCGAGCACCGCGATGTCCGCGACGCTGAGCAGCGGGTTCGTGGGGGTCTCGCACCACAGCAGTCGCGTTCGACCCGGGCGCAGGGCCGCCCGCACGGCATCCGGGTCGCCGAGCGGCACGGGCGTGTACTCCACGCCCCACTCGGCGAACACCTTCGCGAACAGCCGGTAGGTGCCGCCGTAGGCATCCGCCGGGATGACCACGTGGTCGCCCGGTCGGCAGACGGTGCGCAGCAGCGCGTCCTCCGCGGCCAGCCCCGAGGCGAACGCGAGGCCCACCGAGCCTGTTTCCAACGCGGCCAGGCAGGTCTCCAGCGCGGCCCGGGTCGGGTTACCCGACCGGGCGTACTCGTACGCCCCACGCGGGACGCCGACGGCATCCTGCGCGAACGTCGAAGCCGGGTGGATGGGAACGACTACCGCGCCGGTGGCCGCGTCCGGATCCTGACCCGCGTGGATCGCGGCCGTCTCGAACCCCGCGCCGGTCCAGCCGCCCGGAGCCTGTCCGCCCGGGGCACGCGGGGCATCTGGGCGGTCCGGGCGGCTCATCCGGCCGCCAGGAAGCTGAGCAGGTCAGACCGGGTGAGGATGCCGACCGGGTTGCCGTCCTCGAGGACGAGCGCGGCGGCGGTGGCGCCCAGGATAGTGACCAGCACCGACAGCGGCTCGCCGGCACCGACCGTGGGCAGCGGGGGTGACATGTGGTCGGCGACCGGGGCGTCGACGGCGGAGCGGTCGGCGAACACGGCGTCGAGCAGCTCCCGTTCGATGACGGCGCCGGCTACCTCGGCCGAGCGCAACGGCGGTTCCTGCCTGACCACCGGCAGCTGGGACACGTTGTACTCGCGCAGGTAGGAGATGGCCGCGCCTACGGTCTCATCAGGGTGTACGTGCACCAGGTCAGGTGGTCCGCTGGCGTCGGACGCCTTGCGGACCAGCACCTCGGCGACGGTCGGCTCGTCCGACGGCCGGTCGAGAAAGCCGAAGTCATACATCCACTCATCGTTGAACACCTTCGACAGGTACCCCCGGCCGGAGTCCGGCAGCAGCACCACGACGCAATCACCGGCGTCCAGCTTCCGGGCGACCCGCAGCGCGGCGACGACCGCGAGCCCGCACGAACCACCGGCCAGGATGCCCTCACGACGGGCCAGCTCCCTGGTCATCAGGAACGAGTCACGGTCGCTGACCGCCTCCACCCGGTCGACCACCGCCCTGTCGTAGGTCGCCGGCCAGATGTCCTCGCCGACCCCCTCGACCAGGTACGGGCGGCCGCTGCCGCCGGAGTACACCGACCCTTCCGGGTCCGCGCCCACCACCTGCACCCGCCCGGAGCTGACTTCCTTGAGGTACCCGCCGGTTCCGCTGATCGTCCCGCCGGTACCGATCCCGGCGACGAAGTGGGTGATGCGCCCGTCCGTTGCCGCCCAGATCTCCGGACCGGTGGTGGCGTGGTGCGCGGCCGGGTTGTGGGGGTTGGAGTACTGGTCCGGGCTCCAGGCGCCGGGGGTCTGCGCGACCATCCGGCGCGCGACCGAGTAGTAGGAGCGGGGATCGTCCGGGGCGACCGCGGTCGGGCAGACCAGCACCTGGGCGCCATAGGCGCGCAGGACCGCCTGTTTCTCTTCGCTGATCTTGTCGGGCATCGTGAACACGCAGCGGTAACCACGGATGGCGGCAATGACCGCCAGACCGGCCCCGGTGTTTCCGCTGGTCGGTTCGACGATCGTCCCGCCTGGCCGGAGCTGCCCCGCTTTCTCCGCGGCGGTCACCATGGCCAGCGCTATCCGGTCCTTCACGGAGCCGCCTGGATTCAGATACTCCAACTTGCCGAGCACGGGCGCGGCGATGCCCTCGGTGACCGCGTTCAGCCTGACCAGCGGGGTGTCGCCGACCGCCGCGGCAAGGTTCTCATGGAAACGCATCGTCCGCCCTCACCGTCACCGCCGGAGTCACCGGCCGCACAGGGGTTGTAGCTCGCCAAACGGCTGTCGGCATGGTGCACGCCGAGGTCACAAAGGTGCCCGCTGGCGCGGACAGCGTATGGCACGAGCCGTGGTCGCGTGCCATGGTCACAGCTCGACGGGCAGGTCGAACCAGAGATACTTGCCGGAGTCGACCGCCACCGCGCCCCAGCTGCCCGCGAGAGCGTCCAGGACGAGCAGGCCACGCCCGCCCTCACTGCCGAGGTCCACCTGCTGACGGTGCGGCAACAGGACGGATGTATCCGACACGGACGCGTGCACGAGGCCCGGCCGCAGTTCGATCAGCAGCCACACGGGTGGCTCGCCGTACTTCACCGCGTTCGTGACCAGTTCGCTGACCAGAAGTTCCGCGGTGCCCACCGCATCTTCGGGCAGGTTGGTGGCGGTGAGCTGCTCGCGCAGCACGCGACGGGCCTGCGGAACCGCGCTGGATACGTGGGGAAGCTCGACCAGCAGGTGCGTGGCCGAGGGCCGAAACGACGACACGTGGGCCACCATGTCCGTTTACCCCCGTTTGTTCCGATAGATCATCAAATTTGGGCGATGTTATCTCTGTACGTCTACCCGCAGGTGGACGATTCCAAGCGCTTTCGGTCCTTTCCCTGCCTACCGGTCGATGACGGCTGGTCATGTATGACGCAGCGTAGCTACATTTCCCCTTCTCGTCACTGATCAACGTTGACCGCCAGTCGCGTGTCGTCCCGGCGTCGTCGATCGTTCGCGGATGGTTATCCCGGGATGCGGGCCACCACGACCGCGACATCGTCTCGCAGCCGCCCACCCGCGAACCGTTCGGCGGCTGCCCGCACCTGGTCGGCTATCCCCTGGGCGGACATGCCCACGCAGCCGCGCACGGCCGTCAGCAGCCGCTCGTCGCCGAACAGCTCCTGACCGCGACGGGCCTCGACCACCCCGTCGGTGTAGAGGACCAGCGCGTCCCCGGCCGTCAGCGCCACCCGTGCCTGGGGGAAAGCCACGTCGTCGTCATCGAGCACCCCGAGCAGCGTTCCCGGCTCCGCGACGAACAGGGCCGTCCCGTCCGCGCGTACGACAACAGGCAGTGGGTGCCCGGCCATGCAGATCGAGACCACCCGTTCCGTCACCGTGGGGGCCACCGCGCTGGTAGCCGTGCCGTCTTCCAGGCAGGCGGCCGTGAGCTCGCCCGGCGGCCGCAGCTCGGCCGCGGCGAGCGTGCAGAAGCGTCCCTGACCGGTCGGGCCCGGGTGGCCGGCGTCCCGCAGTGCACGGTTGAGATCCATCATGATGTCGGGAAGATTGTTGCGCTGTCCCACCAGCAGCCGCAGGACGGCCCGCGCGACCCCGGTCACGTTGGCGGCCTCCGCGCCCTTGCCGCAGACGTCACCGATGATGATCGTCCATCCGCCGTCCGGGTTCGGGACGAGGTCGAAGAAGTCACCGCCGACCTCCAGCCCGGCGCGGGCCGCGCGATAGGACGAGCCGAGCTCGATCCCGTCGATGCTGGGCAGCCGTGGTGGCAGCAGCCCGGCCTGCAGCGCGCCGGCAACCTCCACCTGCTGGCGGAACAGCCGGGCGTTGTCGACGGCGAAGGCCGCGCGGCGGGCGAGGTCCGCGAACAGCTCGATCTCGTCGGCCGCGAAGCTGTTGCCCATGGCCCGGCCGAGAGCGACAACGCCGAGCACCCGGCGGCGGGCCCGCATCGCGGTGATCACCGTCGGCGCGCCATTGATCGTGGCGATGCGCACCGTGTCGCCAAGCGTCGCCCGTACCTGGGCGGCGAGTGGCCCGACCGGGTCGCCGGCCCAGTCCGACAGGTCCGCGGCCTCGGCCTCGTCAACGTGCCCGACCGCGGCGAGCTTGACCGCGCCGTCCTCCCGCAGCAGGTACACCGCGCACCAGCGGGCCAGCCTCGGCACCGGTAGGCGCGCGAGCAGGGCCAGGCTGCGTTCGGTGTCGAGACTGCCAGCGAGCAGATCCGACGCCTCGGCGAGAAAGGAAAGCATGCCGATGCGGCGCTCCTCGGCACGGCGCAGGTTGGCGCCGCCGAGCGTCAACGCCATCCAACGGGTGACCATGGCGATCCGCTCGTCGCTGCCGTCCTCGCTGCCGTCCTCGCTGCCATCGCCGCTGCCGTCCCCGGACCCGTCCCCGGGGCCATCGCCGGGGCCGGTGGCCAGGGGCCGCGGCCGTGACCACAGCAGGAGATCCCCGACGATTCCATCCCGGGATTCGAGCGGGAGCCGGCGGGCGTCCCGTTCCGCGCCGGTCGGGCCGACGACCGCCACCACCTCCGCGGTGTTCTTGGCCTGGCCGGCCCGCCGGACCAGGCCGGCGGTGGCCCTCGGCAGCGCGTCTATGAGCTGGGTCAGCAGTTCGCGGACCTCATCCTCGGCCGACAGCGTGGCGGCGAGGCCGGGGGCGAGCAGCCGTGCCGGCCGCTGGAGGTCCGCCGCTGGCCGCCGCGGTGGGCGCCCGGGGGCCTCGAGGCGGTCGCCGCGGCGACCAGCGCCCTCGACGGGAAGGTCGAGCCGGAACCACACCTTTTTACCGGTCCGGTCGTGTTCGGTCCCCCAGGCGGTGGCGAGGGCGTCCACCAGCGCGAGGCCGCGACCGTTCTCCCGCAGACTGTCGATCTTCCTGGCCTGCTCGCCGCCGGTGGCCTCGTCGGGCGTCGCCAGCCAGTCGGAGCCGGCAGCGGTCGACACGCCACCCAGCGTCGTGGGATGGCGGTCGCTGACCGTGATGGCGAGTTCGGTGGCGTCGTACCGGAGGTCGACCGTCGCGTCGGTGCCGGCGTGCATGACGACGTTGGTCACCAGTTCGGTCACGAGCAGCAGAACGGTGTCGATGAGGTCAGGGTCGACACGGCCGTGCAGCGCGTCCACTATGAACCGCCGGGCCGACCGTGGCGAGTCGGTGGCCGGCGGAAGTGTGAGGGTGCGGCGGAGCCCCTCATCTCCGGGCACGGGAGGCATGCCGGTCAGTGTCTCCTGTGTTGTCCAGCTCTGGGGGATTGGCTGTGCCCAAGGCCGCGCGATGTCGGGACGTGTCGGTCAGGCAATCGGGTACCGGGCATGCGCATGGGGATCCGCCGATATCCACCCAGCGGACTTTGGCGGATACTGGCGGCGAGTAGCACCGGATACCCGATGAACGGCTGCCGGACCGTTCCCGTGGTTGACCAGACGTGAGTGATTCCCGCGGACGCGGGTTTGGAGGGCTTCATCATGACGATGGTGTCGGAAACCGCGCCCGTGGACGACCACCTCTTCAGCGATTTGCTCGATGCTCTCACCGCGTTGTGCGAGGGTGACTTCTCGGTCCGGCTGGGAGAACGGGCCGGCCGTGGCGCACCGCTGGCACAGCGTTTCGACGAGCTGGCCGGTGTCCAGCAGCGGCACGCGCTCGAGCTGGAACGGGTGAGCAAGGTGATCCGGCGGGACGGCCGGTTGACCGAGCGCATGGCCGATCTCGGCTTCGAGGGCGGTTGGGCGATGTCGAACCAGGCGGTCAACTCCCTCATCGATGACCTTGCGCGTCCGACGCACGAGGTCGCGCGGGTCATCGCGGCGGTCGCGGAGGGTGACCTTTCGCAGCACATGGCGCTGGAGATCGCCGGTCAGCCGGTGCGGGGTGAGTTCCTGCGGATCGGTACGACGGTGAACACCATGGTGGACCAGCTCTCGTCCTTCGCCGACGAGGTCACCCGGGTCGCCCGCGAGGTCGGTACCGAGGGCAACCTGGGCGGCCAGGCGCGGGTCAAGGGCGTGTCCGGGGTGTGGCGGGATCTCACCGAGTCGGTGAACTCGATGGCGGGGAACCTGACCAGCCAGGTCCGCAACATCGCCCAGGTGACGACCGCGGTGGCACAGGGCGATCTGTCCCAGAAGATCACTGTGGATGCCCGGGGGGAGATCTACGAACTGAAGTCGACCGTGAACACGATGGTCGACCAGCTCTCGGCATTCGCGGACGAGGTCACGCGGGTGGCCAAGGAGGTCGGTACCGAGGGCAAACTGGGCGGCCAGGCCCAGGTCAAGGGCGTGTCCGGAGTGTGGCGGGATCTCACCGACTCGGTGAACGTCATGGCCGGCAACCTCACCACCCAGGTCCGCAGTATCGCCGAGGTGGCGGCCGCGGTGGCGCGCGGCGACCTCACGCGGCAGATCACCGTCGACGCCCGCGGTGAGGTCGCCGGTCTCGCGCACACCATCAACACCATGGTCGACCAGCTGTCATCGTTCGCGGCCGAGGTGACCAGGGTCGCCTGGGAGGTCGGTACCGAGGGCAATCTGGGTGGCCAGGCTCATGTGCGGGGCGTGTCCGGGGTGTGGCGGGATCTCACCGAGTCGGTGAACTCGATGGCGGGGAACCTCACCGCGCAGGTCCGCAACATCGCCCAGGTCGCGACGGCGGTGGTGCGCGGCGATCTGTCACAGACGATCACCGTGTCGGCGCAGGGTGAGATCGCCGAGTTGAAGGACACCGTGAACACGATGGTCGACCAGCTGTCGTCGTTCGCCGATGAGGTCACCCGGGTGGCCCGGGAGGTCGGTACCGAGGGCAATCTGGGTGGCCAGGCTCATGTGCGGGGCGTGTCCGGGGTGTGGCGGGATCTCACCGAGTCGGTGAACTCGATGGCGGGGAACCTCACCGCGCAGGTCCGCAACATCGCGCTGGTGACCACGGCGGTGGCCCGCGGTGACCTGTCGCAGAAGATCACGGTGTCGGCGCAGGGTGAGATCGCCGAGTTGAAGGACACCGTGAACACGATGGTCGACCAGCTGTCGTCGTTCGCGGACGAGGTCACCCGGGTGGCCAAGGAAGTCGGTGTTGAGGGCAAGCTCGGGGGCCAGGCAACGGTCGACGGGGTGGACGGTACCTGGAAGGCGCTCACCGACAACGTCAACCAGCTCGCCTCCACGCTGACCACACAGCTCCGGGCGATTGCCGAGGTGTCGACCGCGGTCACTCGCGGTGATCTCACCCGCTCCATCACGGTGGAGGCCGAGGGCGAGGTCGCCGAGCTCAAGGACAACATCAACCAGATGATCGCCAATCTGCGGGAGACGACCGACAAGAACGCCCAGCAGGACTGGCTGAAGTCGAACATCGCCCGGATCGGCGGCAAGATGCAGGGCCAGCGTGATCTGTACGCGGTCTGCCAGATGATCATTAGTGAGATGACCCCGGCGGTCGGTGCCCAGCTCGGTACGGTCTACCTGCTCGATTTCATCGAGGGCGACAAGCTGCGACACGTCGCCGGCTACGGTTCGGCGCCGCGTAAGCGCTCCGACGGCACGTTCCTGTTCGGTGAGGGACTCATCGGTCAGTCCGCGGCGGAGAAGAAGCGTATCCGGGTGGAGCAGGTCCCCGCCGGCTACCTGCGTATCCGCAGCGGCCTCGGGGACGCGCCACCGAGTGATCTCGTCGTCACCCCGGTGATCTTCGAGGATCAGGTACTCGGCGTCATCGAGCTCGCCTCGTTCAGCACCTTCTCCGAGCTGCATCTGCATCTGGTCGACCAGCTGGTCGGCACCATCGGCGTCGTCCTGAACACGATCATGGCAAACGCGCGGACGGAGGAGCTGCTCGCCCAGTCCCAGCGGCTCACCCAGGAGCTGCGCTCGCAGTCGGTCGAACTCCAGCGCACCAACAACGAGCTGGAGGAGAAGGCCGCGCTGCTGGAGGAGAAGAACGGCGAAATCGAAATGGCCCGGATCGGCCTGGAGGAGAAGGCCGAGCAGCTCGCGCTGTCATCCCAGTACAAAACGGAATTCCTGGCGAACATGAGTCACGAGCTGCGCACACCGCTCAACAGCCTGCTGTTGCTGGCGAAGCTGCTGGCTGACAACCCGGAGGCGAACCTCACCGCCAAGCAGATCGATTTCGCCGAGACGATCCACTCGGCTGGCTCAGAACTGCTCGGGCTTATCAACGACATTCTCGATCTCTCGAAAGTCGAGGCCGGCAAGATGGCCGTGGAGGCCGCGACGGTCCGTACCATCACTCTCTGCGACGCGGTCGCGCAGGTATTCGGCCCGATGGCCGAGGAGAAGGGCCTGTCCTTCGAGGTGACCGTCGCGGGTGATGTCCCGGAGGAGTTCGTCACCGACGAGCAGCGCATCCAGCAGGTGCTGAAGAACCTGTTGTCCAACGCGGTGAAGTTCACCGATGCCGGGGAGGTGCGCCTGGACGTGACGGTCGCCTCGGCCGATGTCGCCTTCACCACGTCGGTCCTGTCGTCCGCGCCGGTCGTGCTCGCGTTCAGCGTTTCCGACACCGGTATCGGGGTGGCCGCCGACAAGCTTCTTATGATCTTTGAAGCGTTCCAGCAGGCGGACGGGACGACGTCGCGGCGCTACGGCGGCACCGGGCTCGGGCTGTCCATCAGCAAGGAGCTTGCGAGGCTGCTCGGCGGATCCATCGGCGTCGCGAGCACAGTCGGTCTGGGCAGCACCTTCACGCTGTACGTCCCCTCGGTGATGCCGTCCGAAGTGCTTCCGTCGGCCAGTCCCGGAGACAGCGAGGAAATCATCATGCTCGCCGAGACCGGCGGGGCGGCAGGGCGCTGGCGGCTGGCTGACGACAGGGCGACGATCGTTGCCGGGACGCCGCCCACCGGCGTTCGGCCGGCTATCGGTGGTGGCGGCGCATGGACACCCGGGCCGGCGGAGTTCCAGTTGTCGGGCGTCCGGGTACGTGGCTCGTTCCGCTCCGGCGCGGACACCGACCCGGCGGGCACGCCGTTCCTCACCGAACTGCCCGCGGAGCTGGGCGGCCCGGCGGTGACGGTGGGCCTGGACGAGTCCGACCCGCTGGCCGGCTCGGCCGTACTTGTCGTGGACGATGACGTCCGCAACGTCTTCGCGTTGACCAGCGCCCTGGAGATGCGCGGAATGCGGGTTCTGTACGCGGATAACGGCCATGACGCGATCCGGCTGCTCCAGCAGGAGGGCTTGTCAATTGATCTTGTTCTGATGGACGTGATGCTGCCTGGGCTGGACGGGAACGAGACCACGACGGCGATCCGGCAGATGCCCGCGTTCGCCGCTCTTCCCATCGTGGTGCTGACCGCCAAGGCGATGCCGGGGGACCGGGAGAAGAGCTTCAAGGCCGGGGCGACTGACTACATCACCAAGCCAGTTGATCTTGATCATCTGCTCGACACCATGCGGTCTCATCTGTAGTCCCCTGGATGCTGGCCGAGGCTCCCCGGTGGCGGCGTAGCGATCACGGTTTTCCGCGGTTTCCCCGGGCCGCCGCCCGGGGAGCGCCGGGCCTGTCAGCGGGGTGCGTCGGAGCTGGTGAGGCAGGGATGAAAGGCTGGCTCCCCCGGGGACATCCGGCGTCCTCCGACGGTCTCATTGCGGTTGGCTCGGTTCGGTGATACTTCCACCGAGCGAGGCCGGTGGCATCGGGAAGTACGGCGGAAGTCATTTGTACCGTTGAGCTCGAAGCTATGCCCCGCCGGCGGCGCGGCGTGAAGGAGGATGCGGGCGGTGACTGAATGCAAGAGTGATCATACGGACACCGGGAGCGGCGAAGACGCACATGGCGCGGAACGCCCGCGCAGCAAGATCCTTTTGGTGGACGACCGGCCGGACAACCTGATGGCCCTCGAGGCGATCCTCGCATCCCTCGACCAGGAACTGGTCACCGCGGGCTCGGGCGAGGAGGCGCTCAAACGTCTCCTGGTGGATGATTTCGCGGTGATTCTGCTCGACGTCCAGATGCCGGGGATGGATGGTTTCGAAACCGCTCATCGCATCAAACAACGTGGCCGGACGCGAGACACGCCGATCATCTTCCTCACCGCGATCGATCGGGAACCGCACCACGCCTTCCGCGGCTACGCCGTCGGCGCGGTCGACTACATCGCCAAGCCCTTTGACCCATGGCTGCTGCGTGCGAAGGTCACGGTGTTCGTCGAGCTGTTCGAGAAGAACGAGCGGGTTGCGGAGCTTGCCCGTGCCCGGGTCCGGGACTTTGATCTGATGGCTGAGATCGTCGAACGGCTCTCCGCCCTGGAGGTCCTGCTGGAGGGGGTCTCCCCGGGCATGCCCGAGGAGACCATCGCCGCGGCCGCGGCAGAGGTTCGCGGCCTGGTGACGCGGCTGGCGCCGTTCTCCCGGCCGGGTGCCGTCGGCGAGGCTGGTCTCTGACGCGGATCGGTACGGCTGTCCGGACGGGACAGCCGCTTTTCCCTCCCGTCCGGGCCGACGGCCGGTTTCGCCGGAGCCCGGACGGGACGTTTTACGCGGCGTGCGCGATCGCCGAGACCGCTATCGGCGCAGCGGCCTGGAAAGATCGTTGATGCGTGCCCACCGGCTGGCGGTCAGGCCTGCACCGCTCCTGGCCTGCCGTTCTCGATTGCCCACGTGCTGTACTGGAACACGTCGGAATCCTGCTTGGTGAAGTCCCGCACGGCCCGCAGCTCCGCCGTCCAGACATCGCGGTTGATTGTGGACAGAATATACCCGCGGTAGTCGGATTGGAACTGCTTGATGTGCGGGTTCAGGGGGAGGGCGTTCCTGATGATTGTCGGGAACGGCGCCGGGAGAACCGAGCTGATCGCCGTGCCGACGAGCTCGGTCCCGACCACGGGCGAGTCCGGGTCACGGAAGTCCGTATGCAGGTCGTTGACGAGGAACGCGTGGATGTCGCCGGTCAGCACGACCGGGTTGGAGACCTTCCGGTCGTGCATGGCCTGCAGGACCGTGCGGCGCTCGGCCGCGTAGCTGTCCCAGAACTCGCTCCAGAAGTGGAGCGGGCCGGGGGCGAGGTCCAGCTGGGCCATCAGGATCTGCTGGACAAGCACGTTCCACCGCGCGCCCGCGTTCGTGAATCCCTTCAACAACCAGTCACGCTGCGGCGCGCCCAGGATGCTCCGGGCCGGGTCCTGGTTCTCGGTGCAGCTGACGATCTGTCCGCTGTTGACACCGTTGCTGTTGCACGCGTGAGCGTCGCGGTACTGGCGGGTGTCAAGGATGACGAACTCGGCCAGGTTGCCGTAGCGCAGCCGGCGGTACAGCACGTAGTCGCGGCGTACTCGGTTCGGGAGCGGCATGTGCTCCCAGTACGCCTGGTAGGCGGCGGCGCGACGCGCCAGGAAGATATTTTGTGGTTCGTTATCCTGGTTTGTCTGACTGGTGTAGTCGTTGGCGACCTCGTGGTCGTCCCAGGTCACCGCCCACGGGTGGGCCGCGTGCGCGGCCTGGAGGTCCGGGTCCGTCTTGTACTGCGAGAGCCGCAGCCGGTAACCAGCGAGGTCCTTCGGTTCCGGGCACGCGTGCAGCCGGGGGCGGCCGGGCTTCGGATTGGGTTCGTAGATGTAGTCCCCGACGTGGAAGACGACGTCCAGGTCCTGCTGGGCGATCTCCCGGTAGGCCGCGTAGTAGCCCTCCTCGTAGTTCTGGCAGGAGACGTGCGCGATGGTCACTTCGGAGACGTTGCGGCCCTCGCCGGGAGCGGTGCGGGTGTGCCCGATGGCGCTGCGCTCACCGGCCACTTCGAACGCGTAGTAGTAGTCGCGTCCCGGCAGCAGGCCGTCAACCTCGACATGTACACTGTGTGACCATTCGGGTTTGGCAGGTGCTTCTCCGCTACGGATCACACGGGTCAGGCGGTCGTCAGCGGCAAGGATCCACCGCACCTGGTAGGAGCGGTTGGGCATGCCGCCGCCCGGCTCCAGCGGTGACGGCGCGAGCCTGGTCCACAGGACGATTCCGTGCGATGTCGGCTCTCCGGATGCCACGCCCAGCGTGAACGGGTAGCCGTTGATCCGAGGGACGCCCGCGCGCGCGGCCGGCAGTGACGCGGTCGCAATTCCAGCCGCGGACAGCCCGGACGCCACGAGAAAACCGCGGCGTGCCAGGTTCGGATTGATCGAGTCAACAGATTCCATAGCCCCCTCCAGGACGCAACTTCGCTATCTACGGAATGGCGTGCGGGACGGCCTTTCTCGCACATGGACCGGCCGGCCCCTGAGCGGCGCGGTAGGCCGTGACGGGCGAGCGGGCCAGCTCAGTGCCTCTCGGATTTCAGCACCGTGCGCTGTCCGGGTGGTAAACGGATCGAAAATCGTTAACAAAAGATAAATCAATGAAGGTGGGTTCAGTGAAAAAAGACTTCGCCGTGGCGTGCGATTGCTTTTGTTGATGGATCGATTGGGCAAAAGAATGCACGAGTGCGGCTGGCTGATTGCCGGCCGGTGGTTGTTTCGCGGTAGCTGTATGTGATCCACTGTTCCCGTGGAGGCCGCCGCCGGTCCATCCGTGGTGCTGCGTGTTTCCGGCTGTGATTGATATTTTTTGATCATGCTACAGCCGTGCTGATTTGCTGATCGGCGGTATGCGGCTGTAGCAGCCCGCTGGTCCTGCGCTTATAATCCGGGCGAACACGTTGATCGATGTGCCGGCCTGACTCGTTGATCAACCTCGTGGTCGATGTTCGGGGGCGGTATGGGATATCAGCTGGGAGTTGACCTGGGCTCGGCCAACACGGTGGTCGCCGCGATCGACGACGGCTGGCCGCAGATCTTGGCTCTCGGTGGCGGAACCGACGTTCCGACCGTCGTCTACGCATCGCCCGATGGCGAGATTCAGGCTGGTCGGGCGGCCGAACGCCGCGCGGTGGCCGATCCGGGCCGGGCTGCCCGCGGTTTCCCGCGACGGGTGGGTGATCCGACGCCCGTGCTGCTCGGTGAGGCTGCCTACACCCCCGAGGCACTGGTTTCACGCCTGGTCGACTGGGTCGTCGCCGCGGCCACCCGATTGCGCAAGGCGCTCCCCGACCACGTGGTCGTCGCCCATCCGGCCAGCTGGTCGCGGTTTCGGTGCGAGCTGTTCGCCGAAGCCGTCGGCCAGGTTGACGCCGATGTCCCGATCACGGTGTGCTCCTCCGCCGACGCTGTTGGCGCGCTGCTCAACCGCCGGAGCGCGCCGGCCCCCGGGGCGTTCGTGGGCATCTACGACTTTGGCGCGGGCTCTTTCGAGGCCGCGGTGCTGGCCACGATGCCCACCGGATTCCAGATTTCCGGTACCCCCGCCGGGATCACCCGCGCTGGTGGCATGGAAATCGATGACATCGTGGTGGCCCATGTACTGCGAAAGCTTGGTGGCGCCGCATCCGGTCTCGACCACGCGGATCCCGTGACGGCGGCGGCGCTGAGCCGGTTACGCTCTGAGTGCGCCCAGGCAAAGGAGATCCTCTCCGAGGACGATGTGGTCGATGTCCCGGTTGGCCTGCCACTGGTCGGTGGCGTGGGCATGCCGGAGTCCGTGCGGCTGACCCGGGACGAGCTCGAGTCCCTTATCCGGCCCATGGTGGACGACACGGTCCGCGTGCTCGAGCGCGTACTGCGGTCGGTTCCGGCGACATCCGCGGATCTGTCCGCGTTGCTGCTGCTCGGCGGCTCGGCTCGGATCCCGCTGGTCGGCCGGGTCCTTGCCGAAGCGTTCCCGGACGCCGGAAGACAGGAGATCGGCTCACCTGGTGATGTCGCCCTCGGCGCGGCGCTCATTGCCGCGCGGGGCGCGCGCCAGGCCGTACCCCCACTGCAAACAGTCATCATCGAGCCGCCGGCGCTGAGTGTCCCGCCAGCGCTGAGTGTCCCGCCGGTTCCGCGGACTTCGCCACCGGTGATTCCGTCGATTGTGGGCAGCCGGCCCGGTGGAGCCCCGTCGTCGCCGAGCGTACCCGTTGCGGTCAGCGCGCCGCCGGTGAGCACCGCGCATGCGCTCCCGGTTCCAGCCCGGGTCACGCCGGTTGAGTTCGCCGACGCGGCGCATGCGGGCCGCCGGACGAAAAGTCGTCCGTTCGCCGGCTTTGTCAGCACCCGACGCGGGATTGTTTCGGTGGCGGCTGCCGTTCTTGTCCTGATCGCGGCCACAACGGCTGGACTTGTCACGGCCGCCGGTGGCGGTAATGGGCCGCTCCCGCTCCCTTCGGCCGGGGCGTCGGCGGTGGGCCAGGGCCAGGCGGTGGCCCCGCCAGGCGAGCCGTCGGTCCGCGCTGAGAACGTCATTCTCGCCTCCGGCTCCAGCGAGGTCGCACCGATCACCGAAACTGCTTACGCGCTGTTCCGACAGCAGCAGAGCGGGGTCGCGGTCCGGGTGGAGGCAACATCCACCGACGACGGATTCACGCGTTTGTGTCAGGGTAAGATCGACATCGCTGGTGCCTCCTTCGCGTTGAACACCACCTTCAAGGGCGATCCCGGCTGCGCGGATCGGGTCGCCGAGTTCGAGATCGCCCACAACACCCTGCCGGTCATCGTGAACCCGCAGAACACCTGGGCGCGCTGCCTGACGCTCAGTCAGCTCACGAACATCTGGAAGAAGGGCTCGACAGTCACCAGCTGGAACCAGATCGATCCGAGCTTTCCCAACGAGCCGGTGAAGCTGTTCGGCCCAGCGCCGACGTCCGTCCACGGCCAGGTCTTCAACCAGGAGGTGAACGGGGCGAGCGACAACGTCCGCGGGTACCGCGCGGTCGAGCTGGAAAGCGTGGCGCAGAACGTCGCGCAGGACAAGAACGCGCTGGGCTTTCTTGATTTCCCGACGTTCGAGACGTACGGCGGCAAGATTCGTGGCGTGGAGCTGGACAACGGCAGCGGGTGTATTTCGCCGTCGGTGGTCTCCGCCGGGACCGGCACCTATATCCCGTTGTGTAAACCGCTCTATCTGTATGTAAGCAAGGAAGCCCTGCGCAGGCCGGCCACGGCCGCGTTCGTCAATTTCTATGTGCGTAACGGCCAGGACATCGCGTTCAGGTCCCATGAGGTGCCGCGGAACAACGAGACGACAACCGCCAACATCAACCTTGCCGGCAAGCTCACCGCGGGGGTCGGCCCGGTCGTGGCGTGAATGTGCCCGACGGCGGCGTGGACTGCCCGCGATACCACCGCCCTGGCGGTATCGCGGGGCCGAACGGCTGCGTCTGCCGGCTGCTGGGGACCAGGGGCTATCGCGGGCAGGGGTCGGAATAGGGCAGCCGCGGTACCCACCGTCGCCACCCCTCGGGGTCCAGCCGGAAACGTGGATCCGCGCAGGCGGCTTGGGCGAGGGTGTCCGGATCGGTCGACAGCACCCGCAGATCGCCGTCCGCGCCACCGGCCGCGAACGCGTGTCCGTCACCGGACACCGCCAGCCGGCTGACAGCGGTGGTGTTCCGGCTCATGAGCCGGGTCAGTTCGACGGGTTTCGCCGTGGCGTCCCAGAACACGATGGCACCATCGGCGCCCGCGGATACCAGCAGGCCATCCGTGCCGAATGCGGCACCGGTGACGCGGTTGGAGTGGACCGCCAGGACGCTGACTGCCAGCGGTTTGGTGGGGTCTGACAGATCCCACAGCCGCAACGTGTTATCGTCACCGCCGGTTACCGCAAGATGTCCGTTCCGGTTGAAGGCCACTGTCACGACCGCACCGACATGCCCGGTCATGGTGGCGATCTGTTGTGGCTGCCCGGGGCTGGCCAGATCCCACAACCGCACCGTCTCGTTGACGGCCGCGGTAGCCAGCAGCCGGCCGTCCGGGCGCAGCGCGATGTCCGTCACCAGACCGCCACGGTTGGTCAGGAACGTCAGTGATACCGGATGCCGTGGATCGGCGATGTTCCACAGCCCGACCGTCCCGTCCGCGCCCGCCGTCACCAGCAGTTTGCCCGTGGGGTCGAACAGGAGCCGGACGACCGGGCTGATGTGTCCGTCAAGCCGGCTGGGCTGCCCGCTTGCGTCCGAAGCGTTGCCCTCCCACATCCGGTCGGCCCAGAGCCGGGCGGTGTTGTCGGCGCCGCCGACCGCGAGCCGGCGGCCGTCCGCGCTCAGCGCCACGCCGTTTGCCTGCCCGGTCATCTCCGGGCCGAGGTCGGCGGTCAGAACCGGTTTGCGGCGATCGCTGAGATCCCATAACCGTACCCGCCCGTCGGCGTCGGCCTCGGCGAGCGCCCGGCCATCGGCGTCCCAGGCGACATCGAGTACCTTCGCGCCGCGCTGGGGCAGTGACACCGCGGATGTGGCGACGAACGACGCGACCATGGCGCGCCGTGCCTCGGCTGTCGGCGCGATCCGGTATGCGGCAACGGCGAGCTGGCCGGCCAGGTTCGGGTCGCCCTGGCGCCTCGCGCCCGCCTCGGTCGCGAGCTGTCGGGACACCGCCGCTCGGTCGGTGCCCGGCTGGCCGCTGTTCTTGCCCGCAACGACGACAGCCAGGACGCACGCCGCCGCGA
>NZ_CAKJTL010000039.1 GCF_917627385.1 Protofrankia sp. CiT1
GCGGATAGGGCGAGACCGGTGACGATGGCACCGACGATGGCGACGATGGCGACGATGGCGACGATGGCGACGATGGCGACGATGGCGACGATGGCGACGATGGCGACGATGGCGACGATGGCGGCGGTGGCGCGGGCGGGTCAGACGGGACGAGCCCCACGGTGCCACCGACGTCGGGCGGTGACGGCACCGCGGCCGCCGGATCGCGCGGGGCGTGCTGGGCGGGCGCCGGGCGCCGGCCCGACTGACCGCCCTCCGCGGATCCTCTGCGCAGCCGTCTCGCCGATTTCCTCGGCTGGGCTCCCGCCGTCCCCGGCGGCCTGGTCAGGCTGGTGGCGTCCGCACCGCCCATCAGGACGGCCCGCAGCGCGTCGGCGCTCGGGCGTTGGGCCGGGTCCTTACACATCGCACGCGTGACAAGTTCGCGCAGGTCGTCCGGGATGCCGGTGAGGCGTGGCTCGTCGTGGATGATCCGGTAGAGGATCACGTCGGTGGGTCCGTCGCCCCAGGCCGAATGGCCGGTCCCGGCGAAGATGACGACACTGCCCCAGGCGAACACGTCCACGGACGAGGTGACAGGCTCGTCGACTATCTGCTCAGGAGCCATGTAACCGGGCGTGCCGATCGGCTGCGCGCCGACATGGCTGATATTGGTCAGGATGTTCGACGAGCGGGCGAGCCCGAAATCGATCACCTTGGGGCCGACCGGTGACAGCAGCACGTTGGACGGTGTCAGGTCCCGGTGGATGATGCCGGCGTTGTGGATGGCGCTCAGCGCGGTCGCGACGCTCAGCGCGAGGTGCTCAAGGTCGGCGGGCCGCAGCGGGCCGCGGGCGCTGACCATTTTCGACAGGGTCGGTCCCTCGACGTACTCGGTTACCAGGTAGGGCTGGGGGCCGTCGGGGTCAGCATCCAGTACCGCGGCGGTCGCGAAGCGCTTCACCTTGCGGGCGCTTTCCGCCTCGCGCCGGAAGCGGGCGCGGAACTCGGGGTGCTCGGCGAGATCCGGGCGTATTACCTTGATCGCTACCCACTGGCTGTCCTGGCGGGAGGCATCGTGCTGGGCGGGATCCTGGTGGGAGGCGAGGAAGACAGCGCCCATCCCACCCTGCCCGAGGCGGCCGGCGATGCGATAGGGCCCGAGCTGGCGAGGGTCCTCCGGACGAAGCGGGGCCACGACATTGCCCGACACGGGCGGTGGCGTCGTTCCCGGCACGGCCGCACCCCCCGGAAACGCTCCGATTCCTGTTGCTTCGATTGTGCCGCCACGGTACGCCACGCCCATGTTGGGACGTCCGCAGCCTCGTGGAAGCTCAGCCGGGCACGCCGCCATCCGTGAGCCCACTCGGCATGATTATGTTACCGAGAGCGGCCAGCCGCGCGGGAACAGTCCGGTAGTAGGACCACACACCGCGCTTGTCGCGGGTGAGCAGACCGGCGTCGACGAGCACCTTGAGATGGTGGCTGATGGTGGGCTGAGTCAGGCCCAGCGGTTCGGTCAGTTCACACACGCACGCTTCGCCGCCGGCATGGGCGTAGATCAGTGAGAGCAGCCGCAGCCGGGTCGGGTCGCCCATGGCCTTCAGGACGCCGGCAAGCTGGGCGGCCGCCTCGGCGGACAGCGGCTCGCGGGCAAGCGGCGTGCGGCATGCCCAGTCCTCGTTCGCCAGCGCCTCCGGTCCGGAACGGGCATGGGTCGTGGCCATCATTGCAGCATGCCCCGATTATTGACAGCCGTCTATGAGCGCCTGGCAACAGGGGTATCAGGGGCTACCCGGGGAGCATGCGTGCCGGGCGCATCACGACCTCGGTGACGGTGGTGCGGATGGGCAGAGCGAGCACCGCTGTCACCATTTCGGCCACGTCCCGCGGTGCCATGAGTGTGTCCGGCGCCCAGGACGGGCCGCCGGCCTGGACCACTTGGCGCTGCATGGGGGTCGCTGTCCGGCCGGGGAGCATCGTGCACACCCGGACGCCCGCGTCGGCGACCTCCGCGCGCAGGCTGTCGGCGATGGCCCGCAGCGCGTGCTTGGTGGCGGCGTACTGGCTGATGTTCGGGCTGGCGGTGATGCCCTGGGTCGAGTTGACGAAGATGATGTCTCCGCCTGAGCGCCGGCCGGCGTCGAGGAGTTCCGGGAGCAGGAGCTGGGTGAGGGCGTAGGGGGCACGGACGTTCACCGCGTACTGGTGGTCGAGGTCGCTGATGTCCGCTTCCGCCACGGGCGAGCGCTGGTAGGCGCCGGCTGAATGGATCATGATGGACAGACCGCCGGGCAGCTGGCGGACGGCCGCGGCGAGCTCGGCTCGGGCATCGGTGTCGGTGATGTCAGCCGGGTGGAGATGTATCTCGACCTCACGGCGGTCCGCCGCCGCGGCCAACTCGTCCAGAGCCCGTCGGTTCCGGCCGGTCGCGACGACCGACGCCCCCGCGACGGCGAGCCGCACGGCGATGGCGCGCCCGATCCCGCTGGATGCTCCGGTTACCAGCGCCGTGCGACCGACCAGCTCCGGTTGCCGCTTCGCGGTCATGCGCCGACGAGGTGGCCCGGAAGGAGACCCAGGAGGTGGTCTGGAACGAGACAAAGCCCCGCCCGCATGGTGGCGAGAGATCGAGTGTCTTGGTCGGCTACGGGCACAGCCGGCCATGGTACGCCCAATGCGTCATCGTCTCGGGATCAGGCTTTGGTGAACACGAGCCCAACTTCCATGATTCCATTGTCCTCGGTTTTGATCTCACTGAAACTCGGGTTGTTGATATTGTAATCGGCGAACACGACCGGGATCTGCCCGCTGATCAGGATTTGCGCGCCCGACCGCTGTGTGGTGAGCGGGATTGTGACTGACTTGGTGACGCCGTGCAGGGTGAGGTCACCGGTTGCCTGGTAGGTCTTTTTCTCGCCAGCACCGGGCACCGAGCCGAGGTCGATCGGTTTGGTCAGCGTGAAGCTGGCTGTCGGGTACTTCGACGTCTCCATGATCCGTCCACGGAACTGGTTGTCACGTTGTGACTGGTCGCTGGCGACGGTGGTCATGTCCGCGGTAAACCCGGCGGTGGGAACGGTCGTTCCAGAAATGATCATTTGTCCGGTGACGTCTGAGGTCCGGCCGACCGCGGTGGTGCTTTGCCCGAACAGGACTTCTTTGACGCGGTACCCGGCCTGCGAGCCGCTGGTGATTTTCCAGGTGCCATCCACTGATCCGCTGGTGGTTCCGCCGCCCGCGCCGCTCGCCTGCGTGTCAACGGACAGTTCGGCCGGGGGCGTGCTTTCGATGAAATTGATGTAGACAAACGGCCCGCCGACCAGGAGGACGACCGCGATGATCCCACCGATGATCAGCCCCTTCAGCCAGCGGGGGCGTTTTTTTCCAGGCTGTGTCGGTTGGCCGGTGCCCTGTGTGGTGTCAGCTGCCATGAATGACTCTCCGTATCCGGACAGTAAAAATTGGTCAGAATAATTCCTTTATAGCCGACTTCTTGTGCGCCGACTTAGAGCGCCCGAGGATAGGACTGTCCGGCTCGCGGCTCCCCGCATCCCGCCCGGCCGCGTTGTCGTCGGTCGGCGCCCAGCACCAGGGCGCCTTCCTCCGCCGCCTTGCCGGATCGGGCGCGGATGAGCCGCTCACTGATCGAACGCCCTATCCTTGGGCGCTCTAATGACGTGGAGTAGATGCCGTGGGGGCAACGTCAGGAAAGTCCGAGCCGATGGACAGGTGTGGTCTGTGTCGGCACGGGGCGCAGGCGGGTTGTCCGCCAGCGCGGCCAGAAGGTTCGCGCGGGCTGCTGGCGGGTCAGGCCGGGGGCACGCCCATGGCACGCAGATCGGCCTGCATCTGCTCGATCTCGGCTGCCTGGTTGATGACCATCGCTCGGGCCAGCGCGCGCACGTCGGGCTCCTCGGCGCGGGCCGCGGCCTCCTGCGCCATCGTGATCCCGCCGCGGTGGTGGCGGATCATGAGGGTGAGAAAGAGGGCGTCCAGCTCCCGCCCGGACGCCCCGGCCAGCTGGCTCAGCTCCGTGCTGGTGGCCATGCCAGGCATGCGCACGGCGTCCGTGGCGGCCCCGCCATGTCCGGAGCTGTCATGGTCCAGGTGCACGGACCGCATCCAGCGCATCGGTGGGTCAGTCGAGACCTGTGGCAGGCCCCACTGGGTCAGCCACGCCGACATGATGCCGATCTCCCGCTGCTGGGTGAGCGCGACGTCCGCGGCGACGCCTCGTTGGGTCGCGTCGGCACCGCCGCGGAACTCGACCATCGCCATCTGGACAGCCTGAGCATGATGGGCGGACATGTCGCGGGCGAACCCCGCGTCCACGGAGCCGTCGCCGGGGGGCCGGTCAATGATTCCCCGCAGGCCCGCGCCAGCCGCCAGCAGCGCGACCACCAGGGCGAGCGCCAAGGCGAGCGCCAGCGGCACCCAGCGGGACGCCCGGCGTAACCTCACCGTCCGGTCAGCGTCCCCACCACTGTCACCGTCGCTGTCACCGGGGCCGCTGCCGTCGCTTGTCCTGTCGCCGCTGGCCATGTCGCGTTCAGACCTGCATCCGCGAGTTGAACACGAACGTCCGCTTGCCCACTTGGACCCGGGTACCGGGGACGAGCGGAGCGGGCTCGTGCGGGTTCAGCGGTGTCCACACGGTCGCCTCGGGCGGGGCGATGTAGGTGCCGTTCGCTGAGCCCTGGTCCGCGATGACCGCGTCCCACCCACTGAGCGTGATGATCGCATGGACGCGGGACACCGCGCTCTCGCCGTCCTCGACCATCAGCGGACGCGCGCGGCCCGCTCGCACGGCTTCGTCCCGGTCGGGCTGCCTACCGATCACCAGGTCCTTGTCGACGTCGATGGCCGTGCCGTCGTCGAAGACGATTATCCCGATTGTCGGCCGGGGGCCCCAGACCGGCTTCCCGGTCTGTTGGGCCAGGGACAGTCCGCATTCTGTGCAGTACGGCGCGGCGGGGTGATTGAAGTGGCTGTTGGCGCAGAGGATCCCCTCGACCTGAGCTTCGGACTGGCCGGGCAGCATGGTCGGGGCGTCCTGGTCGTCGAACAGGTCGGCGACGTCGAGACCGCGGCCGGGCAGCTCCGTGAGCGCCTCGCTCTCGGTGTCCTCCATCCGGGCCGCTGAGTCACGTCCGGCGAGTTCGGCCGGTGGTTCGTCATCGGCGGACGTGAGAGCGGCGAAGTCCGCGGCCTGCGTGGGCTGGCCAGCTGCTCGCCAGCGCGCCGCATCGTCGATGTCCTGGCTGTTCAGGGGTGCCAGGGCCGGTGGCGCCGTGGACATCGACGACACCGACTGCGGCCCGGCGCCGGGGGACGCGCCCGCCGCCGGCTCGCCGCCCGCCGTCGGGATCGGTGCCGCCGAGGTCATCGGGTCGAGTGGCCCGCCGATCTCGGCCAGGAACTCCTCCTCGGCGCCTCTGGGTACGACCGCCGCCGGTGAGTCGGAGGCCACCAGCGTCGCCCCGATGCCGGGCACGGCACCGATCCGCAGGTCCAGCGGGAAAGCGTCACCTCTGGGGTCGCTTGTCACGCCATCGGCGCCGACGATGCCGGCTGGTCCGAGTGTGCCCACCGGCCCGATGTCGAGCCGGGCGACCTCGGCGGGCAGCAGGCGGTCCACCCAGGTGGCGGATTCGGCTCCGGACAGCGCGAGCGGGGTCGGTCCGTGGGCGGCCAGTTCCATCGAACCGTGGATCAGCGCGGCCAACCGGTCGCCCACCCCAGCCACCAGGGTGAAGTCGGGCACGGCCTCTGGGTCGGCATCCGCGAGCAGCCCAGCGACCCGGCGTACCAGCCGGCGGCCGGTACTCGACGCCGGCCCCGAGTCACTGGCGACCTCAGCGCATAGTGCCAGTAGCGTCTTGGCTACTTCGTGTGTTTCGGGACGCCCCATCCGGGCGACGACAAGGACCCCCGGCAGACGGACCACCACCCCGGCATCCGCTCCGCGTCCGGTCACCACCTCGACCCGGAAACGGTCAAGTCCCGCCATCGTCGCGCCCCTCGTCCATCGTCCCTGCATCGTCTTCAGCCCAGCGCTGGTGAGCCGGATGTACCCCACCCATCCTGCCGGTGGATCGGGTCACCCGTCAGCAACATGTCGGCTTCCAGCCGACACGCGGACGCCTGACGGCTCCTATGCCCGTCGGCGATCTCCTGTTATGGAGATCGTTCTAGCCGAGCGCCCGGTCCAGGTGGACGGCGGCGCTGATCAGGGCGAGATGCGTGAACGCCTGCGGGAAGTTCCCCAACGCCTCTCCGGACGGCCCGATCTCCTCGGCGTACAGGCCGACGTGGTTGGCGTAGGTGAGCATCTTCTCGAACACCAGCCGGGCCTCGGTGACCCGGCCCGCGCGGGTGAGGGCCTCGACGTACCAGAAGGAGCACAGGTTGAACGTGCCTTCGTCCCCGTGCAGACCGTCGCTGCCGTCGGTGGCGTAGCGGCGTACCAGGCTGTCGCTGACGAGGTCCTCACCGACGCGGTCGAGAGTTGACAGGAAACGCGGATCGGTGGGCCCGGAGAACTTCACCAGCGGCATGCACAGCAGCGAGGCGTCCAGCCTGGATGATCCGGGATGTTCCATATACGCGCCGCGGACCGGGTCCCAGGCCGCGTTCTGGACAAAACGGTAGGCGCGGCCGGCGTAGTCCTTCCATTCGTTCGTCGGGCCGGGCAGGCCGCGCTGGCGGGATATGCGGCACGCACGTTCAAAGGCCACCCAGGTCATCAAGGCTGAGTAGGTGAAGCGCTGCCGGCCGCCGCGGGTCTCCCAGATGCCTTCGTCCGGTTCCTCCCAGTGTTTGGCGAGCCAGTCGAGCTGGCGGGAAAGCGCCTCCCACAGCTGGAAGGAAATGGGCGCGGCGAGCTTGTTGTACAGGTAGACCGAGTCCATGAGCTCGCCGTAGATGTCCAGCTGGAGCTGGCCGGCGGCGCCGTTGCCGATCCGGACCGGCCGCGAGCCACGGTAGCCGTCCAGGTGCTCGAGCACGATTTCATCAAGGTCGGCATTGCCGTCCACGCTGTACAGGACATGCAGGCCGTTATCTGCCTGGGCTTCGTGGCAGCGCTGTTCCAGCCAGTCCATGAAGGCGGCGGCCTCGTCGGTGAACCCGAGCGTCATCAGGGCGTATATGGTGAACGCGGCGTCGCGGATCCAGGTGTAACGATAATCCCAGTTGCGGATGCCGCCGAGTTCTTCCGGCAGCGATGTGGTCGGCGCGGCGACCAGCGCACCGGTCGGCCGGTACACCAGCAGTTTGAGAACGAGCGCTGAGCGGTTCACCATTTCCCGCCAGCGGCCGTGATACCGGCTGCGGCGCAGCCAGTTCTGCCAGTAGACCAGGGTGCGGTTGAACAGGTGCTCCGCCTCGCCTGCCACGAGCGGGCGGATGGGGGTGTTCCATTCCAGGACGACATCCGCGCTTTCTCCGGTGTCCAGCGCGAATGTCGAGGTGACGCCCTCTCCGTCGGGCACAAGAGGCACACAGGTGCGTAGTGTGAGGGTACCGACAGGGGAGTCGAACACCGCTCCCTGACCGTCGACGATCGTCACTGTATGTGGTGTGCGTCCGTAGTCGAAGCGCGGGTGGCAGCGCAGCGAGAACGCGGCTCGCCCGCGGACGGCCCGGGCCTGGCGGACGATGACGTGCGGTGCTTCGGTGACGTCGCTGTCGACCGGGACCATGAAGTCGACGACCTCCCCGACGGCCTGCGGCGCGAGGAAACGGGTCATCGCCACGTTGGAGTCCGGCAGGTAGAGCTGCTTGGTGCGGGAGCCGGGACAGTGGATGCGGAATGCTCCGCCGCGTTCGGCGTCGAGCAGGCTGGCGAACACCGAGGGGCTGTCGAAGCGCTCTGGGCAGTACCAGTCGATGGTGCCGTCGGTCGCGATAAGTGCTACCGTGCGCAAATCGCCGATAACCGCGTGTTCCTCGATGGGGGGATAGTCGGTGTCGCGCATGGGTGGCCTCCGGGTGAGCGCCAACGGATCGTTCGTTCCAGCCGCTCCGCGAACGTACGCCCAGCCAGGGGATTGCGGGCATCAACTCCGTGAAGTGTCGGGCGATGCATGGCCGGGCATTCGGCGCCGGAGGCGTTCGGATCTGTGACCACGTGTGTGTCCAGGCCCTATGGCCGGCTGGCGTCGGCAGGCGCCCGTGACAGCCGCCACCCATATCACTCTACGATCACGCTATGCCGGCGCAGAGACCAGCGGCACCCGATGGCCGAGGCGGTCTCGTCATGTTCGCCAGGGGAGATCGGGTATCTCCAGTAGATGATCTTGGTGGTGGGGTCTGGTCGCGCTGCGGAACCGTGCTGGCGGTACACACCGCACCGCGCCGTGGGCCAGGGCCGGGTGACGACAGGGTGCGGGTCGAGACGGTCGGCTGGGTACCGCCAAGCGCGGCCCGCGCGACGGTTCTCTGGGACGACGGCACGGCCGAGGTCATCGCGGAGGATCGGCTTTTCATGATTTATGATCAACAGGAGCCGATCGGCATCCGCGTCGTGACCGTCGCGATGCCGGCGCCCATCGACGTCGTCGAGCACGGTGGGCACGTCGTGCTATTGCTGCGCGAGGGGCTGCTGCCCCCGGACGAGGTCCAGTACCTGCGGGACAAACTGCGCAGAGTTCGTGCGTCACTTGCGCCGGAAAGCTCCGACGGTCGTTCGCCGACGGAAACCCGTCGGCGCGACCTCGAACTGCTCCGGGCGCTTATCGCCCAGTTGACGGGCTAGCCCCACATTTCC
>NZ_CAKJTL010000040.1 GCF_917627385.1 Protofrankia sp. CiT1
TGCTGGTGGCCTGCGGGCTGCTCGGCGCCCAGCCGTGGCTGGCCCAGCTGGTGGCGGGCCGGCGTGCCCGGCTGCTGGCTGCCCCGGCTGCCCCGGCTGCCCCGGCTGCCCCGGCTGCCCCGGCTGCCCCGGCTGCCCCGGCTGCCCCGGCTGCCCCGATCATGCTTACCAACAATGGTGTAGCCACCGCCGCTGTCACCTGGCCGACCCGCGGCGGGGTGTTTCTGGCGGGGGTGTACGGCTCCTACTTCGGCGCCGGCCTCGGCGTACTGCTGCTCGGTATCCTGGGCATCCTGCTGCCCGACAATATCCAGCGCACCAATGCCGCGAAGACGCTGCTCTCGTTTGGGATCAACATAATCGGCGTCACTGTGTTCGTGGTAAGTGCCCAGGTCTCCTGGGCCTTTACAGCGATCCTGCTGGTCACATCCTGCGCGGGCGGTCTTCTTGGCGCACGTCTCGCCCGGCTGCTGCCCGCGGCCGCGCTACGGGGCACCGTCGTGATTCTCGGATTGATCGTCGCGGTCGTCCTCATCGTCTCCAGATGACACGTCCAGCTGGCGGGTAAGGGTAGGTCGTGGCCCGACCATCGCTCTATGACGTGCTGGGTGTGCGACCGACGGCCTCGCCCGCCCAGATCGTCACCGCCTACCGGCGGGCCGCGCTGCGCACGCATCCGGACGCGGGCGGTTCCGAGAGCGCGTTCCGTCTGGTCAATACCGCCTACCAGGTACTGAGTGATCCAGAGCGGCGCCGTGCCTACGACCGTCGGCTGCGTTCCCGAGCGGCCGAGGGGTGTCCCGGGCCGGCCGTGCCGCGCCAGCCCGGCCCCCCACGCCAGGCCACCGGCACAGCGGCACCTTCGCCGTCCCGGCCACCGGGACCAGCTCCCTCACCGGCAGCGGCAGCGGCACCAGCACCGCTGCCGGGCGAGACGCAGCGGCGGATCCGTCACCGTTACCTGGCGATGATGACCTGCTGCGTGGGGCTGTTCGTACTCGCCGGCGGCGTGGTCCGTTTCTTCTCGGTGCCGGCGGCGCTGGCCATGATGTCCGTCGCCGCTGTCATCCCGCCGGTCGCGGCCATCATCGCCAACCGCTCCCGAGACTGCGACCGCTAAGATCGACGGAATCATGAACCGGGGAACGGACCAGCTGCCCGTGGCGGGACGTTCCGGACAGGTACGGCCCCTCGGGAACCCTCTACAAGCGCAAGCGGCGGCGGGCGGCGGACGGCACCTGGCAACGCATCCTCGACGCGCTCCGCACCGAGGCGGACGCCCGTTGCGGTGATCAGGCGCTCGGCGGGGACACCGGCCCCGACGACCGCGCCGCGCGACGGCACTACCGACCACGGCGGACACACCGGGCACGGCGGGGACACCGACCGCGACCGAGGGGCCGGTCCACCCCTCGGGATGCCCCCGACTGGCCAGTCGCCGTCGACTCCACCGTCGTCCGCACCCACCAGCACACCGCCGGCGCGCGACACGCGCCCGCGAGCGATCTGGTCGCCGCGTACCCAGACACGAAGGAGGTGTTCCGCCTGGACGACCCGGACGGACGGGAGGCGCTCGGGCGTTCCCACAGCGGCTACTCGACCACGCTGCACCGGGCCGCCGACGCCCGCCGACGCCCGCCGCCGGCCGCTGTCCCGGGTCACCGCCCCGGGACAGCGCCACGACACGACCGCATGCGCGCCGGTCATGGCCGGCATCCGCGTCCGCCGCCCGGGCGGGGTCGGCCGGCCCCGCGCCCGGGCGACCCACATCCTCGGGGACAAGGCGTACTCCAGCCACGCGAACCGGGCCTACCTGCGCCGCCGGAAGATCAGGGCTGTCATCCCCGAGCGCGCCGACCAAGCGCACAACCATAAGGCCCGCGGCAGCCGCGGCGGGCGCCCGCCCGCATGCGACGCGGAACTGTACACATTGCGCACCGTGGCCGAGCGGAGCATCAACAAACGTAAGCAGTTCCGGGCGGTCGCCACAAAATATGACAAACGTGACTACATGTACCAGGCCACCGTCGACATCGCCTCGATCAAGATCTGGCTTCGCGATCTCACGGAGTCGCCGCAGGGCCCAGGCTAGATCCAGGAAAAACGGCCTAGTAGAAACTGAACCGATACCCCTACGACCTGCGCTTGCCACATGCTTGCTACAGCAAGCGGTGCGCGAAGGTATGTCGGGCCGCTACTGTCGGCAGGCAACGCTGCACAGCGCGTCCACTGAGTCGGGGAGGGAGCCGCACCCTTACCCCCCGACCCGTTTACACGGGCCGACCCGCCGCCATGCTCGCCGCGCGCCGCCATAACCAGTATTCGGGCCGGGACGTCGCAACAGGCGAACTTGCGCGCTCGGGGAGCCACTATTGTCATCACATGGGTCACTGGTGGGAACTTCGCATCGATAAGAGCGTAATCTTGCGTGGCAAGTATGTACCGCCAGGTGAAACGATTTCCTTCTTTGACATGGCCGACTTAATCTACGATAGGGACCGCCATCGCCAGATGGACGATGAGAATGCCGATCTAGGACCGCATGAGCTCGGTCTGCTGCGTCCCGATATCGTCCGTTACGAGGTCGCATCGAGGGTAGTCATCGAACGTCTAAATGTGATGGGGTTCTCGTATAAGACAGCAGTGCATGAGTATGCCGAGAACAAGCTCAGCGGCGCCGGGGATAAAGAGGAGGTAGAAGAATGGATCAAAGAAAACATTCCACTGCTCCGCGCCTCTGTCATTGACTATCTCGATGCCGAAACTCACGACTACAATGAAACTTTTTTCGGCTTCGATTGGGAAGGAGGGATCGACGCTCGCGCACTGCTGGCCTTAGCTCTTGACTGTGCCAACGAAGAGTCGATGGTTATTTTCGATCTTACAGATGTACTGATCGGCGAGTATACAGACGACCTGAATTGGGCAGAATACGCACGAGAGAGAATCCGAGTTCGAGCGTCTCGCGACAGTCCAACAATAGTACTTACTGAGGGAAAGTTCGATTCTAGAGTAATTCGTGCGTCCTTGGAGCTACTTCGACCTCATGTCGCGTCCTATTTTTCGTTCCTGGAGTTCGATGTGGTGAAGATACCGGGGGGCGTCGACCGGGTAGGAGATGCCGTCAGGAGGTTCTCTGCTGCAGGGGTAGCCAACAGGATTATCGCCGTGCTAGATAACGATACCGCTGGGCGCGCCGAACAGGCTCGGCTTCTATCTTTGAAGCTTCCTGAAACTGTAAGGGTCATTCGGCTTCCCGATGTTGAGTATGGACTTAGCTATCCGACGGTTAACGAGGGACGTGTTGCCTACACAGATATTAACGGTGCCGCATGTTCCCTTGAATTCTGTTTCGGAGAGCAGGTGCTCTTTGACTCTCAACACGAGCGAGTTCCGGTGTATCTTCGCGGCTACGATGTGCAGCTGAAAAGCTACCAGGGGTCCCTCGGGAAAGGCGGACAGAAGGGAGACGTCCAGAAGAACATCTGGACTATTATCTACGCTTGCCAACAACTAGAATCCAACATTGCCGCCCTTCGTGCTCTTCCAATTGCTACCTTAATTGATGGAATAGTTGCGCCGTTCGACTAGCGCGCGAGGTGTGGTGCCCGTTCCCGTGGTTCGACCATCGCAATACCGTGAGGTGAACGCTGTCGACCTCAAACGTCGGTCGGTCCGGTTGCGTCTTCAACCTCGGACATGAGGAGACGCAGGGTCAGGCTGTGCTTTTCCGGTGGGAGCTTGTCCAGTGCGGTTTGTGCGTACGCGACGCCTCCGGCCTTGTCACCAGCACGGGCCAGCATCAGCCCTTTGTGCATCTCTAGGTGGGTCGCGAACCGGGACAGGCTAGCGGGCAACGTCGCGGACGCGGTGTCCTGGGCGCGTAGTGCGCCGTTCTCGTCTCCTAGCCTCGCGAGCAACAGGGACTCGAAGACGTTCATCCGCCAATAGGGAACGGCGTAGTCCGATTCCTGTTCGTCGCTTCCAGCGACGTCGAAGATCCGGCGACCCTGGTCTAGAAGAGTGAGCGCCGTTTGATCGTCGCCACGAATTGCCGCGACGTGCGCGCGTCCCATGACCGCGTTCAGCCTGCCGAGTGAGGGCCGGTCGTCTATCTGCTCAGCCTCCCTCGCGAGCGTCTCAGCGACGCCTAGAGCCGCACCCTCGTATCCCAGGGCGATAGCGGCGCGTCCACGCACCCATACCCGCGTAGCCGGATCTCCCGACCGATCAGCGGCCTGCGTCGCCGTGCGGTACCAGGTGACGGCCTTGACGCCGTCGCTGCCGGGGTAGGTCTTGGCGTACAGAGTTGCCAGCCGTGCGGCAATCTCCCACCGTTCCGGCCGGTCGAGCTGCTGTTGGATCACGAGCATGTCAGCGGTGAGCCGCTTCTGTATTTCGCCTGCGCCCAACGACATGTAGTCGCGCCCGTAGTTCGTCAGAACCTCGCGCCACTCGTCCACGTCCGGGCCACCGGCCAGGGCGGCCGAGAATCCGCCGTGGATCAGATCAGAGGCAATGATCGGAGCTATGCCGGTAGCGACAGCGGCAATGCTGGTGAAGCGGCGACGGTCCACGTTCTCATCCTCCAGAACCTCTAGCGGGACCTGTAGGACTCCGGCGAGATGCCTTAGCCAGAAGGCATTAGGGCATCTGATCGCGCCGCGTTCCCACCGGGAGACGGTCTCGCGGGTGATCGTGCTCCCGTCGGACGCCTTGACCAGTTCGGACGCCAAGCGTCCTTGCGACCACCCACGGGCCGAGCGTAGCTCTCGGATCAGGTCGCCAACCGCCATGAGCCCATGATGCCCCTACCTCTGCCCCTAGTGACATCGGCGCAGGGTGACCATTCTGTGTCTAGGCGTATTGGTACCGCATTCGCGGGCCACGCACGACCGGGGCGCCCGCCTAGCGGCCCCCTGGCGAGCGCGGACCAGGCCGCAGAACGGCAAGCGGGGAGCAGAGGATGGATCTTGAAGAGACGTACGTGGTCGTCCCGCCAGGCGACGACACGAACACGTCCCTACAGTGGATCGTCGTTCACGCCGAACCGACGGCGGAGCTACGCCAGCGCGCCACGGATGCCGCCTGGCAGGAAGATGTGACGGCGGACGAACCGCTGGAGGCTGTCGCGGCGTACGACCGGGAAGACATCGCGCACGCCGCGTGCCGTCTGCTGAATCAGGCCGCCCAGGATGCCGCGCAGCGGCACGCCGATTCGATACCCGATCGTCTCGATTTTTGGGGTTCGCCTCTCCGTCCGTACCGGTGGGGACATCGCCCGGTGACAGCAACCGGACTACCGATCCGAACACCTTCCCCGGTGCGGCCAGATCAACGCCTTTCAGGTCCAGACGTCGACCTTCCGACGCTGTAAAGAGTCGTCGACCGCCTTCAAGTGCTGTTCTAGGGCCATGAGCGAACCCCACAGCGAGCGCGCCGAGCTGCTACGCAAGATTTTTGATCCGGGTACGCCTGACGACGCCGTGCGTCAAGCTCTTGCCCATGTCCTGTCGTTGGAGTTACCCCCTCCCCTTAGCCATCCCGTCACATTTTCCGGGACGCAGGGTCTAACCGGCTACGCTGTGGGTCAAGAAAGCGTGGTTGATGCGGTACACAGCACCGTTCGGCGGGTGCTGTTCGGCGATCGTCCGAGTCCAGTCCGTTTAAACGTCTCGCTGCGCGCGGACGGGCCGAAGTAGATGAACGTACACCCCCACCTTCCCGCATCTGGCATGAAGGAGAAACGATGAATGCCCCGGTCGTCTTCTTTCACAACGTCGGCTATCTCCGCGTACCCGGCTTAGTCGGCGCCGAGGAATGCGCCAATCTCCGCGAGATCGCTGACCGTGTCGCCGAGCAGCCGTACAACGGACAGGTCACCAACAAGCCTGGACGAACGAGAATCGATCGCGCTGTGTCGATGGATTCGGCGTACCTCGCAATTGCGACCTCCGACCGGCTACTAAATGCTCTAGATCCGGTCCTCGGACCTAATGTCGAGTTGGTAGAAAACCGTCACAACCATCTCAGTACCTATCGCGAGCCCTCGACGGACCGGCTCCACAGAGACGTCTTGCAATGGAGTCGCAGTATTCTTACCGTTCTCGTCTACCTTTCGGACTGCACTGATCTCGCGTCAGCCACGCGGATTATCCCCGCAAGCCATCTATGGCCGTCTACTGGTCGTCCCAACAACGGCGGTACGCGGCTTGATCAATCATCGGTCTATTCCTCGATGGGTGACCAGGCGGTGCCCCTGCCTGCCTCGGCGGGTGACGCTATCCTGATGCACGGGCAGCTCTACCACGCGGGAGGTGGCGCGTCGGCCGAGGGGCCTCGGGTAGTGTTGACCCTTGCGTACCGAAGTGTTGACGAACTATCCGAGGAAGACCCCCGACAGTGCCGGCTAGTAAACGGTCGGCGCATCTACTCCGGCCGAAACGAGCTATCCCATGCCTAACCTTTCCGATCTCTCGCCCGTAACCGAAGACGACTATGCAAACGTCCTTGGCCATCTAGTCTCTCACAGGGATGAATGGACGGCGCAGCTTCGGGCGGGACAGCGGGATCTCGCCGATCACCTCGGCACGGCAGGTTACAAGTCGTTCCTGGCCGAGGAACGGCCGAACACGATGGATGGGAACGGCGACATCGAGCCTGGCACGGTAGTCGTCGACGCGCGGCTGAAGGAAGCTCACGCCGTTGTCGCCAAGATGCGCCGATTCGGCGAACCGCTGCGCGTCATGCTGGACGTATGGGGTTACCGGCTGGTGATCGCATCGGAGGATGCCCTCGAAGCTGTAGCCACGTGTTGCGAGGCACTTTGGCTGACACCCGAACCTTCCGAACTTCTACTCAGACACGGTGAACTTCAGTTCGCCCCTTGGCGTGATTACAGGCAACGTGACCACGCGGGGCTTTCTGCGGCGACGACTAACAATTACGACCAAGCGATTCACCTCAACCGTAAGGCGCCTTTCGGTATCGTCGAGATCCAGGTTCTGACGTTCGACCTCTATCGGCGGGTACATTGCGATCCAGCGAGCGAGGACAGTCATGACAACTTCGTGGCACGCCGTCAAGCTCTCTTCGTACGCGGCGACAAGACGTGACGGGCGCAATCGTATTAGCGGCCGGGCCGGGTACTCGTCTCGGCGACCTCGGCGCCCGGATGCCTAAAACAATGCTCCCTGTGGCCGGACGGCCTTACCTGGAACATCTCGTATGCCGTCTTCTGCTTGAAAAAAAAAAACCGGTGGTCGTGGCCGTCCACCATCACGAAGACATGATCCGGGAACACTTCAACGGCGAACTTTCCAGGGC
>NZ_CAKJTL010000041.1:0-53862 GCF_917627385.1 Protofrankia sp. CiT1
TGTTGGCGGCCGCGCTGTGGTGAAGCATCAGGATGTGGAGTAGGGGCCTGGCCGCACGGCCGGGCCACCGTAGGAGCTGCCGTTGAGGCTCCCCCGGGGGGGCTGCTCGGTCATGGCCTGACTGACCTTGGAGGCGATGGCTTCGGTCAGCCTGATCGCCTGCGTGAGCGACAGGTTGAGCACGATCTCGCTGTCATCGGTCATCGCGAAGCGTACCGACACATCCGCCATGGTGGTTCCTTTCTTCCTGCGTCGGCCGCGAGAGGCCGCGGTTGGTCCTCCACGATCCCTGATCGCGCTACCGCACCGGCAGGTACCCCCCGGCAGGCTTCGTTCCCCTCTGTTGATTTTCATGAATGATTTTACTGAGAATAATATTAATATTACCCACCGTCCAAAACCCGCGGTCCACTCCTGCGGCTCTTTCGCCTTAAGTGTTAGTACTGTCGCTGATGGTATCCATTGTCGATCACATCGGGAGGCTGGGTGACCGAGAATCGGGTGGCGTTGACGGACCGGCCAGGGCGTGTCTGATGGATCTTCAACCGTGCGGAGCGATGCCCAGCGGGCATCCTGCCGCATCGCTGCCCGTGGGCCGCTTCGCGCCGCACGGGGACCCCGGCTCGTCGCTCCGGGCAGAACACCGCTATCCGGGCCTGCTTCCGGGCCTCCTCGGCCGTGCGGGCCACTTGCTGGATCATCGCCCACATCGACCGCCATCGAGCAGACACTCCTTGGCCGCGGCCGCGATCACCGAACAGGGCCGGACGGGCCTGGTGAGCCCGGCCGGTACCGCCACCGGGCGTAGCACCGTGGAGATTTCCGTGGTGATGCCGTGCCTCAACGAGGTGGCGTCGGTCGGGACGTGCGTGCGTAAGGCCCTTGCGGGTCTTGCCGCGGCTGGTCTCGATGGGGAGGTGATCGTCGTTGACAACGGCTCGACGGACGGGTCGGCCGCGGTCGCGCGCTCGGTCGGCGCGCGTGTCCTGGTGGAGCCGCGCCGTGGCTACGGAAACGCTTATCTCGCCGGATTCGAGGCCGCTCGTGGTCGCTATCTGGTGATGGGCGACGCCGATGACTCATATGACTTTTCTGAAATTTCCCTGCTTGTCGAGCCGCTGCGGGCCGGTCGCGCCGACTATGTTCTCGGCTCCCGGTTCATCGGAAAAATCATGCCTGGCGCGATGCCGTGGTCACATCGTTATCTGGGTAATCCGCTGCTGACCGGGATGCTTAACCGGTTCTTTGGCCTCGCCTCGTCTGATGCCCATTCTGGGATGCGGGCGTTCACTCGTGTCGCGTACGAGCGGATGGGGCCGCGATGCGGCGGGATGGAGCTTGCCTCAGAGCTGATCATTTTGGCTGCCCGCGTCGGCCTGCGGGTCGAAGAAGTGCCGATCACGTACCGACCGCGGGTCGGTACATCCAAACTTCGTATGTTTCAGGATGGTTGGCGGCATGTGCGTTTCATGCTGTTGCTCGCGCCGCGTCACCTGTTTGTCGCCCCAGGGCTGATGCTGCTGGCGCTCGGTATCACCGGGCAGGTCGTGCTCTTGCCCGGAGTCCTCGACGCCGGCTTCCACCGATTCGGCGTCCAGCTCTGCGTGTTGTTCGCGATGGCCGCTGTCCTCGGCTGGCAGGCGGTGCTGCTCGGGATTTTCGCCGACACCTACAACCGCGGGCTGGGCCGGGCCGGGCACCCGCGCGGACTGCTCGCCTGGACGCACCGACGGTTCACCCTCGAGCGCGGTCTGGCAGCTGGTTGTGTGCTGTTTGTCAGCGGGCTGCTGGCGGGCACGGTCGTTTTCGGGCACTGCCTCGCCGCCGATCTTGGCCCGGTCAACGAGCCGCGGCCGGCGCTGCTGGCTATGACGCTGATGGTGCTCGGCGCGCAGAGCGTCTTCGCGTCCTTTTTCCTCCAGCTGCTGATAGCGGGCTGTCCCGGGCCTGACGCGGTGCGCCGGAAATGACCGCGGTGGCGACGGCGGGCCAGCAGTGATCCCCTTTGCCGCTGGTTGTGATCGGCGGCTGCTGGACAATCACCTGGGTGGCGCGGACGCGGTCAATTACCGGCGGTTCGAGCGTGACCTCGTCTCGCCGCACTGCGGCCGGCGTGTTCTGGAGATCGGGTCGGGCCTGGGAGACTTCGCCGCGGGCCTGCGCGGCTATGATCATCTTACTGTTTCGGACACCGATCCACTGTGCCTGCGGACGTTGCGTGACCGTTTCGCCGGCCGCGCGGACGTCGATGTGATCATGCTTGACGTCGCGGCCCTGACCGGGACCGAGCTGCCTGAGGGAGCCGCGCCCGTGCCGCGCCCGGTTGACACATTGATCATGATGAACGTCCTGGAGCACATCGAAGACGATGTGGCCGCGCTGCGAGGGCTGTCTCGTCTGGTGGTCCCCGGCGGTCGCGTTGTGCTGTGGGTGCCGGCGTATCCGGCGCTGTACGGCGAGTTCGACCGCATGGTCGGTCATTTCCGCCGCTACACACCAGCCACGCTGCGGCGGCCGGTGGAGCTGGCCGGCCTTCGCGTGGAGCGGATGCATCCGGTGAACCTGCTGGGCGCCTTCGCCTGGTGGGTGGCTGTCCGGCGAGCGGGCCAGCGCGGCGTGGACCCACGCCTGGTCCGCCTCTACGACCGGGTCGTCGTGCCGACCAGCCGTTTTGTCGAACAGCGGATGCGGGTGCCGTTCGGGCAGTCGGTGCTGTGCGTGGCGACCCGGCCCGTAACGTGATCACCTGCTGAGATGGCCGGCCGTGGCGGTGAGCGACCGATGGGACGGGCATGTCCGGGAGCGGGCCGGCAGCCGGTATGACCGTACGATCACCGCTGCGCACCGTCGTCGACATGCTCACCCCAACGCCGTTCGAGCGGGTGGCAGCGGGCGGTCCCGCCAGGCTGCCTGCCGCCGGAGAGACGGTCCCGGCAGGGCCCGGCCCGATGGTGCGGCGGCATGCCGGCCGGTTGTGGATGCGGCACCGCCTGTTCGTGTTGCTGCTCGGCGCCGGCACCGCGCTGCGCATCGCGGCGTTCGCCGCCTACTGGCCGGCGTTGGAGTTCTATGGCGACTCCTACTCCTACCTGCGTTGTGTCCGCGAGCTCAGCCCGGATCCGGTCCGGCCGTTCGGCTACTCCGCGTTCCTGTTCTTGTTCTCCTGGTCGCCGTCGTTGGCGGTGGTTCCCGCTGTCGCGCATCTGCTCGGTCTCGGGATCGGGTCCGCGCTGTACTACCTGGCGTTGCGGCGTGGCCTGCCCCGATGGCTGGCGGCGTCGGCTGCCGCGCCCGTGCTCCTGGACGCCTATCAGGTGGACATCGAGCAGATGGTCATGGCGGAGACGGTGTTCGCCGCGCTGCTGACCGCGGCGGTCGTATTGCTGCTGTACCGCCCGCGCCCGACCGTCGCCGTGTCCGCCGCCGCCGGTGTGCTGCTCGCCGCGGCTGCCCTCACCCGTTCGGTGGCGCTGGTGCTGGGAGCGCTCGCCGCCGGCTACCTGATCGCCCGCGGGGCCGGGGTGCGCCGCCTCATCGTGTTTGTCCTGTGCTGGGCGGCACCGTTGCTGGCGTATGCGGCGTGGTTCGCCGCCGTACACGGGAGCTTCGCGCTGCAGAACGTCGACGGGATGTTTCTCTGGGGCCGGGTCGCGCCGTTCGCGGACTGTGCCCGTATCGAGGTGGCGCCGCGGGAGGTCCCGTTGTGCTCACCGCATCCGCCCGAGGAGCGGCCCGGGCCGAACTACTATGACTGGGACGCCGCCAGCCCGCGGTACCACTTCCGGGCGTTCGACGCGGAGAGCAACGCGTTGCTCCGCGATTTCGCCGTCAAGGTGATCGCGGCACAGCCCCACCGGTACGCCGCTCTGGTGGCGCATGATGTCCTGCACTACTTCGCCCTGTCACGCCACGCTGAGCCACCCGACTGGTACCTCGGAAGCTGGCGGTTCCCGACCGGGCAGGTCGATCCGCGCTGGCACATCGACCTGGTGCTGCGGGACTTCAGAGGCGAGGCGGTGCCACGCCGGTACGATCCCTCGCTAGGTGGCCTGCTCCGGGGATACCAGGCGTTCGGGTTCACGCCAGGGCCGCTGCTCGGGGCCTGCGTGCTGGTCGGTGGGCTGGCCTCGATGGTCGCCTCCGGTTATGGCCTTGCCCGGGCACGCCATGACTGCCTGCTGCTGGTCGCGATGGGGCTCGCCCTGCTGGTGGTGCCCTGCGCGACCGCGGTGTTCGACTACCGCTACCTGCTGCCGGCCCTGGTCTGCTTACCGCTGGCGGGCGCGTTCGGGCTGAACCAGCTGCGGATCGTCCGGTTGCAGCTCCGCGGGGTCCGGCGCCGCTCCATCGGATGACGTGCGTGGCGTGAAGCCCGCGGGTGGCGGGCGGGGGATGCATGCACCGCGGCGCGTGGCGGTGGCGGTAGGCGGTGGCGGTCAGATCCAGCCTGGGAACCACATGCGGACACGCCATGCCGAGGTCGGGATCACCTGTGCGGTCATGATCGGATAGAAGTAGACGAACAGCAGCACGACAATGATCGTGTAGACGCCGACCGCCAGCGACCCGGCAAGGCGGCGCGTTTCCGAAGCTGTCCGGGAGCCCAACGCGACACCCGCGAGCGCGGTCAGGCCGAGTACAAGGAACGGCAGCAGGGGCAGGGCGTAGAACAGGAACATCGTCCGGCTGGGGAAGGCGAGCCAGGGCAGGAAGGACGTGCCGAAGCCGACCAGTACGAGAGCCGCCCGCCAGTCACGGCGGCTCGCCCACAGCGCGAGGACACCGACCAGAGCGAGCGTGCCGAACCACCAGATCGCCGGGTTGCCGATCGCCAGGATCTCCCGGGAGCAACCGGCCTGGGCCGTGCAGCCGGACTCGGAGACCTTGGGCGCGCTGTAGTAGTAGGCGACCGGGCGCCCCAGCAGCAGCCAGCTCAGTGGCTTGGAGGCATACGGATGCGAGGCATTGAGGTGCTCGTGGAACTGGTAGATCTGCATCTGGTAGTCCCACCAGCTGTGCAGGGCCGCCCACCTGCCGGTACCGAAACGGTGGCGGTTGTACCCTCCGTCGGTGACGAACCAGCCGGTCCACGTCGCGAAGAAGGTCACCACCGGAAGGACGAGAAAGCTCACCCCCCAGATCGGGGTGTCCCGGGCCAGCGCGGCCAGGACCGGCCGGCGCACACCCGCCGTCCGGCGCGCACCCATGTCCCAGGCGATGGCGAGCGCGGCAAACCCGACGATCGTGTAGACCGCGCTCCATTTCACGCCCATGGCCGCGCCCAGAAACAGCCCGCAGGCCAGTCGCCACGGGCGGATGCCGAGCCACGGGCCACGGCCGGACAGGGCCCGGCCGCCGGACTCGCTCCCACCGGTGGCAGCGCTGTCAGCACCGGCAGTATCGGCAGCGCTGCCACCGGTCCGGCCACGGCCGGCCTTCGCCAGCCGGGCCGCCAGCCGGGCGCGGCCATCGTCCCGGTCGAGAACCAGACACGCCAGGGCCAGCACAAGACCTGTCAGCAGGAAGATGTCGAGAATCCCGATCCTGCTCTGGACGAACTCCAGCCCGTCGAAGGCGAGCAGGAGCCCGGCGAAGCAGCCGAGCAGAGTCGAGCGGAACATCCGCCTGGCGGTACGGGCGAAGACGACAACCACGAGCGTTCCCGCGACAGCGGAGGCGAAGCGCCAGCCCAGCTCGGGGTTGCCGTGCCGGGCCCCGGCACAGTCGGTGTAGCCGAAGAACCACTCGGACGCGGCCATCAGCCACTTGCCGAGCGGGGGGTGGACGACGAAGCCAGGGCCGTCACAGCCGCTCTTGATGTCGCTCAGCTCGTAGCCGTGGGTCATCAGGCTGTAGGCGTCGTGGGTGTAGTAGACCTCGTCGAAGTAGATACCACGCGGTTGGGTGAGCTGCCAGAACCTCAGGACACCGGCGACCGCGGCAATCGCGAGCGAGGCGAGCCAACCGATCAGCCGGTCGGTCGGCATCGGCGGTGCCAGCCGGTCCGCCAGCGTCGGGCCGCCGGCAGGGGCCAGGGCAGCCCCGGAGGGCCGCGTGCCGCCGCCGTCCAGGGCTGGATATGTCGTTGTCACCGCCACCGCATCAATGTAGGTCGTGCTCCTGGCACACTCGGTGGGTGTCCGGGACTCTGGTGCTCTGCGGTGCGCCGATCGGTGATGTCCGCGATGCCAGCCCGCGGCTTGGCGAGATCCTCGCGGCCGCCGACATCGTCGCCGCGGAGGACACCCGCCGGCTGCGCCGGCTGGCCGCCGCGCTCGGCGTCACCATCTCCGGGCGGGTTGTCTCCTGCTTCGACGCGAACGAGGCGTCCCGCGCGGACTTCCTGCTCGCCCAGCTGAGCGCCGGCGCCACGGTGGCGCTCATCACGGACGCGGGCATGCCTGCCGTCTCGGACCCGGGGTTTCGGGTGGTGGCCGCCGCGGCCGCGGCCGGTGTGCCGGTCACGGTCGTGCCAGGCCCCTCCGCGGTGACCGCCGCGCTCGCTGTCAGCGGGCTGCCCACGGACCGTTGGGTGTTCGAGGGGTTCCTGCCGCGCCGGCGGGGCGAGCGCCGGTCGCGCCTGACCGAGCTTACTGAGGAGCGGCGCACACTGGTCATCCTGGAGGCTCCGCACCGGTTGCCCGTGACATTGGACGATCTTACCGTGGCCTTCGGGGCTGATCGCAGGGGCGTGCTCTGCCGGGAACTGACCAAGACCTGGGAGGAGATCGTCCGGGACGATCTCGCCGGTCTCAGCGAGTGGGCGCGCGGCCGGGAGATCCGGGGGGAGATCACCCTGGTGGTGGCGGGCGCGCCGCAGGTGTCTCCAGCCACTCGGGCAATGGTCGCCGGGACGCCGGCCGCGGCGGCCTTCGCCGCGGCGCTCGCCGCCGAGGTCACAGGTCACGAAACCAGCGGGACAGCCCGCAAGGAGGCCATCGCGGCGGTGGCGGCGGCCCGCGGAGTGCCGCGTCGCGTGGTCTACGACGCTGTGGTCGCGGCTAAGAGCGACCGGCAATAGGGGGCGCGGCGTCGCGGGGCCAAGCGGTGCGTTCTGTCCGTGCCTGATCGAGATCAACAGCTGCGTTGGATGGTCAGCGCCTTCGCCGTCGCACCCCACTCGTAAATGATCATATATGGCCAGGTGTACCACGGCGGTGCCGCGGTGGCCAACAGGATGCGTCCGGCGTAGCAGCGGTTCAGCCGAAGCCGCGCTCTGGTGCCCTGCGGGGTCCCCGCGACGACCAGTACGGACCGCCAGTTGTAACGGGCGGCGAGCTGCGCGGTCATCCGGGCTTCACCCTGGGTGGTCAGCGGGTCCGGCCGGAAGCAGATCACCTGTACGCTGGGCACCGCGACCGGGCAGCGGTCCTGGCCGAACGGGTTTGAGACGGCGAGCATCGGCGCGTACCCGGCCCGGGTGAGCTCGACCGCCCTGGCCAGCCGGCCAGGGCTGCCCGCGTACATCACGATTGCGTCGACCCGTTGCGGCGGGTCCGTGGCCGGCCAGACGAACAGCCGCGCGGTCGCGATGAGGAACACCACCGCGGCCGCGGCAAAGGCGATCAGGCGCCGGGAGCGCCGTTGCCGTACGTCCACCGGTGTCACGCGGCTTCGGGCCACGGCTGGCCGCCGCGGCGGTGCGGGTAGCGCAGCGGGGCCCGCAAGCGGTCGGGAGGCCAGACCGCGGCGGCCACGCCGTCCTGCCACTGCACCAGATGACCATGATGCCCGATCTGCAGTCCGGTGGCGGGGTCGAGGCGGAAGCGGCCCAACACGGTGGACGTGTCGAGCGCACGTGCCGCGGCGAGCACGGAGAAGTCGTCGATCTGGCCGAGCGACCGCACGCAGCGCCCGAGGAGCAGCCCGGCGGTGAACGCCGCCGCCGCTGCCGCCGACGGCGGCTGGCCGTGCATGTGCTGGTAGCGGTTCACGAACTCGGACACGCTCGGGCCGGTGCCGGCCTGGGCGGGTAGTTGTGGCGACCAGGTCCGTGGGCCCAGCAGCCCCTCACGATGATCACCCATGGTGGTCAGGGCGTCATCATGCCCGGCGGTCGAGAACGCGGCGGCCCGCCACGGCCGGCGCAGCAGGATCTCAGCCGCGGCGGCCTCGTCGTCGGGGCCAGCCTGGACGATCAGGACGTCCGCCGGTGGTAGCCGCCGCGCCGCGGCCTGTGCCTGCCCAGGCCGAAAGACGCTGGAGACCACGTCGAAGCCCCGGGCTGCCGCCGCGGCGCGCGTCACGGAGACGACCTCCAGCGACCAGTCGCCGGCAGCCACCATCAACGCGAGCTTACGTGCCCGCCGGTCGGCGGCGCGGACGGCAGCGAGAACCCCGCGCGTCCAGGTGGCCTGTGGGGCGGTCACGTTGATGACGTTGGGGAAGGCCTGGCGGACGAAGCGCGTCGACGGTGCCGCGATGTTGAACACCACGCGGTCGGTTGCGGCGAACGCCGCGAGCGCGGCCCGCGGCCCGTGCGGGCCGAAGATCGCGGCAGGATTGGCGGCCACGGCGGACCGGATCGCCGCTGCGGGATGCGGGTGGGCGTCGTAGGCGGTGACGTGGACCTCGTCCCACGCCGGTGGCACGTGCTCGTCACGCGCCCACAGCGTGGCGGCATGCAGCGCGGCCAGACCGGGCGCGGCCGCCGGGCCGGTCAGAGACGTCACGAGTGCGACGGTGAGCGGTGAGGACATCCGTATCTGTTTACCAGGCGATGGGCCGGCGGCACCTCGGCCGTACCAGGACGCGGTACAAGGGACGTGGTCACGACACCGCAGCCCGGTTGCGCGCGGTCCGTAGGATCGACCGCGATGGCACACGTGCCGACGGCGCGGTTGTCGTCCAGCACCGGTGGCAGCGGTGGCAGCGGCAGGCGGTACCGGACGCTGGCGGCGCCTTCCGAAGCGCCTGGCCGCGGGCGGTGCGATCGTTGTTCCGTTCAACCGGGGCCTCGTGAGGGGCACCGGCGGGGACAGCGCGGTGAAGCGCGGTGGAGATGGAACGGAAGGGCAGGTGGCCTGGCCAGATGGCACGGGATGCCGGACGTCGTGGCGACCCGCCGCAGCCACCGGAACCGCTGGCGGTAGAGGTGATCGACAGCCACTGCCATCTTGACATCATGGGTGGTGATGTGGCGCATGCGGTTGCCGTGGCGCGCGCTGTCGGCATCCGGCGGATGGTCAGCGTGGGGATCGACCTGGCGACCAGCCGTTGGCAGGCGCGGGCCGCGGCCGAGCATCCCGATGTGTACGCGGCGGTCGCGATCCACCCGAACGACGCCGCCGACGGTGTCGACGAACAGACGTTCGCGGAGATCGCCGAGTTGGCCACCATGCCGAAGGTACGGGCGGTTGGCGAGACCGGTCTGGACTACTACCGCACGCCGCCCGAGCGGCACGCCGCCCAGCAGGAGAGCTTCCGCCGTCACATCGCGATCGCCAAGCGGACCGGCCGTACCCTCATGATCCATGACCGGGAGGCGCATGACGACACGCTGCGCATCCTCGCCGAGGAAGGCGCGCCGGACCAGGTGGTCTTCCATGCCTTCTCCGGCGACGCGGTCATGGCGAAGAGCTGCGCGGACGCCGGTTACGTGATGTCGTTCGCCGGTAACCTGACTTTCAGGAACGCGGGTAACCTGCGGGACGCCGCCGCCGTCGCCCCTCGTGACCTGCTCCTCGTCGAGACCGACGCGCCGTTCCTGACACCGGAGCCGTGGCGGGGCCGGCCGAACAGCCCGTATCTGGTACCGCTGACGTTGCGGGCGCTCGCCGCTGCCCGCGGCGAGGATGTCGACACACTCGCCGCGGCGGTAGCCGCCACGTCTGAGCGGATGTTCGGGCCCTGGTAGGCCCCGGCCACGTTGCCCGGGAGGCAGGCTTCGGAGGCGACGGGCTGCTGACGCCGGTCGCTGTGCGTGCTATCGCTGACGATCTGGGTGTGCGACCGGCAAAACGGTGGGGCCAGAACTTCCTCGTCGACCCGAACACGGTCCGCCGCTTGGTGCGTCTGGCTGCGGCCGGATCCGATGAGACGGTCCTGGAGATCGGTCCTGGGCTTGGTTCGCTGACTCTCGGGCTGCTTGCGGCCGCGGGCCGCGTCGTCGCGGTCGAGGTGGACACGCTGCTTGCCGAGGCCCTGCCGGCGACTGCCACGGCCCGGCTCGGCCCGGCTGTGGCGTCCCGGCTGACCGTCGTGGCCGCCGACGGGCTACGTCTCGTTCCCGCGGACCTGCCCGGTGACCCACCGGATGTCCTCGCCGCGAACCTGCCGTACAACGTGGCGGTGCCGCTCCTGCTCGGTGTTCTTGAACGCTTCCCGTCGATTGGGCGGGGGCTGGTCATGGTGCAGGCTGAGGTCGCGGACCGGCTGACCGCGGCGCCGGGCGGCCGGGTGTACGGCGTGCCGAGCGTGAAGGTCGCCTGGTACGCCTCGGCGCGCCCGGCCGGCGCGGTGCCGCGCGCGGTGTTCTGGCCGCGGCCGAACGTCGACTCATCCCTGGTCGCGTTCACCAGGCGCGAGGTTCCAGGGCCGCCGGAACTGCGCGGGTCTGTGTTCGCCGCGGTGGACGCGGCCTTCGCGCAGCGCCGCAAGACCCTGCGGACGGCGCTTGGCGGTTGGGCGGGCTCGTCCGCCGAGGTCGACCGCCTGGCCCGAGCCGTGGGGGTCGACCCGTCCGCCCGTGGCGAGACCCTGGACGTCACGGACTTCACCCGCCTCGCCGTCGCCCGGTCCGTTGACCCACCCGCCTGCGGCGGCTGATCTGGGCCGCTGTGTTCCGAGTTTGCGGTGGGTCAAGTGTCCTGCGGTGTCAGCCCGGTCATATTGTTCCATCGCTGCCGTCGGGTCAGGGTGGAAGTAGGTGCGTTCGTGTCCGGAGACGCAGAGCTGTCCGAAGATACCGGACCGTTGGCCGTGGGGGGCGGCTGGACGCTGCTTCCCTGGGACGGTGACCCTGGATCTGATCGGCCGTCTGTTGCCGCGGCCACGGCGGGCCCGCCCACCCGGCATCGACGGCTGCGGCGGTCCAGCGGCGCTGGCGGCGGCAGGCGGGCGGGGGCCAGGGCTGCCATAGGCCTGTGCGGGTTTGGCGCGGTCCTCGGCATTGTTCTCGTGGTGGCTGGTCACCGTCCGGATGAAATGGCGGATCAGCCGGTCGCCGGCGTGCGCTCAGAGCGCCCCGAGGCGATCGACAACCAACCCCGGTTGCCGACGTCGGTGGATGCTGGACCCTCCATCGCTGCGGGTGGGACTACGTCGGCTGTGACCGCGCCCGCTAGCGGCCCGGTCTCCCAGGCTGCGACTGTGGTCCGGTCTGCCGGGCCGACGTCGGTCTCAGCGGCGCCGGCCACGACGCCGGCCGCTGGGGTCCAGTCGTCTGCACCGGTACCGGGCATGACCGTGTTGCTGCCCTCCGCCCAACCGTCCTCCACCCTGTTGCTCGCCCCGTCATGCCGCGCCGGTCGTGGCCACGGGCATCAGACACCCGACTGCCAGATCGGCTGAGAATTCCTGGTCGCCCGACGGGGTGGAAATGTCGGACCAGACACCTATCCTGAACATATGTTCGAATCGTCTGATGGGTGTGCCGACCCAGGCCCGGCTGGTCCAGGCCCGGCGACCGCCCTCGACCTCGACGGCGTGGACATCGAGGGGCTGGACGCGTCCACCTGCCTGACCCTGATGGCCACCATCACCCGCCAACGCGCCGCCCTCGACGCGGTCATGCTCCGCACGCAGGGCCGCTTCGCCCACCTACGCCCCGAAACCGGCCCACAACGGCCCTTCGGGGAATTCGCCCCGGACGAAGTCGCCGCCGAACTCAACCTGTCCTACAACGCCGCCGCCACCCAACTCGCACTCGCCCACGCCGTAACCCACCGGCTACCCGCAACCCTGGCCGCCCTGGCCGCCGGCATCCTCGATCTGGGCCGGGTCCGCGCCGTCGCCGACGCCACCGAACCGCTCTCCGACGCCCACGCCGCCGCGGTCGAGGCGAGGGTCCTGGCCCACGGCGGACGAGCCAGCCACGCGGCGTTCCGCCAGGCGTTGCGCCGCGCGGTGCTTGCGATCGACCCCGACGGCGCCACACAACGCCACGAACTCCAACGCCGAGGGCGCCGGGTCGGCCTCCAGCCGTTGGAGGAAGGGATGGCCGAGCTCTCGGCGTTCCTGGCCGCCCCCGACGCCCAAGCCGCCTACCAGCGCATCGACGCCCTGGCCCGCCGCGCCGGCGACGCGCAGGATGTCCGGAGTATGGACGAACGCCGCGCCGACGTCCTCACCGACATTCTGCTGGGCCGCCACCACGACGACGACCCGGTCCGCGTCGAGGTCGGAGTGCTGATTCCACTAGGCACCCTGGCGGGGCTGGCCGACACCCCCGGCGAACTGGCCGGCTACGGACCGATCCCGGCCGGGCTCGCCCGCGACCTGGCCGCCAACGCAACCTGGCGACGGCTACTCACCGACCCGGTCGACGGCCACGTCGTCGACGTCGGACGACGCCGATTCCCCTCACCCGCACTGGCCCGCCAGATCCGGGCCCGGGACTGGGTCTGCCGATTCCCGGGATGCCGAACGCCCGCCACCATCTGCGATCTCGACCATGTGCGGGCCTATACCGAGGGCGGCAGCACCGAAGCAGCCAATCTGCTCACGCTATGCCGACATCATCACCGGTTGAAGCACGACGGGACCTGGACCGTCGAAGTAACCGAAACCGGCACGGCCACCTGGACCAGTCCGGAACTACGCGTCTACCAGACCGAACCCGAACCCCACCCGGAACCGCCGCGCACCCCGCAACCGGACCCAGAACCCGAGCCGCCACCCTTCTGACCGGGACACGGCCGCCGGACTCTGATCGAAAATTGCTGGCCGACCACTAAGCAGGGCTGGTCAGTACACGCGGTCACCGTGGCCAGGGTGCGGGATGAGCTGGATTTCGGTGGCGAGGTCCGCGCGGGACAGGGCACCACGCGCATGCGGCAGAGCGGCCCGTTCGATATCGGCTCGGATCCGGCGGACGTCCGTGCTTGGCTTCATGGTCACCACTACCCGTAGCAACGGTCGCTTTCCCGTGCCGAGCAGCCGCGCACGCACCTGCCGGACGCCCGGCAGCGTAGCCAGTTCGCCTTCCACCGCGCCGGTGAAGGCTCGCGCGTTCACCCGGACGCGCCCGAAAGTGTCGTCGACGACATACAGGCCGGGCAGGTTCCCGGTGGACTTCTGCAGCCACAGCCAGGCGAGCGCCAGCAGGACAACCAGACCCGTGACCGCTCCGGCAACTGGCCAGAACCACACATGCTCGGCGGCAAAGGAGCGGTTCTGCGCGGTGAGCCCATACCGGGCCGCGACGTCATCCCCGAACACCCCCCGACCGGCGAGCAGCGCGACGGCCCCACCGCCCAGGCACACCAGCCCCAACAGAACGAACACCACCCGGTTCAGCAGATCGACTCCAGGGGTGAACGGCTGCCTGCGTGGCCGGGACATCTTCGCCGATCCGGTCGGCTCGATCATGCTTACCTCGTCCGGCTGAATCGGTGGACCGAGCTGGGGGATCGGGCTGTCCATGGTTCGTGCGCTCGTGGGGCTCACGGTTGCGTTCATGTGTGGTCCTTTTTCCGCTCCTCGTTCCGGGCGTCCCGCCGGGTGCCTTCCGGATCGGGTTTGGTCAGATCGAGGCCGACCGGGTGCTGCCTGGCCCGCTCACCCATGGTTGAAACATCGAAGATTGCTTTCGTGGTTGCCGGGGCCGGTGAGGGACCGCTCGAGCCGGTGGGGGCGGGGTCCTGCCGCGCGTCCGCCGGTGGCGGTGGCTGCGCAGGCTGAGGTTGTGCCGGTTGTGCCGGTTCCGGCACGACACCGCCGGCATGGGAGGCCGGACGTGACGCCTTCACCGTCAGCTTCACTTTCGGGGGCGACGCCAACTCGAAGGAGGCCAGCCGTTCGCGGATCTCGTCACGCACCTGTCCCGGCGCGTCCGGGTTGATCCGGGGACTGCTCTCGATCGTCACTTTGGCGGTGCGCCGCCGGAGCCGGACCTTTGCCCGGGTCACGCCGTCGATGTCTTCGGCCGCGCTGGCGAGCGCACGGGCGATGCCGCGCCCGGCGGCGAAGGTGGCCGTCCCGGTCGGGGACGGCCGTACGGCGAACCATTGCAGCCGGCCGCGCCGCAGCCCCAGCACAAGCAGCAGGATCCCACCGGCACCGAGGATGACGCCGAGCACGGTCGGCCCTGTGTCGGACCAGGTGTTGCGTGCCATGGCGGCCGTTATCGACTGCCAGTCGACGATGGCGTACCCGTCGTCGAGGGCCGCGCTGACCATCTCGATGATCGCGATGACCCCGACCGCCGCGATGACCGCCGCAAGCAGCGCCGCGACAATCCGGTTTGTCACGCGCACGATGGTGACCTCCCGTGAGCTACCGTGCCCGGCTGCTCGGGCCGGCGTCGAACTCGAAAGCGGACACGTCGATGTCGATGTGGGTCACCCGTAGGCCGGCCAGGTCGGCCACCTGTCGGGTCACGCTGGTGCGTACCGCTTCACATACCTCAACAATCCGGACAGGATACCGTACGGACAACGACATGGAGATCGAAGCGGTACCTCGGCCGACGCGCGCTGACACCTGCGGGGGACGCTCGTCGGTGGCCTGCCGCCGCCCTCGGCCGGGATGCCGCTGTCCCAGCCCACCGACGGTTTCGACATTCAGCGCGGCCTGGGCCGCGATTTTCTCGATGACGCCGCTGGCGACGACCAGGTTTCCCCGGACCACGTTCTCGGCGCGGCGCGTTCCAGCGCGTGTCATCGCGTATCGCGGCGTTCACCGCCGCCGACATAGCGGTTGATATCGATCTCGCCGTCCAGGATCTTGCCTATGAACAGGCCGATCGCCCCGAAGACGAGGACGATCAGGAACTCGCCGAAATCACCGAAGGCGAGCGCGAGACCGGAGATCAATCCGGTGATGAGACCGATTGCGCTCGAACGCATCGAAGCCTCCTTGCTAGACGGTCGTACTTGCTGGTAGGCCCATAGCCGTTGCTGCTAGGCCCGTAGCCACGAGTCCACGAGTCCACGAGCCCACGAGCTGGGCCTGCCGCCGGGGCGCGCGCCGCGGCCCGGCGGGCGGGCGTTAACGTACTCGTGGGGACTTTTGCGATCTTCGCCAGAGCCGCTGTACACGACGCTCGTGCGGGTGGTACTCGCGCAAGCGGTGCCGGTGTGCCCACTGTCCACGCAGCCAGTAGGCGATGATCTCGAACCCGGTCCGCCGATGGTAGCCGCTCACGTCGGCACATCCGGTCCGGGGCGGCCGTTCCGGTCGCCGAGCCCGCAGGCCAGCCATGAACACAGCGGGGTCGCCGCCTCTGTCCGGGTGGTTCTCCCGGATGAAGCGACGTGCCTCGGCGCGTCGGGCGGCGGCATCCGCCGCCCCGTCCAGCCGCGCTGGCCCGGACTGGCCGGTGGCGGGCCCGACCGGCCTGTCGGTCATTGTTTTCCGGCCCTGGTGCTTGTACGGGTCGTTCCAGCCGCGGCCGACTTGGTCATGGCCGTCTTCCCCCGGGCCGCCCTGCCGCCGGCCGTGCCGCGGGTGTGCGTTCCACCGGTGCCGCGCGGCTGGCCGGCGGGCCTGGTGACGGGCCTGTCAGGGAGGATCTCGAGATCGTCGACGAGCACGTCGATCCGCTCGCACTCCGGAGCCACCGCGGTGACCGCGCTCCGGACCTGGCTGGCGATCTCGGCAATCGTCGGCCCGAACTGGCCGACGACATGGATGGCGACCCCACCCAGTACCTTGCGGACGCCGACGACGCGCTGGCCGGGCAGATACGTGACCACGTTGCCGCTGGCTCCGGGAGACAGCGCGGCGACCGCGGAGCACCGGGCAACCGCGGCCGCGATCGCGGCCGGCCGCGCGGACACAACCAAGCGGGCCATGACTGCTACTGCACCCGGGCCTGCTTGTCGTCATCATCTTCGGGGATGTAGACGTCATCAACAGCGATGTTGACTTCGGTCACCTCCAGACCGGTCATTCCCTCGACCGAGCTGACGACGTTGCCGCGGATCGCCTGTGCGAGATCCACGATCGACACGCCGTAGTCGACCACGACGTCGAGATCTATTGCCGCCTGCCGCTCGCCGACCTCGACACCGACTCCCTGCGAGACGTTGCGGCCGGACGAGCCGGGGATACGCTGGCGCAGCGAACCGACCGCGCGGGCGCTGCCGGAGCCGAGATTGTGCACGCCTTCGACCTCGCGGGTCGCCACGCCCGCGATCTTGCGGACGACCGAGTCCGCGATGGCAGTCCTGCCCTGGCTTGTCACGAGTTCGGTGGTGCTCCGCCGGGACACGCCGGCCCCGTCGCGGTGGGCTGTCTCGCGGGTCACGGGAGCGGTTTTCTCGGTGGTTGTCGTGCTCATGACGTGCCTCCGCAATCGTTGGAGTCGTGGGGATGGATCCCTCGGCTTTCCGGAGATCTCCGGCCGGGCGGGCCCCGTGGCCAGCGGCCGCTGGCCGTCCACAGGCGACAGCCGGTCGTGCTCGGCGCGCTCAACCAGCTGGTATGCAGCGTCCTACCCGGTGGTGAGGGGGCCACTCGCGTCCGGCCGGCCGGATAGGTTCGTTGGTGCCCGGTCGGAACACGCCCCACAAGTGAGTGAAGGAGCGTCCGCTGCCTCGGTCTCATCCGCACCCTTCGGGTGCGCCCGGCCCCGGTCGGTCGTCTGTGCCCGCCCAGGGCAACCGGGTGACCGTCCGGTCACCGGCAAAGGTCAACCTGCATCTTGGGGTCGGCCCGCGTCGTGACGACGGCTATCATGCGGTAATTACGATTTTGCAGGCTGTTTCACTCTATGACGACATCACGGTTACGGCTGCCCCGGACGGCGTCACCGACCCGGACGCGGTGGAGCCGGTCGTCGCGGTTGAGGTCATCGGGGAGGGTGCCGCGGGTACCACCCCGGCCGCGCTGCCCGGGGACCCGGCCGTGAGCTCGGCGGCGGCCCGGATCTCCCTGGTTCCGACGGGCTCGGACAATCTGGCTGTTCGTGCCGCCCAGGTGCTCGCGGCCCGCGCCGGGGTACGTGGTGCGGGGGCGCGCCTGAGCATGGTCAAGGGCATTCCGGTCGCGGCGGGGATGGCTGGTGGCAGCGCCGACGCGGCCGGGGCGCTGGTCGCCTTCGACACCCTGTGGGGTACTGGCCTGGACCGCTCGGTCCTCGCGGAGCTCGCCGCCGGGCTCGGTAGCGACGTGCCGTTCCCCCTGGCCGGGGGGACAGCGCTCGGCACCGGCCGAGGCGAACAGCTGACGCCGGTCCTCGGGCGCGGCGAGTACCACTGGGTTTTCGCGCTGGCTGACGGCGGCCTGTCCACCGCGTCCGTCTATGCCGAGTTCGACCGGTTGTCCGAGGGGCGTCTGCGCACCGAGCCCACGCCGCCTGGCGGGGTACTGGCGGCATTGCGTACCGGAGACCCGGTCGAGCTGGGCAAGGCCCTGGTGAACGATCTGCAGCCGGCCGCGTTGCGGCTGCGCCCGTCGTTGCGCCGCGTGCTGGAAACCGGGACCGAGCTCGGGGCGGTCGGCGCCATCGTCAGCGGCTCCGGGCCGACCTGCGCCTTTCTCGCGCGGGACGCCGCGCAGAGCGTAGCTCTGGCGGCGAGCCTCGCCGGGATGGGCGTCTGCCGGGCGGTTCGGCGGGCGTACGGCCCGGTCGCCGGTGCCCGTGTGATCGACCCTGGCGTGTCCGGGTGAACCGGGGATGCCTCCTGCCGAGTCAGCTCCGATGAGCGCCACCTGATGAGCGCTGTCCTGGTCACGATGGAGGCGGTGGTGGCCGCCTTCGGCACCCGTGTCCTGCTGGACCGCGTCAGCCTCGGGGTGGCGGCCGGAGAGCGGATCGGGGTGGTCGGCCGCAACGGCGCGGGCAAGAGCACCCTGCTCAAGCTCCTGGCCGGGGAGGCCCACCCCGATGCGGGCCGGGTCGTGCGCACGGGATTCCTGCGCGTCGGCATGCTGTCCCAGGACGACCGGCTCGTGCCCACGGCGACCGTGCGGCAGGCCGTGGTCGGTGACGTGCCCGACCACGTGTGGGCCGCGGATCCGCGTCGCCGGTCGGTGCTCAGCGGGCTGGGCCTGCTCGACCGCCTGGACGACATCGTCGGGCAGTCATCCGGTGGGGAGCGTCGGCGTACCGCCCTGGCCGCGCTGCTCGTCGATGACTTCGACCTGCTGGTACTGGATGAGCCCACCAACCACCTCGACGTCGAGGGCGTCGCGTGGCTCGCGTCCGAGCTGGCCTCCTGGCGTGGCGGGCTGCTCGTCGCAACGCATGACCGGTGGTTCCTCGACGAGGTGTGCGACCGGGTCTGGGAGGTCGTCGACGGCCGGGTGGACGCCTACGACGGCGGCTACAGTGCGTACGTGCTTGCCCGCGCGGAGCGGGCACGGCGGGCTGACGCAGCCGAGGCCCGGCGCCAGAATCTGCTCCGTAAGGAGCTTGCCTGGCTGCGTCGCGGCCCGCCGGCCCGGACCGCCAAGCCGCGCTTCCGCATCGAGGCGGCCAACGCCCTGATCGCTGATGAGCCGCCCGTGCGCGACACCCTTGGCCTGCGCACCTTTGCCGCCTCCCGCCTCGGTAAGGATGTCTTCGATGTCGAGGATGTGACGCTGCGCCTCGGTGACCGGGCGCTGTTCGCGAACATGACGTGGCGGTTGGGCCCGGGGGACCGGGTGGGTCTCGTCGGGATGAACGGGAGCGGGAAGACCACGCTGTTGCGCCTGCTGATCGGTGCGGCGAGCCCGGATTCCGGCAGTGTCCGGGTCGGGCGCAGCGCGCGTCCCGCCCTGCTCACCCAGGAGATCCACGGACTGGACCCGCGGCTGCGGGCGCTGGAGACGGTCCAGGAGGCCGGTCAGGTCCTGGAGGTCGGGCCTCGGCCGAAGCCGTCGGCGCATGCGCGAGGCGCCGCCGGGGACGGCGGGCGGAGCCGGGAGCTGACCGCGGGCCAGCTGCTTGAACAGTTCGGCCTGCCGTCGGCCCGGCAGTGGACACCGGTCGGTGATCTCTCCGGCGGGGAGCGGCGCCGGTTGCAGCTTCTGCGGCTGCTCATGAAGCGACCGAACGTACTGCTCCTGGACGAGCCCACGAACGACCTGGACACCGACACGCTGACCGCGCTGGAGGACATCCTGGACTCATGGCCGGGAACCCTGGTTGTGGTCAGTCATGATCGCTATTTCCTGGAACGGACCTGTGACACGATTGTCGCTCTGTTCGGCGACGGCTCGCTGGTCATGTTGCCCGGCGGGGTCGAGGAGTACCTGTCTCGCCGCCGGGAGCTGAGCGCGGCGGGCGCCGGGCCGCTCACCGGCGCGGACGGCTCGGCCAGCGGTGGCGGCGGTGGTAGCGGCGGTGGCGTCCGGCCCGCCGCGGGCACGGTCGCGCCTGCGGCGGGCCGGACGCGGGTCGCGCGCAAGGAACTCAACCGGCTGGAGCGCGCGCTGGAGCGGCTGGGACGTCAGGAGACCGCTCTGCACGCGGCGCTTGCGGAGGCGGCTGCCGACCATGAGCGTCTACTCGCGCTCGACGCCGACCTGCGCGCGGTAGTCGCGGAAAAGGCTCGGACCGAGGATGCCTGGCTCGCTCTCGCGACCGACCTCGAGGATGCCTGACCCGCTTCATCCGGACAGCGCCTTCAGCCAACCCGTTTCGCGCATCAACGAGGTACGCGTCAACCAGGTAAGAGGCTCCGGCAACAGGGATTCGGTTTGGCCGGCGACGCAGCCGGGGCGCGCGTCTGAACGCGCCCCGCCGAAATGACGCTTCCGAACACGCTCAGGACGTTGGCTGGACTTCTTTTGCCCGGATGCGTTCGGGAACTGGCCAACGGACATCATGGACGATTCGCAGCGTTTCCAACAGCTTGATCAGATAGGCGCTGGTGTCCAGTTGCCAGGGCTTGACCCCGTGGCGGGCCAGGGTTGGTTCGGCATGATGCAGGTTGTGCCAGGACTCGCCCATCGAAAGGAAGGCGAGCGGCCAGACATTTCCGGAACGGTCCCGCGATATGTACGGGTGCTTGCCGACGACATGACAGATGCTGTTGGTCGACCATGTCACGTGGTGCAGCAGGGCCACCCGGACCAGGCTCGCCCAGAAGAACGCCTGCAGCGCGGCTTCGAACGAGCCTCGCCACAGCCCGCCGATGAGCGCGGGCGCGGCGAGGCTCACCGCGGCGCAGAGCGCGAACATCCGGCTGACCCGGACCATGTCAGCGTCGTTGAGCAGGTCCGGAGCGTATCGGCGCTGATCGGTCTGCTCGACGTCGAACAGCCAGCCGATGTGAGCGTGCCACAGGCCCTTGGCCACTGCCCGGGTGCCGGTGCCATAGCGCCACGGTGAGTGCGGGTCACCCTCCTTGTCGCTGAAGGCGTGGTGGCGCCGGTGGTCGGCGACCCAGCGGATCACCGGTCCCTCGATCGCCATGTTGCCGGCGATGGCGAGCGCGACACGTACGGGCCTGGAGGTCTTGAAGCCGCGGTGTGTGAAGTAGCGGTGGAAACCAATGGTCACACCATGGCCGGTGATCATATACATGGTCGCGGCCAGGAGCACGTCCTGCCAGCTGATCCACCGATTCCACAGCAGGGGTACCGCCGCGGCCAGCGCCGTCAGGGGAAGCACGATGATCGTGGCCAGCGTGATCTGTTCACCGCGGGCCTTGAGCGATGAACGCGGCGCGACGGTGTGGCGGGGCGGGGCGGTCACCCCAGGTGCCGCGCGGGCCGTGACGCCCGTCGCGTTCACTGTGTCTGTAGTGGTCATGAGACAATCCCCGCCCATCGGTCGTGTTCGTTGCCACGACGGCTTCCGTTGGGTCACGGTAGCTTGTTGCGGCAGTGTGTGGTGCTCGCCACGGGGAACATCCGTGCAAACAATCCGTGCGGCCGGGCTGACCGTCATGAGCCGGACACCCGCCGGCGTGATTGTGTGATCTTTGGCGGATTGGGTTCGTGCTGGTATACTGCGATCGATTTTCCTCGATCCGCCGTGGTGTAATCGGCAGCACAGGAGATTTTGGTTCTTCTAGTCCACGTTCGAGTCGTGGCGGCGGAGCGAGAGGTTCGACCGATGGCTACCAGCGTGACGTGCGGTCGGTTTATCCTTGTTGGGCTGTTTGTCGTCGCCCGAATTGTTCTTCCTGCCCATGATGGCGGCCGGTAAACCGTATCCGGTAAGCCGTGACCCGGTAAGCTCACCGTACACTGACGTTGATGTCCGCGATCACGGGAGCTCGTGTGAGTCAACCACGTCCGGCGGCAGTTGTCGTCCTCGCGGCAGGCGAGGGTAAACGGATGCGTTCCACCATCCCCAAAGTGTTGCAGCGTATTGCGGGGCGATCCCTGCTTGAGCACGTCCTCGCCGCGGTGGCTCCGCTCGACGCGCGGCGGCAGCTCGTGGTGGTCGGGCACGCGCGGGAACAGGTGATCGCGGCGGTCGCCGGACGAGCCCCGGCCGTGTCGCCGGTCGTGCAGGACGACCAGCGTGGCACCGGGCACGCGGTCCGGGCCGCGCTGCGGGCGGTGGCGGGCATCCAGCCGGATGAGCTGGTGGTCGTGGTCCCCGGGGACACCCCGCTGTTGACCGGCGCGACGATGGTGGCGCTGCTGGCCGAGCATGTCCGCGCGGACGCGTCGGCAACCGTGCTGACCGCCGAGCTTTCCGATCCGACCGGCTACGGCCGGGTGATTCGTGGACCGTCGGGTGACGTCCGGGCGATTGTCGAGCAGTCGGACGCGGACCCCGTCACCGCGGCCATCCGCGAGATCAATACCGGCGTGTACGTGTTCACGGCGGGTCCGTTGGTCGAGGCGCTGACATCCCTGACAACTGACAATGCCCAGGGTGAGGAATATCTGACCGACGTGATCGGGGTGCTTTTCGCACGCCGGCAGGCCGTGGCCGCCTGTCCGCTCGACGATCCGGGCGAGGCGTTCGGCGTGAACGACCGGGTCCAGCTCGCCGCGGCCGGCATCACCATGCGGGACAGAATTGTCACCGCGGCGATGCGGGCGGGCACCACGGTGGTGGATCCGTCCACCACCTGGATCGACGTCGATGTCGTCCTGGAGGCGGACACGACGCTGCTGCCGAACACGTTCCTGCACGGCAGCACCCGGGTGGCCGCCGCGGCCGTGGTCGGTCCGGACTGCACCCTGACCGACACGGTGGTCGGGGCTGGGGCCACCGTCAGCCGTACCACCGCGGCCGATTCAGTGATCGGGCCGGATTGCGTTGTCGGTCCGTACACGCACCTGCGCCCGGGAACGCACATCGGGCACGGGGTTAAGCTGGGTGCCTTTGTGGAGACCAAGTCAGCCCAGGTCGCTGACGGTGCGAAAGTGCCTCATCTGGCTTACGTCGGCGACGCGGTGATCGGCGAACGTAGCAATATCGGGTGTGGGACGATCTTCGCTAACTACGATGGCATTGCCAAGCACCGTACGGTGATCGGCATGGATGTCAAGATCGGTAGTGACACCGTGCTGGTCGCGCCGGTGCGGGTGGGAGACGGTGCGTACACGGGTGCCGGTTCGATTATCACGGAGGATGTGCGACCGGGAGCGCTGGCCGTTCGGGAGGGCCGGCAGCGCACGATCGAGGGATGGGTGCAACGGCGCCGGCCGGGAACCGCGGCGGCTCGGGCCGCAACGGGCGATGTGGCTGGTGAACCCGGCCGGACGGGCACCTCCGCCAGCATTGCTGGCATGACCGGTGGGGGCCGGCTGTAGATACCTAGCGGATGCCGATGGGAACCGATCGTAATCGAATGGACCAGGTTGGAGAATCCTGATGGGCTACCAGACCGAGAACCGGCGCAACCTGATGCTTTTCGGTGGTCGGGCACATCCTGAACTGGTGGCCGAGGTGGCCGGCGCGCTTGACGTCGTGCCGGTGCCCACCAGCGCCTATGAGTTCTCCAACGGAGAGATCTTCGTAAGGTTCGAGGAGTCGGTTCGCGGGTGTGACGCCTTCGTGCTGCAGTGTCACTCCGCGCCGGTGAACACCTGGCTGATGGAGCAGCTCATCATGGTGGACGCGCTCAAGCGCGCAAACGCCAAACGCATCACCGTGGTGGCCCCCTTCTACCCGTACGCCCGGCAGGACAAGAAGCACCGCGGCCGGGAGCCGATCTCGGCCCGGCTGATCGCGGATCTGTTCAAGACCGCCGGTGCGCACCGGCTGATGTCGGTCGATCTACACACCGCCCAGATCCAGGGGTTCTTCGACGGGCCGGTTGACCATCTCTTCGCGTTGCCGTTGCTCACCGACTACATCGAGAGCAAGCTCGACACCTCCGCTGTAACGGTGGTGGCCCCGGACGCCGGCCGCGTCCGCGTTGCCGAGCGCTGGACCGACCGGCTCGGCTGCCCGCTCGCCATCATCCACAAACGACGCGACCCGGATGTACCGAACCAGGTCAAGATGTTCGACGTGGTCGGAGAGGTCAGGGGCCGGACCTGTGTCATCGTCGACGACATGATCGATACTGCGGGCACCATCACCAAGGCGGCCGAGGCGCTGAGCGAGAACGGCGCAACCGAGGTGATCGCCGCCGCGACCCACGGCGTGCTTTCCGGTCCCGCCGTCGACCGCCTGAAGAACTCCGACATCAGTGAGGTCGTGCTCACCAACACGTTGCCGCTGCGCAGCGAGGCCCGCATTGACAAAATCACAGAATTGTCGATCGCGCCGCTGTTGGCTGCCGCGATCAGGGCCGTCTTTGAGGACGGATCGGTGACTGAGCTCTTCGGCGGGGACGCATGACCGCCGGATCAGCTGTGTATCCGCCTGCCTGACCGCGAGTGTCCGTGTTCACTGTTCCGGCGCTGCCCGTGCCGCCCGTGCCGCCCGTGCGGACACGAGCGGCGCGGGCGGCATCGGCCCCGGTGACTGTGCGATGAGCGGTTTTCCTGTTCTGTCCGGAGCCTTCATCGGTGTTCTCTCCATGGCGGCGACAGCCATGTGGATCGTGCTGTTCCGTATCCACCGGAAGTCGCCGCGAGCGCCCAGGGCCGTGGTTTGTCTCATGGCGGTGCTGCTCACGATCACGGTGGCGGCTGACGCGGTCAACGCCTACTTCAGCTACCTCCCCCGGCTCGGGGATGTGATCGGAGCGGCCACGGAGGGGGGTTCCGACCCACATCTGAGGACCACGGACCTGCGCCCTTCGACGACGTCAGCCACCGTGCGTTCGCATCCGCACGGAGCGGTTCTGGCCCTCCCAGTCCCCGACAGGGGCAGCGGATTCGGGGCGACGACCGCACTCGTCTATCTTCCACCGCAGTACTTCGACCGGTCACAACGGCGCTTTCCGGTGCTTTACCTCATCCACGGGTCACCTGGGATCCCAGCTGACTGGTTGCGGGGTGGGCAGGCGGCCGATGCCGGTGACCGGGTCGCGGTCACCGGCCATCCGGTGATCATAGTGATGCCGCGCATGAGCCATGGCTGGCTTGACGACCCCGAGTGCGTTGACGGCATCGGTGAGCGCGTCGAGACCCACCTGCTGCGTGATGTCGTACCGGCGGTCGAGGCGACGCTGCGGATCGAGCCCGGATGGACCAACCGGGGCATCGCCGGGATGTCCGCCGGCGGTTACTGCGCGCTTAATCTTGGGCTGCGGAACAGATCCATGTTCGGGTCGATCATAGACATGTCCGGGCTGACTCGCCCGACCCACACCGGCGGCCTGAGGCCGTTGTTCGGGGCCGGTCCGCAGGCGCCGGCCGCCGCGCTGGCGAACAGCCCGGATCTCTACATCGATGGCCTCGGTCCGGGCCCGCGACCGCAGGTCTGGCTTGACGTGGGACGTCATGACCGCAAGGTCGCGGGCGCCATGAGGCACATGCACGATCTTCTCGACGCGGACGGCTACCCGGTGCAGCTGCACGTGCGGCCAGGAGTACACACGTTCACCGTCTGGCGGCCGGCGTTGCGGGACGCGCTTTCCTGGTTCGCGGCTGACGTCGCGCGGGTGTCCGCCGCGTAGCGACCCGCGGGCAGAGGGGATCCGCGCTGGGCACGGCGGCCGGCACCTCGCGCCATCGGTCCCGGGCACTGGGTCGGTGGTCTCAGTGGTCAGTGGTCAGTGCGGACCGTGCCGCTGCCAACGCTGGTGGCGGGCGCGGCGCCGCGCAGGAAGCGGGCCGGGCTGCCGACCCAGACCTCGGCCGCGGGCACATCGGCGAGTACGACCGTGCCCATGCCGACCGTTGACCACGGGCCGACCGAGAGGTTCTCCCGGACCAGCGCGCCCGCGCCGACGTAGGCGCCCGCACCCACGCGCACCCCGCCGGCCAGCGAGACCGACGCGCAGATCGTCGCGAAGTCCTCCACGACGTCGTCATGGGTGAGCACCGAGTTCGGCATGATCGCCACGTGGTTACCAATCGTGACAGCGGTGGTCATGGTGATGCCACCCAGCAGGATCGATCCGTGACCAACCGTGCAGGACGGTGGTACATGGACCCCAGGATGGACGACGGTGGCGAAGCGCTCCGCGCCGATGCCAGCCGCGGCCAGCCGGGCGGCGAGCCGCGCTCGTACCGCGCCGGAACCGGGGCAGAGCAGCACCAGCGCGTCCGGCATGCTGGTGATGACCTCGGTGCCACCGAGCACGGGCAGACCGTCCAGCACACAGCCCCAGCGGGCCGGGTTGTCGTCGGTGAAGCCGAGCAGCCGATGGCTGTCCGCGGCGTGCACGGCCTGCGCCGTCTCACGGGCGAGCCCGCCCGCACCGACCAACAGCAGCGGCTGACGTGCGCGATCTGTCACGGGACCTGTTATAGCTCGTACCGATGCGAGGCTGACCCACCGGAGGGCGGGTCAGCCCTGCCGCGTCCCGTCCGGTACTGTGAAGGACCGCGCTGTTCCGGCAGGCGCTTCCCGCTTGTTTCGCGCCGCGCCGTTGTTCCCCAGCCTGTAGGAGGATGAGTACCGCCATGTCCGAGGTCCGCATTGCCGCGGAGCCGCGTACCGAGTTCGGCAAGGGCGGGGCTCGTCGTACCCGCAAGGCCGGCAAGGTCCCGGCCGTTCTGTACGGTCACGGTCAACCGCCCCGCCATATCTCGCTGCAGGCCCACGAGCTCCTGCACGCGTTCAAAACCAGTGCCGGCACGAATGTGCTGCTCCGGCTGGAGCTGTCCGACGGGACTCAGCTCGCTCTTCCCAAGGACGTCCAGCGGCATCCGATCAGAGGTAGTTTCGAACACGTCGACCTGGTCATCATCCGTACCGGCGAGCGGGTCACCGTGGAGGTCCCGGTCGTACTGGTCGGTGACGCCCACAGCGACACTCTCGTCGACCAGCAGCTGACCACCGTCTCGGTGCGGGCCGACGCGACTGACATCCCCGGGTCGATCGAGGTCGACATTGCCGGCCTCGAACCCGGCGCGAACATCAATGCTGGTCAGCTCATCCTGCCCGCGGGTTCCATCCTGGACACCGACGCGGGGCAGGTCGTCGTCCAGGGGCTGGCGAAGTTGACGGTCGCCCAGATGGACGCCGAACTCGCCGGGGCCGAGCAGGCAGCCGGCGGCGTGACAGCCGCCGCGGCGGGCGAGAAGACCGACGCCTCGGCCTGATGAGCCCGCTGGTGGTGTCATGACCGGCTTGGGAGCCGATGGCGCGGTTGCCGGGCCATGGCTGGTCGTCGGACTGGGCAATCCCGGTCCGACGTACGCCGGTAACCGGCACAACATCGGCTTCATGGTCCTCGATCTGCTTGCCGAGCGGGTCGGGGACCGTTTTCGGACCCATCGGGCACGCGCCGACGTCATGCAGACGCGGCTTGCCGGGGCCCAGGCGGTGCTTGCCAAGCCACATTCGTTCATGAACGCCTCGGGCGGCCCGGTCGCGGCTCTGCGTGCCTTTTTCAAGGCTGAGGTAGGACGAGTTCTGGTCGTGCACGACGAGCTGGATATCCCTTTCGGAGCTGTCCGGCTCAAGCTCGGCGGCGGCGACAACGGTCATAATGGTCTACGATCCGTTACGGCTTCGCTGGGCTCGCGTGACTACCTGCGAGTTCGGCTCGGTATTGGGCGTCCACCCGGTCGGATGGACCCCGCCGACTTCGTCCTGCGGGACTTTTCCTCGGTCGAGCGCAAGGAACTCGCCGTCGTGGTGGACACCGCGGCGGACGCGGTCGAACAGGTCGTCGCCGAAGGGCTGGCCGCGGCCCAGAATCGTTTTCACTCACTGACCCGGTAGCGGCCCGCTGGCCCGCTGGCCCGCTGGTGACCCGGTCGACGCGCCGCTCTGGTCAGCCCGAGATCCCGGTCTGGACGAAAGCGGGCGACCACGCCTGCGCCACCAGTACCCGAGGGGTACCAGACCCATCAGCGGCCACTCCCCACACATCATTGATCACGCTGTCCTGGTCCGAGGTTCTCGGCAGGCCGTAGGCAACGGTGTTCTGGTCGAACCAGGCAGCCTGGTCATCAACGCTACGGGTCTCGGCGAGCGGTGTCTCGCGCATCGTCGCGAGGTCCAGCACGGTCAGCCGCCACTGCACCAGGCTTCCCTGGGCGCGTTTCTTGAAGGCGATCCGGGTTCCGTCCGGTGACAGGGACGGGCATTCGACGTTGGTCGTCAGGGTGCGCAGCGTCCGCGTCCTGATGCTGCCGACCACAAGATAGGTCTGGCCACCGGTGGACAGCGTCGCGTACAGGCGGTCATCGTCATGATCGAAGGTCACTCCCCAGAAGTTGGCGTCGGTGGGGTGGATCTCCTTGCCATCCCTGGTGACGGTGAACGACTCGAGATTGCCGATCTCCCGGCCGGCGGAGACGTCGTAGAGCGTCGTAGCGGTCGAGAAACCCGCGCTTGCGTAGGAATGGCCCGAGACGAACGTGGTTACCGCGGCCAGCCGGCCGTCCGGGGACAGGCGGGCCCGGCTCGGAATGCCCACGATGTTGAAGCCGTGCCGCACCTGCATGTCCGCAGAGAACGTGAACGCCTTGTAACTGGTGTAGATCCCCGGGCTCGCCGCCAGGCACAGCCCGACCGTGGCCACCATGTCGACACGGTCGCACTGCAGGTTCGTGACGACGCGCGGAGCGGTCAGGTCGTTGAGCTTCGCGACGGACACCTCGCCGTAGCTAGGCCCGCGTTCGCTGCTGCGGAAGACGACCACCGGGGTGCGCAGCAGCGAGGTCAGGTCGATCGGACGCGGGCTTGCGGCCTGGGCCGCTACCGGGGACGAGCGGTGGGCGAGGCTGATCCCATAGCCGATGGTGAGCGCGACAGCGCACAGTACAACCACCGCGAACGCTGCGCGCCGGCGCCAGCGGTTCGAGCGCGGCACGGTCGATCTTGCTGATGATCTGGTGCTGGCGGTCACATCGTCCTCCGCAGAGCTGACCATGCGATGGCAAGGGCGACGGCAAGGAGAACAGCAGCCGCGGTCAACGCGGTTTCCACACCGGCGACCGTCCACAGCGCGCCGAAGGCGGCCGAGGCCGCCAGCTGACCGAGTGACACGCCGGTCTGCACCAGCGCCAAGCCGGTGGTTCGAGCTCCGGCGGGCAGCGCGGCGCTGGTGAGTGCTGACAGGACGCCGTCGGTGGCAGCGTAGTACAGGCCCAGGAAACCCAGACAACACAGTAGCGCGGTCATCCCCCGCAGCGGCGAAAGCAGCGTCACGTAGACACCCAGCAGAGCTCCGAAGCCACCGAGAAACACCCGGGCCCGCCCGATCCGGTCCGCCAGCCGTCCGAGCGGAACCGAGGTGAGCAGGTACATACCAGATGTTCCGGCCGCGAGCAGAGGGAACATCGTCGGCGTGATCTCGAGAGTTCGCTGCATGCGCAGGTAGATGAACGCGTCGCCGATGGTTGCCAGCGCCAGCACGCAGCCGGCCACCAGAATCCGGCGCAGCCGCCGGTCGGTCACGGCGAGCATCATATCTCGCAGTGACATTTTCATTGTTGGTTGCGCCGGCATATCGGCGGGGGCCGCAGTTCCGGTGGGGGCCGACGGGCCGGGCCGTCCAGCGGGTTCGGGAGCCGGGCTGCGGTCGACGAAGAACACCAGGACAGCCAGGCCCACCACACCGGCACACGCGCTGACCGCGAAGACGAGGCGGTAACTGCCGGGAACGGTCGACAGGACCGCGAACGCCGCCACCGGGCCGAGCATCGCGCCGAAGGTGTCCATGGCCCGGTGCACCCCGAACGCGACTCCGAGACCGTTCTCGGTGGCGGCCAGCGAAAGCAGCGCGTCCCGAGGTGCGGTGCGGATGCCCTTACCTACCCGGTCGGTCACGATCGAACCCGAGACGACCGCCGCCGAGCCCCCGGGTACGAGCAGAGCGAACCTGGAGAGCACCGACAGCGCGTAACCCGCCGCGGCCACGTCACGGTGCCGTCCGAAGCGGTCCGAGGCTACGCCTCCCGCCAGCCGGACCAGCGCGGTCACACCTTGGTACAGGCCGTTGACGACGCCGACCTGGAGCGGGCTGAAGCCGAGGGAGAGGACGAGGTACAGCGGCAGCACCGCGGTGACCATCTCGGTGGACAGATCGGTGAGCATGCTGGTGAGGCCGAGCATGAGTACGACCGGGGCGACGGCCAGGCCCGCGGGGCGTCGGGCCGGCCGTGACTGATCGGATGCGGCCTCCGATGGGCGGGGCGGTGGACCGTCACGCAGTGTCGAGTACATGGGCACTTTTCCCTTTGGGCAAGTTAAGAATCAACTGTCAATATTTAATACGACTTTTTGCCAAAATTTTTCCTAAATTTAGGGCTCGCTGTTGACCGGCGATCGGGCTGTGTGTCGTTAAGGGGACAATTTTCTGGTCATCAACACAACATGCGGACTGAGACTGGATATGCGACGCCATATAGGGTAATTTCTGATGGTCGGGCTCCGGTAGGGGGGTAGCCCGACGTCCAGGAGGGGGCTGCTTCGCCGGGGGGTCGGCGCGGTGCCGCGGTACTGCCGTGGCAGCCGGGCCACAGCTGGGGAAGCTGGGGGGGTCGAGCATGTCATGTCGATATATCACCAATTTTCGGACTCCGTCCATCCTGGGGCTTTGCGTGATCAAATGACGTTCTTCCGGGGGCGTCTCCGCAGGTAGGAGTCCTGCAGGTGAGAATTTCAAACAGCGGAAAAAAGCTGTCCTCGTCGCTGGCCGCAAGCAAAACAAGGGCGTATTCGTGTCTCGTCTCGCCGCTCGCTTCACGATGGATTGTCCTGTCGGTAACGGTCGGGATTCTGATAGCCCTTTCCGTACCGCTTGCCTCTCGTGCGCGCGCGGCCGACCCATGTGGTCCGCCAGTCGTCAACCCGATCGCCTGTGAGAACACCCGGACCGGTTCGCCGCAGTCCGAATGGGACCTCGCCGGCACCGGCGACGACACCATCCAGGGATTCAGCACCGATATCAGTGTCAATGCCGGTGGCACGGTGCACTTTAAGATCAAGACCAGTGCCAGCGCCTATCGGCTCGATATCTATCGGCTCGGCTGGTACGGCGGTGACGGAGCCAGGAAGATGGCCACCGTCAACCACTCTGGCGTGCAGAACCAGCCTGCCTGCCTCTTCTACACCGCCACCAACCTCACCGATTGCGGCAACTGGGCGGAGTCCGCGGCCTGGGCGGTGCCGAGCAGCGCGGTCTCCGGCGTCTACGTGGCCAAGCTGGTCCGTACCGACACGGGCGCGGACAACCACATCGTCTTCGTCGTGCGCAACGACGCGAGCCACTCGGACGTGCTGTACCAGACCTCCGACACCAGTTGGCAGGCGTACAACTCCTTTGGCGGGGCGAGCCTGTACCCGGGGCCGATCGGACGCGCCTACAAGGTCAGTTACAACCGTCCGTTCACAACTCGTGGTGACGTTCCGGACGGCCGTGACTTCGTCTTCGCCAACGAGTACCCGATGATTCGTTTTCTTGAGCGCAATGGTTACGATGTCTCGTACGCCAGCGGTGTCGACACCGATCGTTACGGCAGCCTGCTGACCAACCACCGGACGTTCCTTTCGGTCGGCCACGACGAGTACTGGTCGGGCCCGCAGCGGGCGAATGTCGAGGCGGCCCGGGACGCCGGTGTCAACCTGGCCTTCTTCAGCGGCAACGAGGTCTACTGGAAGACCCGCTGGGAGCCGAGCACCGAGGGGTCCGACACCCCGTACCGGACCATGGTCACCTACAAGGAGACCTACCTCGACGTGGTCGACCCGCAGGACCCGCCGACATGGACCGGCACCTGGCGTGACCCACGCAAGAGCCCGCCAGCCGACGGCGGCCGTCCGGAGAACTCGCTGACCGGTACCGCTTACATGGTCAACAGTGACGACCTCACCATGATGGTCCCGGCCGCGGACGGCAAGATGCGCTTCTGGCGCAACACCGCTGTCGCCAGCCTGGCGCCCGGGACGTCGGCGGCTCTCTCCCAGCACTCGATCGGGTACGAGTCCGATGAGGATCTCGACAACGGCTTCCGCCCGGCCGGCCTCGTACAGCTGTCGACGACCACCGGCGCTGTCAGCCAGTACCTTCAGGACTACGGGACCACGGTCGCGGCCGGTACGACCACGCACCACATGACGCTCTACCGTGCCGCGAGCGGCGCGCTGGTGTTCGGCGCGGGCACCATCCAGTTCACCTGGGGCCTGGACGCCGTGCACGACGGCACGGCAACGGCGGTTGACGCCAACATGCAGCAGGCGACAGTGAACCTGCTGGCGGACATGGGCGCGCAGCCGGCAACGCTGATGCCAGGGCTGGTCACGGCCACCGCGTCGACGGACCACACGGCACCGTCGGTGGCCATCACCTCGCCGGCCGCCGCAACAGCCGTCACCAATGGCAGCCAACTGACCGTGACCGGTACCGCTGCCGACGCCGGTGGCGGAGCCGTCGGCGGTGTGGAGGTCTCCATCGACGGCGGCGCCACCTGGCATCCGGCGACCGGGCGTGAGAGCTGGACCTACACCGGGACGGTCCACGGCCTCGGGGCGCTCACTATCAAGGCCCGTGCGTCTGACGACAGTGCCAACATCTCGGCGCCGGTGACCGTATCGGTCAATGTCAGCTGCCCGTGCATGGTTTTCGGTTCCGCCGTGACCCCGAAGACGCCGGCGGTCACCGACACGACCGCGCTGGAACTGGGCGTCCGCTTCACCGCTGACGTCGACGGCTGGGTCACCGGAGTCCGTTTCTACAAGGGCAGCGGAAACACCGGTACGCACACCGGCACGCTGTGGTCGGCCACCGGCACCCAGCTGGCCACCGCCACCTTCACCGGGGAGAGCGCGTCCGGCTGGCAGCAGGTCACCTTCGCGCAGCCGGTGCAGATAACCAGGAACACCGCCTATGTCGCCTCCTACTGGGCGCCGGCCGGGCACTACGCGGCGGACGCGGGCTTCTTCGAGGTGAGCGCGGCTGACGCCGTGCCGCTGCACGCGGCCAAGGACTCCGGGAGCGCTCCCAACGGGGTTTACCGCGCGGGCGGCACCGGGTTCCCGACCAGCACCTACGGATCCACCAACTACTGGGTGGACCCGGTGTTCTCCGATGTCGCGCCACCTGACGTCACCCCGCCGGCGGTGACGAGCCAGACACCGCTGCCCTCGTCGTCCAGCGTGTCGACGGCGGTGACCCCGACGGCGGTCTTCAACGAGGCCGTGCAGCCGGGGACAATCACCTTCACCGTCGGCGCGGGTGGGCAGAACGTGGCGGGTGGCGTCGGGTACGACGCGGCGACCAGGACCGCGACATTCACACCGACCGCGGCGCTGGCTACCGGTACGACTTACACGGCGACCGTCAGCGGTGTGCGTGACATCGCGGGCAACCTGCTTGCCGCTCCGGTGACGTGGACCTTCACCACCACGCAGCAGCCACCGGCGGACGGCCTGTGCCCGTGCGGTATATGGCCCGACTCCGCGACTCCGGCGAATATCACCGAAGCTGACACCGGCGCGGTCGAGCTCGGGGTCAAGTTCCGCTCCGACGAGGATGGAAAGATCACCGGTATCCGGTTCTACAAGGGGCCGGCAAATACCGGCACCCACACCGGGACGCTGTGGTCGTCCACTGGTACCCAGCTGGCTACCGGTACGTTCAGCGGGGAGAGCAGCACGGGCTGGCAGACGCTGACGTTCACCACTCCCGTGTCCATTGTCAAGGACACCACCTACATCGCCTCCTACCACACCACCACTGGCCGCTACTCGACCACGCTCAACCAGTTCGCCTCAGCCGGGGTCGACAACCCGCCGTTGCACGCGCTCGCCAGCGGGCAGGACGGGCCGAACGGTGTCTATGTCTACGGCAACCATGCGTTCCCGACGCAGCCGTCGACCACGAACTACTGGGTTGACGTGGTCCTGTCGCTACCACCGGACGTGACCCCGCCGACGATCACCAGTATGGCCCCGGGCGCGGGCGCGAACAGCGTCCCGGTCACCGCGGCGATAAAGGCGATCTTCAGTGAGCGCGTCACGCCGTCGAGCATCACGATGCGGCTGACCGACGCCCAGGACAACAGCGTCATCGCGTCGACGGTGGCCTACGACGGGCCGAGCAGGACAGCGACACTCACGCCGACCGCGACGCTGGCGACCGGTCACGTCTACACCGTATCGGTATCCGGGGCGACCGACCCGACCGGCAATATGATGGCGCCCGTATCCTGGTCCTTCACCACCGCGGGCCGGTGCCCGTGTTCGATTTTTGACACGACTTCCGTCCCCGCGACGCTGGATTCCGGCGACACCCAGGGAGTCGAGCTCGGCGTGCGCTTCAGCGCGGATACCAGCGGCTGGGTGACCGGGCTGCGCTTCTACAAGAGCGCGGCGAACACCGGCACGCATGTGGGCACGCTGTGGACGAATAACGGCACCGCGCTCGCGACCGCGACCTTCACGGGTGAGACCGCGTCCGGATGGCAGCAGGTGAGCCTTTCCGCGCCGGTCGCGATCACCGCCGGCACCACCTATGTTGCCTCTTACCACGCGCCGAACGGCCATTACTCGGCCAGCGCCGGCGTGCTGAACACCACCGTCAACAATGCACCACTTCATGCACCGGACAGCGCTACCGCGGGCGGCAACGGACTGTACCTGTACGGCGCTGGTGGATTCCCTGACCACAGTTTCGCCGGTGCCCACTACTGGGTGGACGTGGTGTTCACCACGACCGCGCCGCCCGATAATACACCACCGGCGGTAGCGGTACGGTCGCCCTTGGGTGGTGCGTCGTCGGTCCCGGTGGACGTGGCGCCTCAGGCGGCCTTCACGGAGGCGGTCGTCCCTTCGACGGTCACCATGACCCTGTCCGGTGGGGGTGGCCCGGTCAGCGGCTCGGCCGCCTATGACGCCGCCGCGTTCACGGAGACCTTCACCCCCGCCGCGGCCCTGACGCCGAGCACTCAGTACACTGTCACCGTCAGTGGTGCCAAAGATGCGGCTGGGAATACGATGTCGTCCACCAGCTGGACGTTCACCACAGCCAGTGCATCAAGTCCGACCGGACCGTTCTCACTTTGGAGTGATTCGACAGTGCCGGGATCTGTCGACGCGGGCGACACCAACGCGGCTGAGCTGGGGGTGCAGTTCATACCCTCCGTGAATGGCCGGATTCTCGGCGTTCGTTTCTACAAGTCAGCAGCCAACACCGGTACGCACACGGGCACGCTGTGGAGCGGCTCCGGCACGGCGCTGGCCACCGCTACGTTTACCGGTGAGTCGACTACCGGATGGCAGGAGGTTCGTTTCTCGACGCCGGTTGCTGTTACCGCAGGTAGTACCTACGTGGTCTCCTACCACACCAGCGTCGGCCACTATTCCGTCAATGGTGGCTACTTCCTGTCATCCGGGCTGGTGAGTGGTCCGCTCACCGCGCCGTCCAGCCCTTCGTCCGGTGGTAACGGCCTGTATATCTACTCGGCCACCTCGGCGTTTCCAACAACCACGTATAATGCCGCCAACTACTGGGTTGACGTAGTGTTTGACCCGACTTCGTAGTCCTGTCGTCGTGCGGTGATTTGCCGTGGAGTTCGCCGGGCACGCTCGCGTGCCCGGCGAACTCGTACCGTCTTTTTGGGGGAAAGCGTTGTCCTTGATCGGTGCGGCCGTTGTCGGTGCGGGGTACTGGGGTCCCAACCTCGTCCGAAACCTCCGGGGAAGCTCGGAGTTCCGGCTCAGGTGGCTGTGCGATATTGACAGCGACCGCGCCCGTGCGGTCGCCGGTTCGTACGGCGATGTTCGGGCCACGGACCGGCTTGATGACATTCTTGATGATCCGCAGGTGGGCGCGGTGGCCATTGCCACGCCGGCTGCCACACATGTGGATGTCGCATTGAGGGCGCTGGACGCGGGCAAGCACGTGCTCGTCGAAAAGCCGCTCGCCTCGTCGGTGGCGGAAGGCCGCAAGCTGGTCGACGCGGCGGAGTCCCGTGGCCTCGTTCTTATGTGCGACCACACCTACTGCTACACGCCGGCGGTTATGAAGATCCGCGAACTGGTCCGGGCCGGCGCCCTCGGCGAGATCCAGTACGTCGACTCGGTGCGGGTCAATCTCGGTCTCGTCCAGCGTGACGTCGACGTGATCTGGGATCTTGCTCCGCACGACCTGTCAATCTTCGACTTCATTCTGCCCGATGGAGTGACGCCCGAAGCCGTGACGGCCACCGGTGCCGACCCGATCGGCGCGGGCAGGACCTGCGTCGGCTACCTGTCGATGGCGCTGTCCAACGGCGCGATCGCCCACACCCATGTGAACTGGCTATCGCCGATCAAGGTTCGAACGGTGATCGTCGGTGGTTCGCGGCGGACCCTCGTCTGGAACGACCTGGACCCCGCGCAGCGTCTGTCGATCTATGACCGCGGGGTCGATCTCGCGGAAGCCAACGTGCTGGAAAGTGAGAGCAGGCGGAACATGATGATCTCCTATCGCAGTGGCGACATGGTCGCCCCCGCGCTGGCCGAACGGGAAGCGCTGAGTACGGTGATGACCCAGTGGGCGACGGCGATCGAAAGCGGGAGCCCGTCCGCGACCGATGGCCGCGCTGGCCTGCGGGTCCTGGGAATGCTTGAGGCCGCTTCGCGCAGCCTGCGTTCCGGCGGCGCCCGCGTCCCGCTGCTGGAGGTCGCCCGATGACCACGGCTCCGCGGAGCGCCGCCGTTGCCCTCGCCGGCACTCGCTGCCTGGTCACCGGTGGTGCCGGAACGATCGGCTCGACCGTGTGTGACCAGCTTGTCGAGGCCGGCGCGGCCGAGGTCGTGGTGCTGGACAACCTGACCCGTGGCCGCGAGGCCAACCTGGCCACCGCCCTGAGGTCCGGGCGGGTGCGTCTGGTCACCGGCGACATCCGCGACCGCGCGTTACTGGCGGAGCTGATGCCCGGAACCGACATCGTGTTCCACTTGGCCGCGATCCGGATCACCCAGTGCGCCGAGGAGCCCCGGCTGGCGCTCGAGGTGCTTGTCGACGGGACCTTCGACGTCCTGGAGGCCGCGGTCGCCAGCGGTGTGCGCAAGGTAGTGGCCTCGTCGTCGGCATCCGTGTACGGCCAGGCGGCGGTGTTCCCCACATCCGAAGATCATCATCCGTACCACAACGACACGATCTACGGCGCGGCGAAGGTCTTCAACGAAGGTCTTCTCCGTAGCTTCTACGCCATGTATGGCCTTGATTACGTGGCGCTGCGCTACTTCAATGTGTACGGACCGCGGATGGACGTGCACGGTGTGTACACCGAAGTCCTGGTGCGCTGGATGGAGCGGATCGCCGCTGGCCAGCCGCCGCTCATCCTGGGCGACGGCACGCAGACCATGGACTTCGTATTCACCACGGACATCGCTCGGGCCAACCTGATGGCGGCGCAGGCGGACATCACCGACGAGGTCTTCAACGTCGCGTCCGGTGTCGAGACGTCGTTGCGTGAACTTGCCGAGGCCCTGGCCGCGGTGATGGGCGCCGGTCATCTCGGTCTGGAGCACGGGCCCGCGCGCCGGGTGAACCCGGTGGCCCGCCGCCTCGCGGACACCTCGGCCGCCGCGTCCCGGCTGGGTTTCAAGGCCGAGGTCGGCCTCACGGAAGGCCTGCGGCAGCTGGTCGCATGGTGGCGCGAGGCGCGGCCGGAGCTCGGCTCATGAGCTCGCTGCCCGCGCTCACGCGGCCCCGCGAGCTCGTGGTGTGCAGTTCCGGTACGTCCTGGGACGGGATCTGGTTCCCGATGCGCCATGTTGCGCTGCACCTGTCGCGCCAGTTCCCGGTGCTGTGGGTCGACCCGCCGATCTCCTACCTGACGCCGCTGAAGGACCGCAACACCGCCGCTGCCCTGCGTCGTCCCCGGCTGCGCGTGGTCCAGCCGGGGATCATCCGGCTGACGCCCGTCACCCCGCCCGGGGTGAGCCGTCCGGTCATGCGGGAGGCGGCGAGGCTGGCCGCCCGTGACGCCGTCCGGCGGGCTTTGCGGCGTATCGGTGCGACCGTTCGCGCGGTCATCGTGGACTCCCTTGCCGACCTGCTCGATGTCGCGCCCGGGGCCCGCCGGGTCTTCTACGGCACCGACGACTTCGTCGCGGGTGCCGAGCTGATGGGCGTGTCCAGGCCGTGGCTGGAACAGGCCGAGCGGCGCCAGCTCACCAAGGCACACGTGGTCGTGGGAGTCTCCCCGGTGTTGGTGGACCGGTGGCGGGCCATGGGCACCGAGCCGGTGCTGGTGCCCAACGGTGTCGACGCCGGCCACTTCGCCGGCTGTGACAACGCGCCACTGCCGGAGGACGTGCATCTGCCGTCCCCGATCGCGGGTTTTGTCGGGCACCTGTCCGACCGCATCGATCTGACGCATCTGGAGGCGGTGGCCGATCGGGGTATCTCCGTCCTCCTCGTCGGGCCGCGGCAGGCGACATTCGAGATCAAGCGTCTGGACGCGCTGCTGTCACGGCCCAACGTGGAGTGGGTGGGCCCGAAGGCGTTCGCGGACCTGCCGTCGTACCTGCGCATGATTGATGTGGGGCTCACCCCGTACACCGATTCCGCCTTCAACCAGGCCAGTTTTCCGCTCAAGACCCTTGAGTACCTGGCCGCGGGCCGGGGCGCGGTAAGTACCGACCTGCCCGCCAGCCGCTGGCTGGACACTGACCTGATCAGCATTGGCGCGAGCCCGCAGCGCTTTGCCGCCCAGACCGCGGCGGCGCTGGATGTGCTCCGTACCGACAGCCTCGCGGCTGACAGGCGTACGTTCGCCGGCCGCCATGACTGGGCGGCCCGCACGGCTGAGCTGGCCGAGCTGTGCGGCCTGCCCGCCGGGCCCGCCGGTGATCGTGCGAGTGTCACGGCGCTCACCACGGTGAAGGCGGCCGATCGATGAGCCCTATCCCGGTGATGACGCCCTGGCTGGGTGAGCAGGAGGCACAGGCCGCGGCGGACGCGGTCCGGTCCGGATGGGTTGCCCAGGGGCCGCGGGTCGCCGAGTTCGAACGCGCCTTCGTGGACAGGCTCGGCGGTGGCGAGGCGGTCGCGGTGTCGTCCTGCACGACCGCGCTGCATCTCGCGTTGGTGCTGCTGGATATCGGCCCGGGTGACGAGGTGGTGGTGCCGTCCCTGTCGTTCATCGCCACGGCGAACGCCGTCCGTTATGTCGGCGGCACGCCGGTGTTCGCCGATGTCGAGGCGTCGACCGGGAACATCACGGCGGACACGGTGGCTCCCGTTCTCACTGACCGCACCCGCGCGGTGATCGTTGTTCATCAGGGCGGGGTACCCGCGGATGTTGAGGGGGTGTCGCGGCTGTGCGGGCCGCGCGATGTCGCCGTGGTCGAGGACGCGGCCTGCGCCGCCGGCTCGACGATGAACGGCCGGTGGGTCGGCGCGGGCGCGCCGCTTGCGGCATGGTCGTTCCATCCGCGCAAGCTGCTCACCACCGGTGAGGGGGGGATGCTCACCACGACCGATCCCGCCTGGGCCGCACGTGCGCGGCGGCTGCGCGAACACGGGATGAACGTGAGCGCGGCCGAGCGGCACCGCAGCCGGCAGCCGGTGCTGGAAAGCTATGGCGAGACCGGTTTCAACTACCGGATGACCGACATCCAGGCCGCGGTCGGGCTGGTCCAGCTGGCAAAGCTCGACGCGATGGTCGAACGTCGCCGCATCCTCGCCGAGCGCTACCAGCGGTTGCTCGCGGTGGTTCCAGGTTTGGTGACCGTCGGCGATCCGCCAGGGGGGATGACCAACTACCAGAGCTTCTGGGTGGTCCCACCGCCGACCTCGGCGGTGGGCCGCAACGAGCTGCTCGCTCTCCTGGCCGAGCGCGGCATCTCGGCCAGGCGCGGCATTATGGCCTCCCATCTGGAGCCCGCCTATGGCGGGCAGCGACGTGATGATCTTCCTGTCACCGAATGGCTGACCGAGCAGTCGCTGATCCTGCCCCTGTTCCACACGATGACCGAGCAACAGCATGATCAGGTGGTGGACGCGCTGCTGGACGCCATCACCGGTGGCATCGGTGGCATCGGCGGCGCGCATGTCGTGGATGGCGTTGTCGGACAGGGTGTGCACAGCTCGTGAGGATCTTGGTTTATCCCCACCTGATGGAGATCGGGGGAAGCCAGCTCAACGCGGTGGAGCTGGCGGGGGCCGTACGGGATCTGGGCCATGACGTGACCGTCTTCGGGGTGCCCGGCCCGCTTGTCGAAACGGTGCGTGCGCTCGGGCTTGACTACGTCGCGTCGCCGAAGCCGGGGCGGCGGCCGTCGCCCCGGGTGATGAGCGCACTGTGCCGGGTGGTGCGCGAACGGCGGATCGAGCTGGTGCACGGCTACGAGTGGCCGCCGGCGTTGGAGGCCTTCGTCGGGCCGCGGACGAGGCTGGGTGTGCCGGCCTTCGCCACGGTGATGTCCATGGCGGTTGCGCCGTTCCTGCCGGCCACCATGCCCCTGGTGGTCGGCACGGAGCTGATCGGCGAGTCCGCCAGAGCGGTGCGGCGCGGTCCGGTCGACCTCATCGAGCCACCGGTCGACGTGCGTGCCAACGCCCCGGACGCGGTTGGCGATGCCGCGCTCACCCAGCTGCGAACCCGTTTCGACCTGAATCCGGCCGATCTTCATGTGGTTGTGGTGTCGCGGCTCGCCACCGAGCTGAAGCTGGAAGGGCTTCTGGCCGCGGTCGACGCTGTTGCCCGGCTGGCGGTGGACCTGCCGGTGCGGCTGGTGGTGGTGGGTGACGGCCCCGCGCGGGAGCAGCTTGCCGCGCATGCCGCGCGGATCGGCGCCGTCCGGGGCGGCAAGGTGGTCGTGTTCACCGGCGAGCTCACCGATCCGCGGCCCGCGTACGCCCTTGCCGACATCTCGATCGGTATGGGCGGGTCGGCACTGCGGGCCGCGGCTTTTGCGAAGCCGTTGATCGTCCAGGGTGAGGGCGGCTTCTTCGAGCTGCTGGCTCCCGAAAGCGTCGATGCGTTCCTCTGGCAGGGCTGGTACGGCATTGGCGAGGGCGACCGGATCAGTGGTGCGCGTCGACTGACCAAGATTCTTAAGCCACTGCTTACGGACGCGGATCGCCGCCGCCAGCTGGGCGACTATGGTCGCGATCTGGTGACGCGGCGTTTCTCGCTGGAGCGCGCGGCTCGTGTCCAGGAGGCGCTCTACGCCCGGACGCTCCAGGCCGGCGTGGGCCGGCCTGAGGTGCGTACTCTCGGAGTGAGCGCGGCGGGCCTGTTCGCCCACGAGGCGCGGCGACACTACGACCAGCTGCGTGGACAGGCGGCGTTGGACGACTTCAACGCCCGTCGTGTCCAGCCGGATAATCCCCCGGCCCGGGCGGTCGCTTCCAGTCAGTCATCTTCAGATCCGGTGGCTCCGGGCTTCGCGAAGCTGCCGTCTTACCCCATGGAAGGGACGTCGCGGTGACCACGATTCCGTTGGTGGATCTGGCGGCTGCACAGGCCGAGATCGCCGAGGAGGTGCGGGCCGGGTTCGACGAGGTGCTCGCGACCACCGCGTTTGTCGGTGGGAAGCAGGTTGCCGCCTTCGAGCGCGAGTACGCCGACTTCTGTGGTGTCGGGTACTGCGTGGGTGTGGGCAACGGCACCGACGCTATCGAGCTGGCGCTGCGCGCGGCCGGCGTCGGTGCCGGCACTGGCACTGGCACTGGCACTGGCACCCGAGCCGCTACCGGTGACAATGTCGGTGCTGACGAGGTCATCCTGCCGGTGAACACCTTCGTGGCCACCGCCGAGGCGGTGCTGCGCGCGGGCGCGCTGCCGGTGTTCGCCGACGTCGACGACGAGCATCTGCTGCTGGATCCGGACGCGGTGGGCGCGGCGTTGACCGAACGTACTCGCGCGGTGATCCCGGTCCATCTGTACGGGCAGGCCGCGCCGGTCGAGCGGATCGCGGCCGCCTGCCGCGCCGACACGATCGTCCTTGAGGACGCCGCGCAGGCACAGGGCGCTGTCCGCGACGGACAGGCCGCTGGCGGGCTCGGTCTGCTGGCGGCCACCAGTTTCTACCCGGGGAAGAACCTCGGTGCCGCCGGTGACGCGGGTGCCGTGCTGACCAATGATGCCGAGCTCGCGCGCAAGGTGCGTCTGTTGGGCGCGCACGGCAGCGAACGCAAGTACGTGCACGAGTCGTTGGGCTTCAACTCGCGCCTCGATACCCTGCAGGCCGTTGTGCTGCGGGCCAAGCTGACCAGGCTGGCCCGGTGGAACGAGGCGCGAGCGGCCGCGGCGGTCCGTTATGACGAGTTGTTGGGCGACGACCCCCGGGTCCGGCTACCGGCAACGCTGCCGGGCAACATCCATGTCTGGCACCTTTACGTGGTGCGGATTCCCGACCGGGACGCGGTACTGGCCCGGTTGCACGAACAGGGTGTGGGAGCCGGGATCCACTACCCGGTGCCGTTGCATCTGCAGCCGGCCTTCGCGGGGCTTGGCCACGCTGCCGGTGACTTCCCCGTCGCGGAGAAGGCCGCTGGAGAGATCCTCTCCTTGCCGTTGTATCCGCATATCACCCCTGAGCAGCAGCGGCGGGTCGCCGATGAGCTCCGGCGGGCGCTGCCATGACGGAGTTCTCCAAGCCTCGGGAGGCTTCCAGGCCCTCCGGCGATGCCGTGTTCGTCCATTCCCATGGTCTGTGTGAGAGCGACGACGTGGGCCCGGGGACCCGGGTCTGGGCGTTCGCGCACGTGCTGCCCGGTGCCGTGATCGGTGCGGGCTGCAACATTTGTGATCATGTTTTCGTCGAGTCCGGCGCCCGGATCGGTGACCGGGTGACGGTGAAGAACGCGGTGCTCGTGTGGGACAAGGTGACCGTGGAGGACGATGTCTTCCTGGGCCCGAACATGGTCTTCACCAACGACTTCCGGCCGCGTGCCGAGGTGAAGAAGACGCGGGACGCGCTTGCTCCGACGCTCATCCGCCGTGGCGCGACGATCGGTGCCAACGCGACGATTGTCGCCGGAGTGACCGTGGGTGTGTACGCGTTTGTGGCCGCTGGCGCGGTCGTCATTCGGGATGTGCCCGCGTACGCGCTGGTCGCGGGCAATCCTGGACGGAATCTGGGCTGGGTCTGTTCCTGCGGGGACAGGCTTGATCCCGATCTGCGCTGCGTGGCTTGTCTGAAGGCCTACCGGCCGGCGACCGGTACCGACGGGCTGTGCGAGGCCGTGCCCTCGGCGTCCGTTGCGGCTGTTTCAGCCGCTTCAGCCGCTTCGGCTGTTTCGACGCCGTAGGAAGTGTCCCGCGACGGCTGGTGCGGCCCTGGCCGTACCAGCCGCCGCAGCGGGAACAGGGGCACGGCGCACGCGGCCAGCCCGGCGGGGGGGAGCAGCAGCAGCCGGGCGAGGTCCCCGCGTACCACCGTGCCGAGCCCCACCATGACCAGGACAAGGACCGTGGTCGCGACAACAGGGCGGCCGCAGTACCGCAGCGCGGCGATGGGCCCTACGTCCGCCCTGGCGATGGCGAATATGAACGCCGGGCCTACCACGACCACCGCCACCGCGGCCTGGGCGAACGCAAGGCCACCGATCCCGCCTGCCCGCGCCCCGATGAACAGGGCCGGGGCGAGCGCCGCCAGCCAGCTGCCCTGGACGGCGAAGACCGCGCGCGAACGGCCCGCGCCCACCAGCAGGTCATAGGCGAGTTCAGCCGCGACCCGGCACGCCCCGAGGACCGCCAGCCACCGCAGGGCGTCGGCTGCGGCATCCCATTTCGGGCCGTAGACGATGTGGATGAGGGGTCCGGCGAGCACCGCGATGATCGCGCAGACCGGCAGCGTCGCGGCCATCAGCAGCGCGATCGAGCGGGCGAACGCGTCGGTGAGCGCCTTGCGGTCGGTGGACAACCGAGCGAACGCCGGCATAGCCACTCTCCGCACGGCTAGCGAGAACATGTTCACCGGCCAGCTGGAAAGGTTGAACGCGAGCATGTAGAAGCCAAGGGCCACCGGGCCCAGGACAGCACCGACGACCACGTAGTGGATGTTGAGCACTCCGAAGACCAGCAGGCTCGACCCGGCCAGCGGCAGGCCGAAGTCCAGCAGGCCACGTACCTGGTGCCGGTCGAAGCCGAACCTGATCCGCGCGCCGGCGAAGGCAAAGATCATTATTGAGGTGGTGAGGTTACCGGCCAGATAGCCGATGACCAGGCTCCAGGCACCGTGCCCGAGGGCGGCAAGACCGATCGTGACACCTGTGTTGACAGCGAGCGCGGCGAGGTCGGCAATCATGCGCCGGCCCTGCTGGAACGCGCGGGTGAGCAGGGCGGCGGGTACGGATGCCACCCCGTCGACAATCATGCTCAGGGCCAGCACTCGGACCAGACCGGTCGCCGCGGGTGAGCCGAGCAGGTCTGCGATGGTCGGTGCCAGCACCAGGGTAAGCAGGTAAAGCCCGATGCTGAAGCCGGTCGACAGCGTCTGGACGGTTGGGGCGATCAGCCGTGGCTCCCCCGGCCAGCGCACGATCGCGAGTGAGACACCCAGTTCGTTGATGGACAACAGGGCGTTGAGGACGACCAGCGCGACCGCGAAGTCCCCGTAGTCCGACGGGCTGAGCAGCCGGGCGAGCACGATCCCGGTGACCACGGTGCCCAGCCGGCTGAGCGCGTTGTTCAGGAGGCTGAAGCCGAGGCCGCGCCGTACCGCCCCGCCGAGCCCTGTTCCGCCGCTGTCGTTCCTGGTGTCGCTGTCTGTGACGCCGTTCTCCTGGGCGCCGCCAGCCGGCCCCGGAGCCGGCTCGGGTGGAGTCCGTGGGGACGGCATCCCCGGTGTTGACGCGCTTGCCGGCATGTTCGGCATGGTTCCCCCATCTGCGACTGGCCAGGTGATGTCGCGGCCATGCGCTGCTTATCGAAGCATGGCTCTGCTAAGATCTACGCCGGTCCTCGATAATGTCATCTGGAAACAACATAATGACAACGCGGTGTGGCCTCTTCGTTCCTTCGGGAGTGCGCACGGGCCGCATCTTCGGGGTGTTTTACTTAAAGTAAGAGATGTATCACTTTAGGTGAACGTGCTGTTTCCGGGTACATGCGGCGTGTTCACTTGGCATCGATCGCGTCGCCAGGCGGCGATCAATTGAATCGGTGTTCCGACCAAAGGATATGTCTGTATGACGACCTCCATGCGTCCGGCGTGCGGGGCCAGCGGCCCATCCGTGCACGGGTCTGGCCGGCCGCGGCGTCCGGTGGGCCGAAGGGTGCGCGAGCATAAGCTTGCCGTGTCGGTGGCGGCCCGGACGCCCGCGCCGCCCAGCGGCGATCGCAGGTGCTACCGCTTCTCGCCTTGTCTCGCGCCTTGTCTCGCGACGGTCCTGCTCGTGGGCGCGATGGGGTTCGCGGTCGCCGGGTGCGGCGATTCCACCGGCGGCAATCCGAGGCTGCCGCCAAGCCTGCCCCCGCGGGGGGACTCGCAGCTGATCTCACTCTGGAGTAATGATGCGAAACCCGTGCCTGAGGCCGATCCGGACCCCGCCGCGGTTGAGGTCGGGATCCGGTTCCGTGTCGACACCCCAGGTGACATCCTTGGAATACGCTTTTACAAGGGCCCTGACAATATCGGCGAGCATACGGTCAGCCTGTGGTCCGACGCCGGTGACCGGCTGGCGACCGCCACGGCCGTCGGCGAAAGCGACACCGGCTGGCAGGTGGTGATGCTGGCCAAGCCGGTGCCGGTCCAGGCCGCCACGACCTACACGGCCTCGTATTTCGCGCCGACGGGGCATTATTCGGCGACCCCTGAGTTTTTTGATCAGGCCGTGTCGGCCAACGGGCCGTTGCGCGCCGCTGGGGCGACCAGCGGGGTGTACCACTACGGCGGCGGCTTTCCTGACGCTACCTACCGTGACTCCAACTACTGGACCGATGTGCTGTTCCGGCCGGCGTCAGGATCTTCGGGCGATCCGGTGGCCCCTTCTATGACTTCAGTCTCATAGTGTATGGTTACTGTTAGTGGCGCACTCGGTTGTTGTGCAAAGAGCGTCCCGCCGTTTTAGATCATCGGGTCCATCAAGCGGATGGCAGGTGGAGATGGGTTGACCGGCAACCGCAAGTGGGATCGACGTGTACGGCGGTCGGCCTCAGGGTTCAGGTGGTGCTCTCTTCCCATCACCTGGTGTTCACCCGCATGAGATTATGTAGTTGTGCCGGCGGGGCTGGCTTGGTAACTTGTTGGCCCGTTGGCGCTTGTGTTACATGGCCAGGAGGAGTCCCGGCACTCTTCTCGCTCTGATGACGGCCGTGTATCTTGGATCTGATCCGGTGTCGGCGCAATGCTGACCCGCGCTGGGGGGCAAGGGGCACGAGTGTATTTTTCGGATTTCATCGCGGTTCTTGTCCGTCGTTGGTATATCCTGTTCATCGGGATTGTTCTCACCGGCCTGGCTGGGGTGGGTGTACACACCAGCATCGGTCCAACATTCCAAGCCAACGCAGCCGTGGTGGTACTGCCGCCGACGTCGGACTCCGGTACCACCAGCACCGCCGCGAGCCGAAACCCGTATCTGTCCCTGCCGCTCGGTAACACCGCGGACGTTCTGACCCGGATCATGGCTACCGAGGCGGTCCGGCAGGAACTCAAGGCCGCGCATGCGACGTCGGCGTACACGATCGCGTTGGTCTCCGACGGTTCCCCGGTGCTTGAGATCGCCGCGACGGACACTTCAGCGGCCACCGCGACCAACACCGCCTCGGTACTGGTGAAAACGGCCGAGAGCGAGCTCGAAAAGCTGCAGGTCATGCAGAATGTCCCGAAGAACTCGATGATCCGGGCCAGTCAGCTTATTTCTCCGAGCGAGCCCGATGTGCTTCACGGGAGCCAGATCCGGGCGCTGCTCGGTGTGGCCGCCCTCGGTCTCATCCTTTCGGTCACAGCCTGCTTCGTCGCTGAAGGGGCTTTTACCGGCCGGCGGGCCGCCTTGGCCGCGGCCGTCCGCGGCCGGCGCGCCAGCGAGGCTCGGGGCGGGGGGCGCTCGAAGGAGGCGGTCCGGTCGGGAGGCGCTTCCCGCAGCTCCGCGACGCCCACGGAGAAGCAGGACGTCGATGATCTGGAGGGCGACGGCAGCGACGACGACACCGATTCCCAGGGCCTGGAGAAGCTGGAGTGGGACGGTGACCGTGACAGCGAGGAAGAGGAGGGGCGGCTGAAGCAACCGGACGCCCGTGAGACAACGATGGTTCTGGTAGGCCTACGCCGACGTTCCGACAAGTAGCCCTCGATGCTCGGCCTGCCCGTCGGTATCGCTCGTTTCGCGCTGGCTCGGCGTTACCTTCCGCGTGTAGACGTCACCTCTTTGCTGTCTCTTTACGTGCTGCTTCTTCTCGGTATCCCGTCACAGCTGATTTTTGGCCCTCTCGGCGCCGCCGGCACGCCAGCCAACCTGTTGGGGATGCTCTGCCTGTTATGGTGGATTCTCGTGGTCATGCTGCCGTTCGGCGGTGTGGCGACAGGCCCGCAGCCCATCCGTATAGCAATGGTTTTTCTAGCTACGATGGTGCTGGGCAGCTATGCGGCCGGCGCGCTGCGCGCGGATATCGTTCCCGAGGAGTTGCGCGCCGCTGACCGTGGTTTGCTGCTCCTGGTGACCTGGGCCGGCGTGGCCCTGATAACGGCGGACGGCGTCCGGTCGTGGCACCGGTTGGATGTTCTGATCGGCCGCCTCGTGGCGATGGGTGTCTTTCTCGCGGTTCTCGGCATCCTGCAGTTCTCGATCGGGCTCAACATCGCCGGTTACATCCACATTCCGGGCCTGCGGGTGAACGGTACCCTCGATCTCATCTCCGCCCGGTCGATATTCCGCCGGATCACCGGTACCGCGAGCCATCCGATCGAGTTTGGCGTTGTACTGGCGATGCTGCTGCCCCTCGCGATAAGCCGTGCGTTCGCCGCGCCGGCGAAGCTGAAGGTGCGACGCTGGCTCGCGGCGGCCAGCATCGGTGTGGCCCTGCCCATGTCGGTGTCACGCTCGGCAATCCTCGCCATCGCGGTGGTCGCCGTGTTCATCATCCCGAGCTGGGACCGCCGTCGGCGGCTCGCCACCTTCAAGGTGATGCCCCTGTTTCTTGTCGGCATGAGAGTAGCGATTCCCGGGCTGCTCGGTACGATCACGAGCCTGTTCACCGGTATCAGCAACGACCCGAGTACCAAAGGGCGTACCGAGGACTATGCCGCGGCCGCGAAGTACATTGCCGTGCATCCACTGTTCGGGCGGGGTTTTCGAACGTTCATCCCGAGCCTGTACAGGTTCCTGGACAACCAGTATCTGATGACCATCGTGGATGCCGGTCTGATCGGGTTGGTTCTCCTAGTGCTGGTCTTCCTGGTCGGGATCTTCACGGCTCGGGGCGCCCGGCGACGTAACGAAGATCCAATTTATAAGGATCTTGCTCAGGCAATCGCGGCGGGCATCGGGGCGGCAATGGTCAGCTTCGCGACTTTTGACGCGCTCAGCTTCCCGATGTGTGGCGGTCTGCTCTTTTTACTGCTGGGGCTTGCCGGAGCGATGTGGCGGCTGTCGGGGCAGCCTGATGATCGTATCGAAAAAAATGATCATAAGTTTCATGCGTCCGCCGCACCCGCACCCGCACCCGCACCGGCCGCGCTTCCGGCCGCGCAGCCTTTGGCTGACCAGATGATTGGCGCGGCCCATTGATCGATACGGTGGGCCGTGCCGTTATCCCCAGCAGGGCTTGATGAGGCTCTCACCAGGCCTTTTCCTGTATTTGTGGAGAGGCTCGCACTCGTCGCCCTCGGCTGTCGCTCCTAACGGGCTCCCGTGGCTCCGACGGTGGTTTTCTGATTCCATGACGAGGGGTTGTCCATGACTGTGCTCCGGGGCCGTCATCGGTGATACTGGCGCTAGCCGAATCTGCTAGGCTTGATTGAGTAGACCGGACTATGCCATACCTGGGGGGATGGATGACGGGGGCTCAGTCGTCTAGGGATTGTGCTGTCGTTGGTGTAGCCGTGGGTGGCGAGAGTGAGCTGTCGGTAAACGCCGACGCGGATTCTGGGTTACCCTCAGCCTGCTTGCCCTCAACCCGCAGCCGCTTCGTTCGAGGGATGCTGCGCGGAGTAACCGAGGAAAGCGCATCCCTCCCGTCCATCGAGCTGCAGGGCATCCCTCTGGTATGCCTCACGGTCGCGGACGCGCGTATCGCGGTCCGGACCGCGATGGAAGATCCCCGGCCCGCCCTTGTGGCCTATGTCAACGCGCACTCGCTCAATCTTGCCTACACCGATGTCGCTTATCGGGCCGCGTTGCAGCGGGCGCACCTGGTGCTGCCGGACGGTATCGGCGTCGCGGTCGCGGCCAGGATGCGAGGCCTGCGTTTTGCCGCGAATCTCAACGGTACGGATTTCACTCCGGTGTTACTCGCCCTTGCCGCCGAACAGGGGTATCGGGTCTTCCTGTTCGGCGGTCGCGACGCTGTGGCCAGCCAGGCCGCCGAGGCGCTGCGGGCGCGGATTCCGGGGCTGTGCATCGCCGGTGTACGGGACGGCTACGGCTGGGCGGACGACCCGGATTCCGTCGTTGAGGAAATCAGGGCGGCGCGAGCGGATCTGCTGGTGACCGCGCTTGGCAACCCGTTGCAGGAGCTCTGGCTGGACCGCTATCTGGAGGCCACGGGCGTACGGCTCGGCGTCGGCGTCGGCGCGTTCCTCGACTTCACGGCTGGCCGGGTTCCGCGTGCCCCGGATTGGATGATCAAAAATCGGCTGGAATGGGTGTGGCGTCTCAGTGTCGAGCCACGCCGGATGTGGCGCCGGTATCTGGTCGGCAATCCACTGTTCATCTGGCGGACGCTGGTGAGCAGACAGCCACCCGCCCAGCTTCGGCTGAGCCGGCGCGTCCTCGCTGGAACGTATCCGCTTCCAGCCGGATCGTGGGGTGTTCACCATCAGCAGCCGGCCACCGACGCCGGGTTGGTCCCGTCGGCGCGGGGGCCACGGTGACCGCGGATCTCCAGCCGGCCAGCTCCGCCGAGCGGCCGGTCGCGGCGTCGTCCGCCGTGGCTGCCTGGCCGGCGGATGCGGAGCGGCCGGATGCGCCGGATGCGCCGGATGTGACGGTGGTTGTCGTCACCCGCAACAACGCTGATGTCATCGTGGACTGCCTGGCCGCACTGCCAGCGGCCTTCGAGGGCGAGCTCTCCTGGCGGGCCGTGGTCGTCGACAACGCCTCGGTTGATGACACGGCGCTGCTGGCGGCCAAGGCCAGTCCTGACGTGCTGCTGTTGGCGACCGACGCCAACAGTGGATACGCGGCGGGTGTCAACGCTGGCCTGGCTGCGTTGACACCGCGGCGCGCGGTTTTGGTGATCAATCCCGACGTGCGGCTGGACCGCGGCAGCGTCCAGGCGCTGTGGGCGGCCCTGCGGCCCTTTGACACCGGCATCTGCGTACCGAGCCTGCGCGATGCGCGTGGCCAGGTGCGCCACTCACTGCGCCGTGAACCCACAGTGCTCCGGGCGCTGGGCGAAGCGCTGCTTGGCAGTGACCGGTCCGGGCGGATGGCGACGTTAGGCGAGATCATCATGGATGATCGCCTGTACGCCGCACCCCAGGTCGCGGACTGGGCGTCCGGTGCCGCAATGTTGATCTCCAAAGAGTGCCTGGATGCGGTGGGCCCGTGGGACGAGTCCTTTTTCCTTCCTTCGGAGGAGGCCGAGTTCATTCTCCGCGCTCGTGACCATGGCTTCCTGCTTCGCTATGTACCATCGGCGGGCGCTGTCCAGCTCGGTGACGAACGGCACGCAACGCCGCAGTTGTGGGCCTTGGGCCAGATGAACAGAGTACGGCTGCAACTGCATCGCCGAGGTCTGGTTGCCGCGCACGCGATGCGCTGGCTGCTGGTACTCAACGCGGCTCTGCGCGCCCGCCGTTCGCCGGCCCACGGAGGGGCACTACGACTGCTGCTGTCCATTAACCCCGGGGTCGGCTTTCCGCCGGTGGCCTCGTTGATCGAGGCTTCTGTCGTATCGAGTGATCCGTCGATGGTCGATTCATGATCATATCTACGGTACGGGAAGTCGTGGCCTGGCCGGTCCGCGCTGGGGAACCGCCGCAACTCTGCGACGGGCTTACGCTGAAGAGCTCTTGGGGGAGACAGTGACACAGAACCGGGATACCGACACGGACACCGTTCGACCCGCGGTGACGTCGTTCCCAACGGACGTGGTCATCGTGGGGGGCTGCGGCCACGTAGGGCTTCCGCTGGGTGTCGCGCTGGCTTCGCGCGGCCGGCGGGTCCTCCTGTATGACATCGACGCGGCGGCGGTGAGAGTCGTCAACGATGGTCGTCTTCCCTTCCGGGAGCCGGGCGCTGGCGAACCGCTCGCCGAAATGACGGCGGCGGGCCGGCTGCGCGCCACGACCGATCCGGCGGTGATCTCCGAAGCCGAGCACGTGGTGGTCGTTGTGGGTACGCCGGTGGACGGGCATCTCAACCCCGACCCGCAGGTGGTGCCCAGGGCGATACGTACGTTCTCAGACCGTCTCGTCGACGGCCAGCTGCTGATCCTGCGCAGCACCGTCTATCCGGGCGTGACCGCGCTGGTGGAGAAACTCATCTCGGAGATCGGTCGGGACGTCCAGGTCGCCTTCTGCCCGGAACGCATCGCCGAGGGCCGGGCCATGACCGAGCTGTTCGAGCTTCCGCAGATCGTCGCCGCCCGTTCCGACGCCACCAGGGCGCGGGCAACCGCCCTCTTCGCCGCCCTGACCAACGAGATCGTGGATCTTCAGCCTGAAGAGGCTGAACTCGCGAAGTTGTTCACCAACACGTGGCGATACATCAAGTTCGCGACCGCCAACCAGTTCTACATGATTGCGAATGATCTCGATCTTGACTTCGAGCGCATCCGCGACGCGCTGGGCCACAACTATCCGCGGGCGGCGGACCTGCCCGGCGCGGGCCTCGCCGCCGGCCCATGCTTGTTCAAGGACACGATGCAGCTGGCGGCCGTAACCAACAACACGTTCGCTCTCGGCCATGCCGCGATGTTGGTGAACGAGGGCCTCCCGCTCTACCTGGTCTCCCGCCTGAAGGAACGTTTCGACCTTGCCGGGATGGTTGTCGGCATACTCGGGATGGCCTTCAAAGCCGGCAGCGACGACACTCGGGCAAGCCTGTCGTACAAGCTGCGCCGCATTCTCGACTACTCGGCGGCCGGTACGCTCTGCACGGATCCGTATGTCAGTACCGACGGCCGCCTGCTGCCGTTGGAGACTGTGGTCGAGCGGGCGGACCTCCTCATCATAGCCGCGCCGCATCCGGACTACGCCGAGCTGCGGACCGAAAAGCCAGTGATCGACATCTGGAACTTGCTCGGTGCGGGCGTGCGGGTATGATTTATTTCTCGGCCGCGGGCGGTACGGAGAATATCCGATGACGCCGCGGGTGTCGGTGGTGATGCCGGTCTACAACGAGGGCGACGCTATCGTCCCAGTACTCGACCGGTTGCTCGAATCCGTGGTTCTCCCTTGCGAGATCATGGTTATCTACGATTTCGACGGTGACAGCACGGTGCCGAGTCTGGTCGCCTACGCGGAGAAGGACGCGCGGGTGCGGCCGGTCCGCAACACCTACGGGCGGGGGCCGGCGAACGCGATCCGTTTCGGTATAGAGCACGCGGTCGCACCGGTCACCGTGGTGACGATGGCGGACGGCAGCGATGATCCGCGCCAGATCGACGAGCTGGCGCGGTTGGTTGACCGCGGTGTGGTGGTCGCCGCGGCATCCCGTTACATGCCCGGCGGCCAGCAGGTGGGTGGCCCCCTGGTCAAACGGGTGTTGTCGCGCGCGGCCGGCAGGTCCCTGTCGCTGCTCACGCGTATCGGCACCCGGGACGCGACGAACAGTTTCAAGGCGTATTCGACAAGTTTCGTCCGTAATGTGGGGATTGATAGCAGATCTGGTTTTGAGATCGGTCTTGAGCTGACTGCCAAGGCCCGCCGTCTCGGCCTGCCCGTCGCTGAGATCCCGACGATATGGCTTGACCGGGCGCTGGGCGAGTCAAATTTTGACCTTGCTCGCTGGCTGCCCGAGTACCTCCAGTGGTACCGCTTCGCCTTCGGTCGGCGGTTGACCGTCGGCGAGTTACAGGCCTTACGGCACACGGCGGGATCCGGCGGTCCCGGCCCACGAAACGGAAGCTATCCCCGACCGCGCGTCCCGAAGGCCGAGAACGCTGGTAAGGCTCCACTCGAAGGTGGCGCGAAGACTGGTTCCGCCATGTCGGCGGAGGCCCTGACAGATAGTAAGGAATGAAACAGATGGCAACTGTTCTGGTGACCGGTTCGGCCGGTTTTATCGGTGGTTATGTCGTGCAGGATCTCCTGGGTCGTGGATACGACGTGGTGGGTCTGGACAACCTCTCGAAGTACGGGCCGGTCGCTCGCAGCTATGATGATCATCCGAATTACCGGTTCATCGAGGGCGACGCGCGGGACACCGACCTGCTGAGCGAGCTACTCGTTGACTGCGACCATTTCATCGCCGGTGCGGCCATGATCGGTGGAATTTCCTACTTCCACACCTACGCATATGATCTCCTCGCCACCAACGAACGCATCATTGCTTCGTCCTGCGATGCCGCTATCCGGGTCTTCCGCGCTGGCGGGCGGCTGCGGAAGGTGACGTACCTCAGTTCGTCCATGGTGTTCGAGTCGACCGACCGCTGGCCGTCGGTGGAAGGAGACGAGCGCAAGGTCGCGCCGCCGCTTTCGTCCTACGGCTTCCAGAAGCTCGCGGTCGAGTACTTCGCCCGGGCGGCCTGGGACCAGTACGCGCTGCCCTACACGATCGCACGGCCTTTCAACTGTGTCGGTGTTGGCGAGGGCCGAGCGCTCGGCGAGGTCGAGGTGCTGTCCGGCAACGTGAAGCTGGCCATGAGCCATGTGGTGCCCGACCTGGTGCAGAAGGTGCTCAAGGACCAGGACCCGCTGCACATTCTCGGTGACGGCAGCCAGGTGCGGCACTACACCTACGGTGGGGATCTGGCCGCGGGGATCGTGACGGCGATGGAGCATCCGGACGCTCTCAACGAGGACTTCAACCTCTCCACCGCGCGGTCGACCACGGTCCTTGAACTGGCTGAGCTGATCTGGAAGAAGATCAAGGGCCCGGACGTGGAGTTCCGGTACGTCAGTGACGACCCCTTCCAGTACGACGTGGCCAAGAGGGTGCCGAACGTGGACAAGGCCCAGCGCGTCCTGGGTTTCACCGCGGACACGCCTCTTGACGTCATGCTGGACGAGGTCATCCCGTGGATCAAGCAGGCGGTCACGGACGGCCGGATTTAGAGCGACCGGCAATA
>NZ_CAKJTL010000041.1:54190-90772 GCF_917627385.1 Protofrankia sp. CiT1
CCGGGCGCTCTTAGAGGCTCCGGCAACAGGACTGTCCGGCTCGCGGCGTCCGGGCGGCGCCTCGCGTCGTCGTCGTTGTCGTCGGTCGACGCCCAGCACCAGGGATGCACGGGGAGCGATGACACGAGCCGCGTGCCCCAGCCCCGCGACGCCGCGTCCCCTCGTGCCGGTCGCTTTCACCTGGAGGTCAACGATGGCACCACACAGCCCCGGCGCTACCGCTGTCGCCGCTGACCGGGCCGGCGTCACGCACCGGCGACCGCGTGGGCTCGCCGCCCGCGCCGAGCTGTCGGACCGCCTCCGATCCCTGTTCCCGCTGGACTCCGGATCGCCGATCCGTCCTGGCAAGGTGCTGCTCGCGCTGGTGGCGCTGGCCGTCGGCACCCTGGTCTCGCTCGTCCGCCAAGGCGGGATCGGCGCGCTCGACACCATGTGGGCCGAGGACGGGCACATCTTTCTGGAACAGTCCGTGCGTATGTCCGTGCTGGACGCGTTCACCACCACATATGCCGGATATCTGCATGTTGTGCCGAGGACGATCGCGGCGCTCACGGCTTTGTTGCCGGTGCGGGACGCGGCGGCGAGTTTCGCGGTCCTCTCGGCGCTGCTGCTTGCCGCCACCGCTGTCTTCGTTTATGTCGCAAGCGGTGCCACGCTGCGGCACCGTCCGGTGCGGCTGGTGTTGGCCGCTTCCTTCGTTGTCCTGCCGATCGGCCAGGGCGAGGTCCTCAACAATGTTGCCGCGAACCTTCACTTCCCGTTGATGGCAGCGAGCTTGTGGGCATTGTTGTGGAATCCGCGCAGGCGGGTTTTTGGCGCGGTCGCCGCACTTGTGCTGGCTCTTGCCGTGCTCTCCGACCCGACCATGATTCTGCTCGCTCCGGTTGCGGTGCTACGGGGAGTGCTGTTGCGCGGGGTCCGCGGCTGGGGCCCTGGCGGCGTGCTGCTGGCCGGAGCCGTCATCCAGATGATTCCCCGGGTGACTGGTCACACGGACCGCGCGTTCGCGCCGCTGGCGCTCAGCCCGTTGAAGATCCCGATTTACTTTGCGCACAATGTGCTGGCTGGTGGGCTGTTCGGGGACAGGTTGCCAGGCCGTTCGGTGACATCCCCCCGGGCAGCGCTGTTCATGCTGCTGGCGCTCATGGTGCTTGGCCTGCTGGTCGCCCTCGCCTGGAAGCGCCGGCGGGCGCCATCCAGCTGGCTGGCTTTGATCATGGTGGGGCAGAGCGTGCTGTTTTATGCCGGGCCGGTGCTGCTCGCCGGTGCGGCAACCCCGCGCTACGCACTCGCACCGGCGCTGATGCTTCTGTCGGCGGCCGCTGTCGTTGTGGACGCGGCTGCCGACGATGGTGGCGACCTGCTTGCCGGCACATCCCGGCAGGCTGGACTGCGCCAGTACTCCTTCGTGCTGCTGCTGTTGCTCGCTATGGCAAGCGGGTTCCGGATGGACAACGCGCGTGGTGCCGGCCCCCGCTTCAGCCAGGAGCTGAGTACCGGCCGAGCGCGTTGTGCGGTCGCCCTGCCCGGCTCTGACTCTGCCTCGGTCACGGTCCGTGTCAGCCCGCCAGGATGGTCGGCGAGCCTGCCCTGCCAGGCCGTGCTGACCCGTTGACTGTCGAAGGGCTGGCGAGCTGGCACGGGGCCATGATCCAAGCATTATGCGGTCACCATCGTGCGACGACCTTTCGGGCCTCGAAACCCTCAGCGTAGCGAGTGCCGCACTCGACTCCGCGTAGCCGCAGTACCGAGCGGAAGGTCTCCTCGTCGAACCAGGGCTTCGCCTTCTGGCTGGGGAAGTGCTCGGTGATGTGGGCGAGCTTCGCCGCGACGGTTTTTGCCGACAACGGTACGTACAGCGTGGGGCGCATCGTGTTGCCATCCCACTTCGGGATCTCGTAGCCGAGAATCAACGCTCCGCGAAACGCCTGCCAGGCAAGATCGCCGATAGTTCGATGGTCCTGATGCGCATCGGTCAATGACGGCGCGAACACCACATCCGGCTGGACCTGCCGCGCGATCTGGAGCAGCACATCCTTGACGCCGCCCCATTCCCGGGGGAGGAAGCCGTCCCGGACATCATGCAGATGCAGGGAGCCGAGCGAGCCGCCCCCCAGGTTCCGGGCGCTCGTCTCGGCTTCGGCGCCGCGTTCGCCTGATCCGGTGAAGACGACCCAGTGCACGGACGCTGTGGGGTACCGGGCGAGGAACTGGATGATGGTGCCGCCTGCGCCGATCTCCACGTCGTCCGCGTGCGCCCCGAGGGCGAGTATCTGGTAGCCGTGCCCATCGGCGGGCGGCGCGGCCGTCATTTCCAACATCGGCGATTACCCTCGCGTCATGCGAAGGCGACCATGCATGCGCCAACCGTAGCCAGCCAGTCCGCCGAAGCGTTCAACCTCCACCAGCGCGCACCTTTCATCGCCCAGCATCCGGGTCGCCGTCGGCCGTGTCTACGATCATGATTGTGCGGTGCGCGGCCGGTTGGCACATCAGCTTCCCCTCCTGGGAGTACCCGGCCACGACAGCCGAACACCCAGGGCGGAGCGGGAAAATCTGTCATAATACCGCCGAACGGGCGCGCGGCGACAGCTATCGATCATGTCGCGTGATCTCGGACCGTGCTGTTCGCGGACCGTGCGCGGTGCGGCGGCCGCGCCCTGCTCGACGGCGACAGCCGGGTGCGACGGGAACGAGCCCGCACGGTCGGGTTTCGGCCAGGCCACGGGCCGTTCTCCCCGGAGAAAACGCCGGATCCCGCCGAGTGCCACGGCTTGCAGGAAGAACACCTGGGCCGCGAGGCGTACCGGCGCGGGTGGGTCGCCACCATGGATCATCGTCGCCAGGCTGCCCGCTCCAGCGATGTTGCCGGCCAGGAACAGGCGTGCGGCCCAGCTGCGCCGGGCCGCGGGAACGCTGACCCCGATTAGCATGACGTGGGCTATCGGCCCGAACGAGGACCGCACCAGCCGGTGTCCCCACAGCTGTGGAGTGACGGGCAGAGCACCTGGCAGCAGTGCCTCCCTGCGGCGCCAGAGCATGTCGAGGTTGCCGGCCACCACCCGGGTCCGCCGTTCCCATTCCTCGCTGTACGTGGGGCTGGCGGTCTCGACCGAGTAGGCGGACGGCTCGTAGACGACCCGCAGTCCCGCCTCGGTGATGTCCAGAGCGAGCCAGGCGTCGTCCACCGCGACGTCCGGGGGCAGTGCCCGAAAGGCGTTCCGGCGGAACGCGAGCATCTCGCCGACGACTCCGATGGTCTGGCCGATGGCCGACTCGCACTGTTTCAGCCAGGACTCGAACCGCCAGTAGAAGCCCTGGACACCAGCGGGGTCGTCGACCCGCTTCTCGCCGGCGACCGCACCGACTGCCGGGTTACGGAAATGGCGCGCCGCTGCCCGCAGGGAACCGGGGGCCAGGTGCGCGTTCGCGTCCGAGAGCACCACGATGTCGTGGTTCGCGGTGGCGACCCCCCGGTTGACAGCCTCACATTTGCCCAGCCGCATCCCGGCCGACAGCACCGTGACGCCGGGGCGTCGAGCCGCTTGCGCGGTGGCCGGGTCATCCGCGACAACAATGATCTCAAGCGGGCCTGGGTATCCGGTGGCGGATAGCTCGTCGATTTTATTTTTGATCACTGTCGCCTCGCGGTACGCCGAGATGACCACGGACATTGACGGCCAGGCGTCAGGATCTTCCGGCTCCTCAGCCGGGTGGCCACGGCTTTTCAGTGCGACGTATAGCGGATACAGGGCGTGGCCGTACATGGCTGTCGCTCCTAGTGAGAATATCATTGCTTTGCGTCCAATGCTGCGTGCTCCCATCACGGAGGACACCGTAGTCTGTGTTCGTGGAATAACCATTTGAAGTCAGGATGTCATTGCCCGTTGCGCTAGGGCGCAGGCTGGGCGTCCGGGGGAGCGCATGCGGGAGAGCGGCTGATGGCTGACGCGGAGCGTTGGATTGTCGCGGTCGAAGAGCCGTTCCTGCCCGCTGACGCCGGTGGCCGGGTGGAGACGCTGACCTTTCTAGCCGCCGCGGCGGCGGCCGGAATCGGGCTGCGGGTGCTTGTCCCGACGCCCACCGCGCTCGACCTGGCCACCTATCAGGCCGCGGTGCCCGGTGCCGTGGTCATCGAGCTACCGCGTGACCTGAGCGTGTCAGCGCATCTGGGGCTGGCGCCGTACGCCTATGCCTCACGCCCGATCGGCGCCCTGCGGCGTGTACTCGCTGTCACGCCGCCCTGTGCCGAAGCTGTGATCAGCTACAGCTGCCGGGTTGCGCATGTGGGCGAACAGATTGCCCAGGCCTGGCGCATTCCGCACCTTGTCCGCGCCCACAATATCGACTCCCAGTACTTCCGGGAACTGGCGGGCGCGGCCTCGTGGATGCGTTCGGTGGCCTATGGCATCGAATACCGCAAGCTGCGCAGAGCTGAACGCGTTCTGCACCGCTCGCCGACTGTCACCTGTATCGCGGACATTTCCGCGGAGGACCATGCCTGGCGCAGAGCGCGTTGTGGTACGCGCGCAATGCACCTGCCCCCGTTCCTGCCTGCCCAGGTGGGCACGGCGTCCGCCGAGGCTGGAATGATCAAGAGAGACCCCGGCCGGTTGTTGTTCGTCGGCTCCCTGGACACCCCGACCAACACCGAGGCGCTGCGCTGGTTTCTCGCCCACTGCTGGCCGGCCGTGCGTGCCCGCCATCCGTATGCCTCGCTCCAGGTCGTCGGGCGCCGGGGAGAAGCCGGTCTGGTGGCCTGGTTGCGGGGTCATGAGCAGGTCAGTGTCCACACCGATGTCACGAGCGTGTGGGGATACGTCACCAGCGCGGCAGTGTCGCTGAACCCGATGCGTTCGGGCTCCGGGGTCAACATCAAGGTGGTCGAGGCGATGGGAGCTGGTACCGCGGTGGTAAGCACGGGGGTCGGCAGCCGTGGCCTCGGCTGGATACCCGGGCGTGACCTGCTCGTGGCGGACGACGCGCGCGGGTTCACCGACGCGGTCTGCCGGCTCTTGGACGCGCCCGGACTGGCTGTGCGGATTGGTGCAGCTGGGCGCGCGTTCGTCTCCCGTGAGCTCGACCGGGACGTGCTGCTGGAGCGGGTGCGGTCCGCGCTGGACCCGGCGCGTGGGGGCCATGAGCCCGGGGGCTGTGAAGTCCGGGGGCTGTGAAGTCCGGAGCTATGGTGCGGGCGGGCCGGCTAGGAGCCCCTTGAGGTATGAGCGATGTTCAGCCGCGGCGGCAGTGTCGCGCAGCGCCCAGGACAACACCGCGCGGCCCGTATATCCGGCCACGAGCATCGCGCGCATCTGTCGTACCCGCGCCGGGGGGTTGTACAACGCCAGGTAGTTCACCATGGACGCGCCGCGCATCCGCAGCATCCAGGTCCTCGGCGCGCCTGAGCTGCCCGAGCCGTGCGGCACCAGCAGGTCCGTCCGCAGCCGTTGCCGCAGGCCGGCGTCACGAATCCGGCGCCCCAACGCCATATCCTCGTTGTAAACGAAGAAATTTTCGTCAAATCCACCTAGCGAAAGAAATGTTTCGCGGCGGACGGCCATGCAGGCTCCGGTGAGCCACTCGACGTCTATCGGTTGGCCGACCTTCGGGCGAGCGAACAAACCGGCGGTCGGGACGATTTTATGCGCTCCAAGCACATGTATGAGGACCCGGCGCCGGGTCGGTTCCCAGCCCCCGTTGCCCAGCTCCGGCCGGTTGTCCGGGCCGATCGTCGTAGCGGCGCTGGTGGCGAGACCCGGATCGGTACGGACATCCGCCACGAGCCAGGTGATGACCTCGATCGTCGGCCGGCTGTCCGGGTTCCCGAAGAGCACGTAGTCGTAGCGCGACGTCCGTACTCCGATGTTGGCGGCTTTGGCGAATCCCTTGCCGCCACCGGAGTCCACGTAACGACCATGTGGCATGTCGGCGATGAGTTCGTCGACGCGGTCCGCGCCGGCGGCGTTGTCGACGATCACGATCGGGATGTCCGCGGGGAGCCCGGCCAGCATCCGTTCGAGCTGATCTCGGCTGTGATAGCTGACGACCACGAGCTCGAACGGCCATGTCTGTTGACTACTGGAGTGGGTTGTCGTTACTGACCGTAGTTCGCGCACGTTGTGAGTGTGCCAGGTTGCCGTGCGCGGCTGGCGGGCTCTCGCGTCCGTGGGCGGTGTGATGATCCGATTGAAGTGGGTATCCCACAAGGGCATCCCGACCCGGTGCCGGGCCGCGCACGCTGGCCGGGCAGCCGGGTGGGATGGGTGCGGTCTGCTGTCAACGGGTGGCTGATAGCAGCCGTCGCGTTCCAGATCCGGCAGAGGAGGACATGTGGATGAAGGTGCTCATCACCGGTTCTGAGGGCTACCTGGGCGCACTGGCCGCGCCCGAGCTGATGCGTGCCGGCCACGAGGTCCTCGGTCTGGATACGGGTTACTACAAGTCCGGCTGGCTCTGCCGGGGCGCCGATCGCAGCCCGCAGACCCTGGACCGGGATCTGCGCCGTGTCACGATCGACGACCTGGCCGGCATGGACGCGATCGTGCACATGGCTGAGCTGTCCAACGACCCGCTGGGTGAGCTCTCGCCGGAGGTCACCCAGCGGGTGAACCATGGGGGTTCCGTCCGGCTCGCGGCGCTCGCGAAACAGGCTGGCGCGTCCCGGTTCGTCTACATGTCGTCGTGCAGTGTTTACGGCATCGCGGTGGGCCGCGGCGTCACCGAGAGCGCCGCGCTCAACCCGCAGACCCCGTACGCGCGGTGCAAGGCTCTGGTCGAGCGTGACGTCGCGGCCCTGGCGGGCGAGGATTTCTCACCCACGTTCCTGCGTAACGCCACCGCGTACGGCGCGTCCCCGCGGATGCGTTTCGACATCGTGCTCAACAATCTTTGTGGACGTGCCTGGACAGCCGGTGAGATCGCGATGACAAGCGATGGGACGCCATGGCGTCCCCTGGTGCATGGCCTGGACATCACGAAGGCCATCCGCTGCGTGCTTGCCGCGCCCCGTGAGGTTGTTCACAACGAGGTGTTCAACGTCGGCAGCGGTGCGCAGAACTACCAGATAAAGGAGATTGCTGACCTGGTCGCGAGCGTCTTCACCGATTGCCGCCTGAGCTTTGGGGACAGCGCTGGGGACAATCGCAGCTACCGGATCGACTGTGACAAGATACATTCTGTTCTGCCGGGTTTTTCGTGCGACTGGGACGCGCGGCTGGGGGTCCGGCAGCTTTACGATGTCTTCGCGCGCGTCCAGCTTGCCGGCGAGACCTTCACCGGCCGCGACCACAACCGGCTCAGGCAGCTCCAGTACCTGCTTGACACCGGCCAGGTCGATGCCGATCTTTTCTGGACGTATTAATGATCATTACGCCGGCCGCGCTGGCCGGGGTGTTCGTGGTGGATGTCGAGCCCGTGGCGGACGCCCGCGGCTTTTTCGCCCGGACCTTCTGCGCGCGCGAGTTTGCCGCGGCGGGCCTCGCGCCCGAGACGGCGCAGTGCGGCGTCGCCTTCAACCGCGTCGCCGCGACGATCCGTGGGATGCACTGGGCTGCCGAGCCAGTGCGGGAGACCAAGCTCGTGCGCTGTACGCGCGGGGCCGTGCTCGATGTTGTCGTGGACGTCCGTCCCAGGTCGGGGACCTATCTTCAACACGTCGCGGTCGAGCTGACCGCGGACAACCGCCGAGCGCTCTTCGTCCCGGCCGGGCTGGCGCACGGGTACCAGACGCTTGTCGACGCCACCGAGGTGACATACCAGATGAACGTGCCGTTCGAACCCGGCCATGAGCGCGGTGCCTGCTACGACGATCCCCGCCTTGGGATCAGTTGGCCACTGGCCGCCACAGCCGTGTCCGCCAAGGACCGTGCCTGGCCGCCGCTCGAGGCATCACCGGCTGCCACCGGCTGACCAGTGGCTCGCGTCCACACGGCCGCCGGCCTGGCCGCCTCTCCCGGGTAAGCCTCTACCATGGGGCACTGGCCAGGTTCCGCCACGGCCCGCGGGTGCGTGGAAAGAACGTGATTGCGTGCTTTTCGCCTGCTGGGGAGGCGATGAGCACGCGGCACACCGGGCGGTGGAAGTAGCCACCCAGGGCAGGCGGTGTGCCGCGCGCGTGGAAGTCGGCACAGCCATCGCAGGTGCCTCATCTCGATCTGGTTGGGTCATCGATCAGTTCGGGCAGCGGGCCAGCGGCGGCATAACCATGATTTATGCGTCCCGCCGGGGCCGCAGGATTCACGAGGGAGCGCATGTCAATCGAGCACGCCGGCCAGTCAGGGACCCGCGGGCAGGCCGCGGCCGTACCGGTCGCGGCCTGCCGCTCGTGCGGTGGGCCGCCGCCGCGCCCGTTCCTGATGCTTGGACACACCCCCATCGCCAACAGGCTGTTGCGGCCGGATGACCTGGCCGGGCCTGAGCCGGTCTTCCCGCTGGAGATCGGTTTCTGTAGTTCCTGCACGCTGGTCCAGCTCACCTACGCCCTGCCGGCTGAAGAGATCTTCAATGCGGACTATCCGTATTACTCGTCATTCAGCGACACGCTCTGCCGGCACGCTGAAAAACACGTCATCGATCTGATAGCAAGTCGCAATCTCGGTCCCGACAGCCTTGTCGTGGAGATCGCAAGTAATGACGGTTACCTGCTGCGGGCGTTCATCGAGCGGGGGATCCCGGTGCTCGGTATCGAACCGTCACCCGGGCCCGCGGACGCGGCCCGTAAGGCTGGTGTGCCGACCCGCACGGAGTTCTTCGGCGCCGACCTCGCCCAGGCACTGGTTGCCGACGGGCTGCGCGCGGATGTCATCATCGCGAACAACGTGCTTGCGCACGTACCCGATCTGAACAGCTTCGTGGCGGGCATGTCAATTCTGCTCGCGGACGATGGGATCATCACCGTGGAGAACCCGGGTGTGGGGGCGTTACTGACAAACACCGAGTTCGACACGGTTTACCATGAACATTTCTGCTATTTTTCCACCATCGCGGTGGAGGCCCTCATGCGTCGGCACGGTCTCAGTATTGTCGGGGTGACGGAGTTTCCCGAGCTCCACGGCGGCACGCTGCGCTGGCGGATGCGGCGGGCCGCGGCCGATTGTGACGTGCCGCAGGTCCGCGAGCGCCTCGACAGGGAGCGCGCGGCCGGCCTGGACACCTTCGAGCGCTATGCCGGCTTCGGTGCTGACGTGCGTGAACTGCAGGCGGAGCTGCTTGCGCTCCTGCGGGAACTGGCCGGGCACGGCCGGACGGTGGCCGGCTACGGTGCCGCGGCAAAAGGCGCCACCCTGCTGAACTCGAGCGGTATCACCACCGACCTTGTCCAGTACGTGGTTGACCGCAACGTCCACAAGCAGGGCAAGTACATCCCGGGCGCGCGGATGCCGATCCTTTCTCCGGCGGTCCTGGCCCAGCGCCGCCCCGACTACTTGCTGTTGCTGGCCTGGAATGTCCGGGATGAGATCATGGAGCAGCAGACCGCGTATGCCCGCCGCGGCGGCAAGTTCATCGTGCCGGTTCCTCGGCCGGTCGTTTGCTGACGTTCGGACGCGGCCTGCCGCGTCCGGTGAAGCTGGCGGTCGACGAATATTTGATTATGGAATTTTCCGTGCGCTCGACGGCCCTGGGAGAACCGGGAAGCGTGGTGGCGGCCGATGGATGATCCTGTTGGCCGCCGGCCCGTGGCAGGGCGCGGACCGGCGGAGGAGGGGCACATCGAGACGGTTGGGCGGATCGACTACAAGCCACGCCGGTACGGTCATCCACGTGAACATCCACCGAATGACTCTGACGGCACCCGGGCCATTCGGTATGTTCCCGCCCGCCCGCGCCTTGAGGGGCTGGTCGATCTTTCGCGGCCACGGGCCGAGGACGGGCGGGAGCCCATGGTCCGCCGCGGCCGGCGCCAACGGGGCACCGGTCACGCCGGCGGCCGCTCGAAGGCCCTGTGGACGCTGGGCGACCAGGTCCTTTCCAGCGCTACCAACGCGCTCATCGCCTTCACGGTCGCCCGGCAGGTCTCGGCGAGCCAGTTCGGTGCGTTCTCGATCGCCTTCGCGCTGTTCGCACTGATCATCGGCTTTTCCCGGGCGGCCAGTACGGCACCCATGGGTATGAAGTACGCCGATGCCTCCCCTGGGATCTTTCGGGCGGCGACCGCCGCGGCGACCGGTACGGCGCTGGTTCTCGGGATAATCGCTGGCGGGTGCCTGGTTGCCGTCGGCACGGTACTGGGCGCGACGGTCGGTCTGACGGTGGTCGCGATGGGCCTGGTCATGCCAGGCCTGCTCCTGCAGGATGCCTGGCGTTACGTCTTCATCGCCCAGGGAAAGCCCGTGAAGGCCGCGGTGAACGACGCGGTGTGGACTGTGATCCAACTGGGCGGCGTGTTCGTTCTCTGTCAGCACGGCGTCCACTCGTCCGCGACATTCGTGCTTGTGTGGGGCGCGGCCGCCGCGGTGGCCGCGGTGGGAGGCGCGGTCCAGGCCGGCTGCCGGCCCGCGCCGCGCAGGTCCCGTGAATGGATCACATGTCACCGGGAGGCCGCGGGTTACCTGAGCGCCGAGTACATCACCGTGCAGGGCGCCCAACAGGGGTCGACGCTGCTGATCGGTGTATTCGGCACCGAGCTCGCGGTCGGTGCGCTGCGGGGGGTGCAGACCCTTCTCGGCCCGACCACGATTCTTGCCGTCGGAATCATCAGCTTCGCGGTTCCGGAGTTCTCCCGCCGACGGGAGATGCCCGCGCGGGCACGTATGCGCTCGGCAACCATGCTTTCCTGCCTGGTTGTCGGCGCCGGCGTGCTGTGGGGTGTGTTGTTCCTGTTTGTTCCCGATCGCGTTGGTATTGCGCTGCTCGGTGACACCTGGGCACAGACCCGCGGAATACTCGGTTTGACGATTATTCAGCAGGCGGGCGCGGCCGCCACAGTCGGCCCGGCGTGTATGCTTTACGCACTTGGCCAGCCAAAGATCACTTTCCGCGTTCACTGTGTGCTCGCGCCGGCTTTGTTCGTGTTCCCGGTGGCCGGTCTGGCGTGTTGGGATCTGCGGGGGGCTGTTGTCGGGTACATCGCCGCGTTCTGGCTGACCGTGCCGTTGTGGTTCGTGCTGCTGCGCCGCGCAGCCTACCAGGCTGAGGCGTCATCCCGCGGCAGGGCCGGATCTCCCAGCGGGGCGGTGGCTCCAGCCACGGCACAGCACCCGGGCAAAGCGGATGATTTGCTGGGTGATTCATCGGCTGGCCGGCATCGTCGGGGCGGGCGGCGGATGCGGCAGATATCGTGAGTTCTCGGCGGAGCACGTTCTGTTCTGATCATGTCGTTGTGGCAGCGATGACCGTGGAACGCCCGGCAGCAGGGGCGTGGATCAAGGAACAGGGCTGGGGCGCGTGCATCGCGAGGCGGAAGATCTGGAGGAAACGCGTCGAGATGGTTTCGCGGTGAGACTGCACATCGTTTACCGATCCGTCGGCAGCGAGAATCGCAAGGATCGGCCGGGTTTTTACAACAAGTCACTGGCCCTGGCCTCGCTGTTGCGCGCGGTGGATAATGTTGATATTGAGACCGAACTTGTCTTTGTCAACGACGGGCCCATCCCCGCCGGCCGTCTGGAGATGATGGCCGGGGCCGGCGAGGTTCTCGGCGTTCGTTGCGGCAGCAACCGAGCGTCGTATCGATGGGCGCTGCGACTGCCCCGGCTGCGCGGCTGGTCGCCGGCTGATCTCGTCTGGTTTTCCGAGGACGACTACCTGTATACGGCCACCAGCCTGCGCGGTCTCATCCAAGCCGCGAATGAGCTGGCCGTCGCCGATTATTTCACCCTGTATGGTTCGACGCGTTTCGCTCCGGCGGCCACCCGGCGCTCACCACTGATCGATGCGCGGGCCCGTTCCCAGGGGGATCCTGAAGCCGTACTCTTGGGCACAGCGCGTTGGTACCGGGCGGCGAGTTGCACCAGCACCTTCGGTGCGCGGATCGGGGCGCTGCTTGCCGACGAGCGGCTGTTGCGTAGCTGCCCGTTCGTCGGTGAGGCCTGGGACCACGCCACCTGTCTGGCCTACCAGGGATACCGACCGTTCGGCCTGCGGGAGCTTGCCGGTGGCAGGCCGGATCCCGGGCATATGGGCCGGCCGCGGGCCGCGGTTCGTCGAGGCGCGCTGGTCTGCGTGCGCAGCGTCGCCAACGCTGTTGCCTTGGCCCGGCCACAGCGCGCGCGGCGGACCCTGGTGGCACCGGATCCAGATCTTGTCACGCATATGGAGCAGCGGTTTCTTGCGCCGGGCACCGACTGGGCCGCCGCGGCCGCCGCGGTCACGCAGTGGTCGCGCAGCCGTGATCAGGAGGGGCTGTGGGTCCGTTAGAGCGACCGGCAACAAGAGTGTGGATCAAGACGATCGTCGATCTGCCGATCTCACCTGACTCGAGGGGAGCGCGCGGGTGACCCCGGTTGTCCAGCCGTCCGCTGAGCTGCCCCGGGGCACTGCGGGGGCGTCACTGTTGCGGATCCTGGGGCGTCGCTGGCTGGCGATTGTCATAGCGGTGGTCATCGGCGCGGCGCTGGCGCTCATCCTCGCCAAGCGACAGGCCCCGGTCTTCCAGGCGACGGGCCGGGTGTTCCTGAACACCTCGAACGCGGCGCTCGGCGCGGGTTCGGTCGACGCGAGCAGAGCCGTCCAGACACAGGCCCAGTTCGCCGGCTCCACCGCAGCCCTGGACCTGATCGCTGAGCAGCTCAAGGTGCCGCGGCTCTACGTGGCCAGACGGTTGAAGGTAACGCCGTCGGGGGAGGGCTACTTCTTCACGATCGTCGGCAGGGACAGCACCGCGGAGCGGGCGACACAGCTCGTCCAGTCTACTGAGACCGCTTACCAACAGCTACTTTCCCAGTACGGAAACGACAGTAGTGGTACCGTCCAGCGACTGACAAGCCTGCGCGATGAGATCTACAAAAATCTTCAGAAGCTACAGGCCCAGCAGGCCGCCCTGCCTCGTAACGCTGACGATCAGGTTCTTGCCAGCCAGATCAGCAATCTCAACTCACAGCTCGCGGACCTCAACCGGCGGATTCCCGAGGCGCAGGTCAACGCCGCGTTGACCGCCGGTTCGGTGACCCTGGCGGAGCCCGCGCGCGCTGATGGCCAGGTCGCACCGCACCTGTTCCGTAACACGCTGGTCGGCGCGCTGGTCGGGCTGTTCCTGGCGGCAGCGGTGGTCTGGTGCGCCTACCTGCGCAGGCCAACGGCGCTCGACGGGCGTGGTGCGGCAGCCGTGCTGGATGCTCCTCTGATCGCCGCGGTTTCCGGGAAGCGGGGCGGTGGGCTGCCGACCGACACCCTTGTCTCCGCCATGTCAGCGGTGTTGTCGCCCGCTGTCACAGTGGTGGCCCTCGCTCCGGTGACGCGGGGCGATCTGAGCGCGGACCTGGTGGCGGCCGTTTCCGCAAGCTGGTCAGACGACCAGGGCGTTGTGTTGATCATTGATGCCTCCGCGGAATCGGAGGTTCGTGCGCCGCTGGAGCGGTTGCCTCGGGCGGTCTCCGGCGAGCTGCCCCGCTGGGCGCACGAGCCGACCTGCCTGGCCCGCTCATCCGGTACCGGACGGGGGCATCTGCTGTACAACCGGGTCGCGCCGGCACGAGCCGCCCGTCCCGGTGGCCTCGCGCCCATCCTGGCGGACCGTGCTCCCGCGGTCGATCTCGTCATTCTGCTGGCCCCGGCGCTCGACGAGCTTCCGATGACGGCGGTGCCCGCCACGCAGGCGGATGCCATCATTGTTTTCGCCAGCGGCGACTCCCCGCTCAAGGAGCTGTCGCGGATCCCGCGGCACTGGCCGGCGTTGGCCGAGCGGATTGTGGGCGTGGTCTTCGACGGGCGATCCGCTGTCCGGCGGTCCGCGCATGACGTGGCGCCCGTGAGCGCCACTGACGACCTTGTCGGTCCGGTCATGGGCGCAAGCGGCCGTGCCGCTGCCGCACCGGGCACCTCATCGAGGCCGTCGAGGGATGCTGGGCGTCGCAGGAGTGGCAACAAGGAGGTTACGGACCGCTACCTTCGTCCCATGGGCAAGCGCTGAACGCCGGGGCGGTCACGGGAGGCGCTTGTGGCTGACGCCCGGACCGGCCATGCGCTCGGGGCTGTCCCACGGAGCAACCTGGATGGCCGCCTATGGCAACAAGCCTGACAATCCGCATCCCACGGAGCTGGGCGATCCCCGATCCGGATGCCGCGGTTACCGACCCGGCCGCGGCGCGCCGGCCGCTACGGCTGCTGACCATGTTGCTGTTCGGGGAGGTCTTCCTCCAGCGGCTGGCGGTCCCGGTCGGTTCCGCCCAGGTGCCGCTGATGCTGCCCGGGGTCCTCGGTGGCGCCGCGGTGTTGCTCGCGCGGGGTGACCTGGTGGCCGACATGGGCCGTACCCAGGCATATCTGGTCGCTATGGCGGCATGCGTCAGTTCGGCGCTGGTTGTTTTCACCCGGGGCCTCGATGGCAACTCGCTCACATCGCTGCTCTTGCTGGTGGTGACCTATGCGCCGTTCTGTTGTCGCCTGCGTGCTGACACGTCGGTGGCGCTCTTCCCTCGGCTGCTCGACCGTTTCGCGGTCATGACGGCAGTGCTGGCCGGCTTCGCGGTGGCGCAGTTCGGCCTGCAGCTGCTGGGCTGGCACTACAGCGACATCATCGGCGGGATCGTGCCACCCGAGCTGATTATGCGGAACTTCAACACATCGTATCCGGTGGCATACGGCTCCAGCCTGTACAAGGCGAATGCGTTCGTCTGTCTGGAGCCGTCCTTCTGCTCGCAGTTCCTCGCTATCGGTCTGGTCGTCTCGATATTGCGGGGTGTGCGCCGGTGGCGTTTGCCGCTCCTCGTGGTGGCGATACTGACCACGGTCTCGGGGACTGGCGTGATCCTGCTCGCCGCCGCGCTGGTACTGCTCGCGGTCCATAAAGGACCTCGGTTCGCGGCAACGGCGGTGGCTGGTCTCGCGCTGGTGGTGACCGCCGTGAGTTTCACCCCGGCGGCGGACGTATTCGCCGAACGCGCCACCGAGACAGCCACGAGCAGTTCCAGCGGCAGCCTGCGTTTCGTCCAGCCCTACACCCGGACCTACGACCGGCTGGGCGGTGATCCGCTGACCGTGCTCTTCGGCTCCGGGCCGGGCTGGTCTGACCGGGATGCCGACGAGTTCATGCACAGCACCGGCTTGCCGTTGAACTACGCCATGCTGCCCAAACTTGTCCTCGAGTACGGTCTCGTCGGTGGGGCGGCTTTCCTGGTCCTGATCGTGTGGGCGTTCGTGTGCGGATCCCCGTCGTTCGTCCTCTCCGGCGCGCTGCTGGTCTTCTACATGGTGTTGTCGAGCAGCCTGCTCAGCCCGGTTGTGGTTTACCTGGGGCTGCTTCTGCTGACCTGGTACGCACGTGATATCTGGTATGTGCCCCAGCGGGGCTTTGGCGGCTCTTCGGTTTAGGCCAACAGGCCCACCGCCGCGAGGGCGTCTGCCGCGTCCGCGACTGTGTTGAACGGCAGATCCGCGCGGTCGGCTATGTCGATCATGCTGTGGCTGCCGTCAGCGAGGTTGAGGACCCACAGCAGACCCATTTCGACAGCCTCGCGGTCCAGGGTGGCGCCGATCGAGCGATACAGACCGCGCCGTCCCAGCTGTGGTTCCCCGAACGGGGATGTGCTGGTCCAGGTCCGGTCCCGTTCACAGATCTCGATCGTGCGCAGGATGATTGCAAAGGAGTCGTTGAGACCTGTGGCTGTCACGAAGCCCAGATTGTCGGCGGACGTGTGATACTCCGCGTACGTGCCATGTGGGCTGCGGCCGAATCGACCCACCGGCAGATTGAAACCAGGGGAGCAGAACTGGCGCTCGTCATAGCCGTAGGGCGAGAAATCGATCACGTTGTACGGCCGGCCTGTTTCCTTCAGCGCCCGCGTCACGGCCCGGTCGATGCCGGCGTCACCGCGCCGGCTGCGTTTGTATGTCGGCTGCCCACGGTCGCCGAGCCCGGTCAGCACGAGGCCGTGCTCGATACCGTCGACGCTCTCACGGTTGTGGGCAAGCCAGGTGATTGCCCCGATTGTTCCGGGAATGAACAGGAACCGGTAGCTCAGCCGCCGGGGCCGGTCCGCGAGCGCCGCGGCAAGCAGTGTGGCCGTGGCGATGCCGGAGGCGTTGTCGTTGGCCATGCCGGGGTGGCAGACATGAGTGGTGACAAGAAATTCCCGCGGGCTGCTGCCGGGCAGCGCAATCTCGGCGAAGGTCAGCGAGCCGTCGGTGAGCGTCGTGTCGATATGTACCTCGTACTCACCGTCCGGCAGCTCGCGGCGCTGCCGGTCGCTCAGGCAGAACCCCCAGGCCTCGTGGTAATAGGAGGTGCGGTAGGGCACCCAGTCGGGGTGGTCGGGCAGGGAGTGCAGGCGCGGTAGCAGGTCAGGCAGAGACAGCCGGGTGTGCGTGGGTATGCTGTAGTTAAGCAGGTGCAGCGGGTTGTCCGCGGCGTCGAGGACGCGCTGGCCGTCCGGGCCGGCCAGCCAGGCCTGCGAGACGTTCCACTCCTTCGGTACCGTCCAGTCGAGTACCGGTGTCCCGGTGGGCACCTCGCGCACGGCGAAGGGAACCGCCGGTTCGAGAGCTCCGCGGACCGTTGCCAGCGTCTTGCGGACGCCGTCGCCGGTGATGCTGCGCATCATGGGAGTGAGTTCGGCGACCAGATCGTACAGGCGTGTCCCGACAGCCCGTGCCCCGCCATCATGGCTCGCCTCGCCAGGGGAGCGCGGCATGCGGCCAGGGCGTGTTTCGAACGTCTCGCGCAAGCTGGCTCCCATGCCACCGCACAGAATGACGACTGGTAGATCCGGTATGGGAAGATTTATTGCTTGTTGTCTTTTTTCGGCGGGCCTGGTGCCCGCCATCATGATTTTCTTCGTCTCCCATGGCTAACTCCCATGGCTAATCAGCTGACCCGGCCAGGATGGAACGTGACAGGTTGTTCCCCCGCGGAGTGGGCCGCATTCCTGGCGGCGCTCGCTGGGGCGGGCCGGGCGGGTGCTCGGATGTCTGTGCGGCCGGTTCCCATGATCATTGTGGGTATCGGTAGGGGCGGGTTCGGTTGGACTGCCCGCCGCCGGTCGGATCTCCTTCGTTACAGTTCGTCGGGGTATCCGAGATCGCGGCTGGTTTACGTCAGCCGTGCCGATCTTTGGTGCTCCGCGGCCGTGCCATCGAAGATCCTTGCATGGTTGGGGGTGTGCGGTCGTGATTTTTTCATGCGCCCGAGGGCCCGGTGGCCCGGCGGTATGGGGGGTGGCTGAGTGCGGCGCCTTGGCCGACAGCGTGTCGGGGCGGCGGGGCCAGCGCGATCGGGACCGCGCCGTGCTCGCTGGGGCCGCCGGCTGCTGCCCGGCACGGGCATCGTCATCGCCGTGCTTCTCGCGTTGATCGCCTGGCGGCTGACTCCGGTTGGAGCGAACCAGACCGGAGCAGGCCCGCCAGCCCCACCGCTGGTGCCCGGCGGCGGTATGGACGGCATTCCCACGGTAGTGGCCACGGCAATGGCCACAGCGGATGCGTCCGTGGGCGCCGCTGCCGTCGGTGACGAGACGGCCGCGGCGGGGATACCGCGGGTCGCGCCGGCATCTCATGCGGGGCGCTTCCCAAGTGGCGTGGCCGCCGGGACGCTTGCCGAGGCGGACGCCTGGGCGGGCTTTCGCGGGCGACCCAACGATGTGGTGGTCACCTACACCGATCGGTCAGGCTGGCGGACAATCGTCCGGCCGTGGATCGGGAACGACCGCGCCCACTTCGCGGGCTTTTCCGGCACGTGGGTCATCAGCCAGCCGCTGTTCCCGGAGTCCGGACCGGACCGGGGCAACCTGGCGGACTGTGCTGCGGGCGGGTACGACGGCTACTGGCGCGATTTCGGGCGCTGGCTCGTGGCCGAGGGCCGCGGCAGTTCGTTCGTCCGGCTGGGATGGGAGTTCAACGGCACGCGGTTCGCGTGGTCCGCGTCCAACCCGGCGTTATGGATCAGGTGCTACCGCAACGCCGCAGCCGCGATCCGCCGGGCCGACCCGCGGGTTCGTCTTGACTGGAACTTCGGCGCGCACGGATCGGTCGGGACGGTCGACGCGTTCGAGCTGTATCCCGGGGACGCCTACGTCGACGTCATCGGCATTGATATCTACGATCAGTATCCGCCGAGCGTGGATTCGGCGACTTTTGACGCTCAGTGCGATGGTCTGGACGGGTTATGCCGGGCGATCCGTTTCGCCCGGCTGCACAACAAGCTGTTTTCAGTGCCGGAGTGGGGCGTGGTGGCGAAGGAGGGAACGAAGGCCGGGGCGCTTGGTCAGGCCGGTGGCGACAACACCCTGTTTGTGGCGAAAATGCACGAGCTGTTCGTCAGTAATGCCGACATACTCGCCTATGAGGCTTACTCCAACGAGGACCGGGCCGGCGATGTCCGGCCGGCATTGATCAACCCGACGATGAGCCCGCTGGCTGCCCGCGAGTACCAGCGCCTGTGGTGACGCGGTACCCACGGGAGGCAACCTCCGGCCCCGGGAGGGGCTTGCGGGGGCCTGGCGCGGCCGCCGCCTGCGGGCAGGGACCGGGCCGCACGGCGGGCCGGGGCGCCCGACGCGTAAGGTTGGGCATAACACCTCGCGTGCCGGCGTCGCGGGGTGTTTGTGGGAGATCTCCGGTACGCCGTCGGCGACCGGGTTCGCGACGTCGTGTCCGTCCGTAGATTGCGCCGTTCTTCGAGAGGCTCGGGACGCACCTATGACCCTCGCCCCGCTGTTGGACGTCCTGACCAGCAGTCCGGGTGCTGATCCGGCCCTGGCCCGAGCGCTTGCCTCGGTCGGTGACCTCCGGCTTGACCTGTCGGCTCCGGCCGCCCTGCGGCCGTTCGCCGCCGCCGCGCTCGCCACCCGGGGCGGCCGGACGGTGCTGGCGCTGACCGCGACCGACCGGGAAGCGGAGGATCTTGCCGCCGCGCTGTCGAGCATGATCGACCCGGCCACGGTCGCGGTCTTCCCCAGCTGGGAGACCCTGCCGCACGAACGGTTGTCCCCGCGGGCCGATACGGTCGGGCTCCGGCTTGCCGTGCTGCGCCGCTTGGCGCACCCGTACAGCACCGGCCTGCCGCCGCTGTCGGTCGTGGTCGCGCCGGTCCGTGCCGTTTTGCAGCCGCAGGTCGCCGGGCTCGGCGACCTGGAACCGGTGTCGCTGCGGGTCGGTGACAGCGCTGACCCGAGCGGCGTGGTGGAAAAGCTGGTCGGGATCGCCTACCACCGGGTCGATCTGGTGGAGCGGCGTGGCGAAATCGCGGTCCGTGGCGGCATCCTCGACATTTTCCCGCCCACAGAGGAACATCCGCTACGGGTTGAGTTCTTCGGCGATGAGGTCGAGGACATCCGGGCGTTCTCCGTGGCGGATCAGCGGGCACTGACCGACACCGCGGACACCGCCGAGGGCGGCCGCCGTCAGCTGTTCGCGCCGCCATGTCGGGAGCTGCTGCTCACGCCGGAGGTCCGGGCCCGCGCCCGGGAACTGGCGGGCACGCACCCCGAGCTCGTCGACATCCTTGACAAGATCGCGGACGGTACTCCGGTGGATGGCATGGAGGCGCTCGCGCCGGTGCTGTCCGACCGGATGGTGCTGATGCTCGACGAACTGCCCGCTGGAACGCACGTGCTGGTGTGCGACCCGGAACGGATCCGCACCCGCGCCGCCGAGCTGGTGCGGACGAGCCAGGAGTTCCTGGATGCGTCCTGGAGCACGGCGGCGCTCGGCGGCAGCGCCCCGATCGACCTCAGCGCGGCTGCCTACCGCTCGATCGCGCAGGTCCGTCAGCGTGCCGCCGAGATCGGGCTGCCGTGGTGGTCGGTCAGCCCGTTCAACGCCGGCGCCTCGGCCGTGGCTTCGGCCACGGCCGCAACCGGTGGCGATCGGTTCGCGGCTGGCGACCGGTCAGAAGGCGTTGCCAGCGAGGAGGATCTCGACGAGAACTCGGTGGTCTCCAGCCTGCGCCCGGCGACCGCTTACCACGGTGACACCGCGCGCGCGCTCGCGGACATCAAGGGCTGGCTGGCGGACTCCTGGCGCGTCCTGCTTATCACGGAGGGGCACGGGCCGGCCCAGCGGCTGGTCGAGCTGTTGCGGGACGCTGATCTCGGCGCCCGCCTCAGCGAGGAGGCCAGGCTGTCCCGCGGTGTCGCCACGGTCACCTGCGGCCAGCTGGGGACCGGCTTCACCAGCGACCTGCTTGGCCTCGCCGTCCTGACCGAGGCGGATCTCGCCGGCCAGCGGGGCGTGACCACCAAGGACATGCGCCGGATGCCGCACCGCCGCCGCAAGGGCATCGACCCGCTGGCACTGCGTTCCGGTGACCTGGTCGTCCACGACGCCCACGGGGTCGGCCGCTACGTCGAGATGGTCACCCGGACCGTTGCCGGCGCGACCCGGGAGTACCTCGTCCTGGAGTACGCCAAGGGCGACCGCCTCTACGTCCCGACCGACCAGCTCGAACAGGTCACCCGTTATGTCGGTGGCGAGGGCCCGAGCCTTGACCGCATCGGCGGCGCGGACTGGGCCAAGCGCAAGGGACGCGCCCGCAAGGCCGTCAAGGAGATCGCTGGCGAGCTGATCCGGCTGTACAGCGCACGGATGGCCGCGCCGGGATACGCCTACGGACCGGACACCCCGTGGCAGCGGGAGCTGGAGGATGCCTTCCCCTTCCGGGAGACTCCCGACCAGCTTTCGGCCATCGAGGAGGTGAAGGCCGACATGTGTAAACCCGTCCCCATGGACCGGGTCATCTGCGGCGATGTCGGCTACGGTAAGACGGAGATCGCGGTGCGGGCCGCGTTCAAGGCGGTACAGGACGGCAAACAGGTTGCCGTTCTCGTCCCCACCACGCTGCTCGTCCAACAGCATTTCCAGACGTTTTCCGAGCGGTATGCGGCATTTCCGGTGACCGTCCGTGCGATGTCGCGGTTCAATTCCGCGGCCGAGCAGAAGGCCGTGCTGGAAGGACTCGCCAAGGGCGGTGTCGACGTGGTGATCGGGACTCACCGGCTGCTGTCCTCCGCGTCCCACTTCAAAGATCTAGGCCTGGTGATAATCGACGAGGAACAACGGTTCGGCGTCGAGCACAAGGAATACCTGAAGAAAATGCGGACCGCGGTGGACGTGCTCACCATGAGCGCCACCCCGATCCCTCGGACGCTGGAGATGTCGATCACCGGGATCCGGGAGCTGTCGACGATTGACACCCCGCCGGAGGAGCGGCACCCGGTACTCACCTTTGTCGGCCCGAGTGACAGCCGGCAGGTCACCGCCGCGATCCGGCGTGAGCTGCTGCGGGAGGGCCAGGTCTTCTTCATCCACAACCGGGTGGAGTCGATTGACAGGGCCGCGGCGAGGCTGCGCGAGCTTGTCCCGGAGGCGCGTATCGCCACGGCCCACGGCCAGATGGGCGAGGACGCCCTCGAGCAGGTCATGGTCGCGTTCTGGGAAAAGCAGTTCGACGTCCTCGTCTGTACCACGATCGTCGAATCCGGGCTTGACATCTCCAATGCCAACACCCTCATCGTGGAACGTGCCGACGTGTTCGGCCTCTCCCAGCTGCACCAGTTGCGGGGACGTGTCGGCCGCGGCCGGGAACGCGCTTATGCGTATTTTCTCTACCCGCCGGACAAACCACTTACCGAAACCGCGCACGACCGGCTTGTCACCATCGCCCAGCACACCGACCTCGGCGCTGGCATGGCCGTCGCCATGAAGGATCTGGAAATACGCGGAGCGGGTAACCTGCTCGGCGGTGAACAATCCGGGCATATCGCCTCGGTCGGGTTCGACCTCTATGTGCGGATGGTCGGCGAGGCTGTCGCGGATTTCAAGGGGACGGCGGTCGAGGAGCTGCCCGACGTCAAGGTGGAGCTCCCGGTGAACGCGAGTCTCCCGCACGACTATGTTCCCAGCGAACGGCTGCGCCTGGACGCCTACCGACGGCTGGCCGGTGCCGCGGGTGATGACGACATCGCCGAGGTGCGCGCCGAACTGCTCGACCGGTTCGGCGCGCTGCCAGAGCCCGCGGAGAATCTGCTTGCGGTGGCGTCGCTGCGCGTGCTTGCCCGTCGTTACGGCGTTACCGAGATCACGGTGCAGGGCCGCCAGGTGCGGTTCGCTCCGCTGGAGCTGCGCGAAAGCCAGGCCATGCGTGTGCAGCGCCTGTACAAGGGGTCCGTGGTCAAGCAGGCGGTGCGCACCATTCTGGTGCCGGCACCGGCGGAATCCCCGCGGATCGGTGCCCGGCCGTTGCGCGACCGCGCCGTCCTCGTCTGGGCCGCGGGTGTGCTGGATGCGGTCGTCGGTGATTCCGTCGCGGCGGCCGCCGCCGCGCCCCGCTGATTTTTCTCGCGTTGCCGGGCAGGACTTTTCCCGGGGGCGGCGTGTGCGCGGCAGACGGTAAGCCGATACGGTCACAGCCGTGAAGACCCGCTCTGCCGTCCGCCGTGTTCTGGTCAGCGTCGCGCTGGTCGTTGTGACCTCATCCGCCTGTACCACGCACGCGGGGTCTGCCGCGCAGGTAGGCGACGAGATGATCCAGACATCGACCCTGCGCGGGATCGTCGACCGCGGCATGGCCGCCGTCCAGGCGGTTGGCCCCGCCCAGGACGCGCAGACCGGGCAGAGCGCCGCGCCGATCGAACGCAGTGATCTTCAGCGGCAGGTGCTCACCGAGCTTGTCCAGACCAGCCTCGCCGAACAGCGGGCCCGCCAGCTCGGGGTGACGGTCACCGGCCAGGATGTTGACGCCTATTACCAGACCTTCGGGGTGCTGCGGTACGGCAGCGTCGCGGGTTTCGAAAAGGCGGTGGCCCAGAGCGGGTTCGCTCGTGAGGATCTACAGATGCTGGTCCGCGCCAGGGCTCTTGACCTCGCGCTCGCGGACCGTCTCGCGCCGAACGCCCTCGCCTCCGACACAGCTGCCCGCGAGGCCTATGATCAGTCCGTCGCCCAGTTCGGCTCCCTCCCACTGAGCTTCGACCAGGCCAAGCCGTTCCTCACTCGGCTGCTCTCCACGGAGCGGGCCGCGGCCGTGGAAGCGCAGCTCCGCCAGATTTCGCAACGGGTGAACATTTCGATCAATCCCAGGTTCGGTGTCTGGTCGCCATCCCAGCTGACGGTGCTCGCCGCCGCTGGCTCGGTCGCGACCACCCCCGCGCCGGAGCCGTTGGGCCGGACAGGCGCGATGGCCCAGTGAGCCGCATGATGGCCCGTCGGTCATGACGGCGAGAATCGTCGTCCTTGTGACCAGCCCGCGGGTCGCGCCCGGGTTGTTGGGCGTGGCCGCGTGGGACCTGCTGCGGGCGGCCTCCGCCGTCCACTGCGGGCTGGCGGCGCATCCGCAGCGCGACGCGCTCGCCGCGGCCGGCGTACCGGTCGAGGTCCTGGCGGGTCCGGATGCGTCCGCCGTTGTCGAGGAGCTGTGTGGCCGGGCCCGCGCCGACTCGTCCCGGCCGGTGGTGTGGCTGGCCGCCCCGACCGGCGGCCCGGGAGCGGCCGGCGAGGCGGACCTGGTTCGCGAGCGGGAAACGCTGGCCGCGCTCGAGGCCGCGGCAGGCCCCGGCCTCGCCGTGTCCGTCGTCGAGGGCTCACATGACCTGCGCGGGGCGAAGCTCCTGGACGCCGTTGCCGTGATGGACCAGCTGCGCTCACCCGGCGGCTGCCCGTGGGACGCGGCGCAGACCCACACCTCGCTTGCGTCCTACCTGCTGGAGGAGGCCTACGAGGCGTTCCAGGCAATCGAGGACGGCAACCACGCCGAGCTGCGCGAGGAGCTTGGCGACGTACTCATGCAGGTGCTGTTCCATGCCCGGATCGCCGCCGAGGGCGACGGCATGGGTGTTCCCGCGGGCGTCAGCGCCCCCGCTGGCAGAGCCGCCGGTGACGGAGCCGCCGGTGACGGAGCTGCCGGTGACGGAGCTGGGATCGGCGGCCGCGCGATGGCCTGGGACATCGACGACGTGGCCGCTGGGCTCACGGAGAAGCTCGTCCGGCGTCATCCCCATGTCTTCGGATCGGTGACGGTGGACGGCCCCGCCGCGGTCGAGACGAACTGGGACATAATCAAGGATGCTGAGAAGGGCCGCCGGTCGGTCACCGAGGGCGTCCCGCTGTCCCAGCCGTCGCTGGCGCTGGCCGCGAAGCTGCAGAAGCGTGCGGTGAAGGTCGGGGTACCCGAGGACGTTGTGCTCGGCGCGGGTCGGCTGTCGTCGCCGGCCGAGGTCATCGCCGGGCTGCTCGTTCCGGTGGACCTGCCCGCCGCCGTGGACGTACCCGCCGCCGCGGCGGAGCGGACCGTGGGTGACCTGCTGTTCGCCGCGGTAGCACTGGCCCGGCAGGCCGGCGTCGATCCGGAGGCGGCGCTGCGGGCCGCTGCCCGCCGGTTCCGGGACACCCTCGCCGCTACCGAGGAGGCCATCCGCGCCGCCGGTGCGGACCCGCGGGCCGCGGGCGCGGACTCCTGGCGCGCCCACTGGCGGTCCGCGGGCGAGATCCCACCCGGCGCCGCACGCTGACCGACTCGGCCAGCGGCCCCTTGCTCGTTCGGGCCCCTGGGCTTCCGGCCGCGCATTGTCATCGGTGTTCATCGGTGTTCGTCAGGGTTCGTCGGTGTCCGTCGGTGAAAGGCGGGTCATGCTCAGAAAACAGGATGATGGTCGCTGTTGGTGATGCATCGGACCGATGCGGGCGGAACGGGGCGGACTGTCGCGCGTAGCCTCGTTCCATGGCAGAAGGCACTCCGCGACAGGCGCTGGCAAGCATCCACCGCCTGTACGCACGACGGTTCGAGCCGATCGTCCTTGAGCTTGATCTGACCGTCGATCCGCTCGAGGGGATACCCGCCGACCCGCTGGCCGCGGCGTTGGCGCGCCGCCAGCCAACGTTGCGCGCCATGGTGGACGGACTGCGCCGGGCGGGTTCGGATGACCGCGCGTCCACGCTCATCGCGCGGATCGCTCCCTGCGGGATGCCGCTTGCGCGCGCCCAGGAGATCCGTGACGCGGTGCTCGCCTTTCGCGCGGCCGGTGGCAGGGCCTTTGCCTATGCGGACGCGTTCGGCGAGTTCGGCGGCGGGACGATCCCGTACTACCTCGCGTCCGCCTTCGACGAGATCTGGCTCGCGCCGCCGGGGGAGCTGGGCGCTACCGGCGTGGCGCTGGAAACGCCGTTCCTGCGCGACGCCCTGGACCGGCTCGGGATAGAGATCCAGGCCGGCCAGCGCCACGAGTACAAGAATGCCGTCAACACGTTCGTCGAGCGTGATTTCACCGACGCGCATCGTGAGGCGAGCGGCCGGATCGTCACCTCCAGCCTGTCTATGATCATTGATGGCATCGCCACTGGGCGCGCCCTGCCGCCGGACCGGGTCCGCGAACTGATCGACAGCGCGCCGCTGTCCGGTGCGCAGGCCCGGGAGGCGGGCCTCGTCGATCGGCTGGGTTACCGGGACGAGGTGTACGCCGCGGCCAAGACCCACGCCCGCCAGGTCGGGACCGGCGCCGCGCCCAGTCCGGGTCCCAGCACTGCCGAGAGCGGTGCTGCCGAGAGCGGTGCTGCCGAGAGCGGTGCTGACCGGGACGACGGCGTGACGCTCCAGTACCTGTCCCATTACCGCCGCGTGTCGCTGCGGCGGGAGGCCTCCCGGCCGCGCGTCCCCGCGCTCGGCGCGGCGCGCTCCGAGCGGCGCCGGGTGATCGCGGTCATCCATGGGACCGGGCCGGTGGTCCTCGGCCATCCGGGCCGGTCGCCGCTGGCGGGTCCCGTCATGACGGCCGACGCGCTCACCGCGGCTTTCCGCGCCGCCGGCCGGGACGACGATGTCGCTGCGGCCGTGTTTCGCGTCGACAGCCCCGGCGGCTCGTATGTGGCTTCCGACCTGATTCGCCGGGAGGTTGAACGGTTCCAGGCGACCGGCCGTCCGGTCGTGGTGTCGATGGGTTCGGTTGCCGCGTCCGGTGGGTACTTCGTCGCGCTTGGCGCGGACGTGATTGTGGCGAACCCGGGGACCCTCACCGGTTCGATCGGGGTGTTCGGCGGCAAACAGGTCGTCCGTGCGCTCCTGGACAAGGTGGGGGTGCGTTTCGGCGCGGTCGCCGAGGGGGAGAACGCGCTGATGACCTCACCGCGGCGCGCGTTCAGTCCGGCCGAGCGGGAGAAGCTGGAGGAGTTCCTCGACCGGGTGTACGACGATTTTGTCACCAAGGTCGCCGCCGGCCGGGGCATGTCGTTCCAGGAGGTGCACGAGGTCGCCCGCGGTCGGGTGTGGACCGGCACTGACGCCCGCGAGCGCGGCCTCGTGGACGAACTGGGAGGTTTCTCCCGCGCCTGCGAGCTGGCCTGGGAGAAGGCCGGCCGGCCAGGGGCGGACACCCCGCGGCTGCGTGTCCTGCCGAGGTCCGGCCTGGTCGACAGGGTGCGCTCGGCACGGTCGAGCGAGGATGCCGCCGCCGGAGCGGGCGTTATGGGTGGGCTGGGGGCGCGTCCGGCCGGTTCTCTCGTCGGTGGCCTTGCCTCGTCCGCTGTGTCCGCCGCGGCGGCTGTGTTCGGGGGGCCGGCGTTGTTCGCGGACACGGCGTTCACCGGTGGTTGGGGCCCGCTGGCGGCGGCCGCGGCACGGGCCGGGCTGCCGCTGGGCGGTCCGCTGCTGATGCCGCCGATCGGCCGGCTCAGCTGACGGCCTTCGGCGCACCCGTACGGGCAGCTTTCCTCTAGATCACCTTGATGCGGCATCGGGTGCCGGGGTATGCCCGCCATGACCGGATCCCGAACCTTTCGGCGTGGCGTGCCGAACCTGGGTGGCACGGGCCGTGCTGGCGATAGTCTCGGCCGGGCTGTACTTGTCAGTGTTGTTGTTGTCCGTCGTCGCTGATGTCCATCCTGCTGGGCCGAAGTGTGTGATCATGACGTGTGCGCACTCGGAGGCTCCGAGGCCATAAGCGCCACACTCGCCATAGTTCCCGTCGGCTGCGTTACTCCGGAGGTCGAAACCCGTGCCGTCCATCGAGGCCGTAGGCGCCCGCGAGATTCTTGACTCGCGTGGCAACCCCACCGTCGAGGTCGAAGTCGTCTTGGATGACGGCACTCTCGGCCGTGCCGCCGTACCCAGTGGCGCGAGCACCGGCGCCTTCGAGGCGGTCGAACTGCGTGACGGCGACACCCGTTACGGCGGTAAGGGCGTGGGGAAGGCGGTAGCCGGTGTCATTGACCGCATCGGGCCCGAGATCGTGGGCCTCGAAGCCACCGAGCAGCGCATTCTCGACCTGACGCTGCTGGATCTGGACGCTACGCCGGACAAGTCCGGTCTGGGGGCAAACGCCATCCTCGGGGTGAGCCTCGCGGTCGCGAGGGCCGCCGCGAAAGCGTCGGACCTGCCGCTGTACCGCTATCTCGGTGGTCCCGGCGCGCATCTGCTGCCGGTACCGATGATGAACGTTGTCAACGGCGGCGCACACGCCGATACAAACGTCGACATCCAGGAGTTCATGATTGCCCCGATCGGGGCGTCGACCTTTGCCGAGGCGCTGCGCTGGGGCGCCGAGACATATCAGGCGCTCAAGGGCGTGCTCAAGGCCCAGGGGCTGGCGACCGCTGTCGGTGACGAAGGCGGTTTCGCCCCGAACCTGCCCACCAACCGGGCCGCGCTCGACCTGCTTGTGGCGGCCATCGACAAGGCGGGATTCCGGCCGGGGGAGGACATCGCCCTTGCCTTGGACGTGGCCTCGACCGAGTTCTTCGCCGACGGCTCCTACCAGTTCGAGGGAGCGACGCGCACCGCCGAGGAGCTCAGCGACTACTACGCCGAACTGGTCGCGGCCTACCCGATCGTGTCGATCGAGGATCCACTCGCTGAGGACGACTGGAGCGGCTGGGTGCGGCTCACAGCCCGGCTCGGCGACGCGGTACAGCTCGTCGGTGACGACTTGTTCGTCACCAATCCGCAGCGGCTTGCGCGGGGTATCGCGGACAAAGCCGGGAACGCGTTGCTGGTCAAGGTCAACCAGATCGGCACTCTCACCGAGACGCTGGACGCGGTCTCGCTTGCGCATCGCAACGGCTACCGCTGCATGATCTCGCACCGTTCCGGTGAGACCGAGGACACGACCATCGCGGATCTCGCGGTGGCCGTCGACGCCGGGCAGATCAAGACGGGCGCCCCGGCGCGCAGCGAGCGGGTCGCCAAGTACAACCAGCTGCTGCGCATCGAGGAGGGGCTCGACGACGCCGCCCGCTATGGCGGTGCCGCCGCCTTCCCGCGCTGGTCGTCGACCGCACGCTGATGCCAGAAGCGCGCCGTAGCGCCTTGACCACCCGTATGACCCTGCTGGTGGTGGTGATCTGCGTGCTCATACTGACCCTCGCCTATCCGTTGCGGCTGTATCTCCAGCAGCAGAGCCAGCTCAACGAACTGGCCGCGCAAAACGCTGAGCAGCGCAAACGGGTGGAGGCTCTGAAGACCGCGGTGGCTGGTTACGATGATCCTGAATGGACTCGGGATGAGGCCCGGATGAGGCTGCACTTCACGCAGCCGGGGGAGAAGGTCTATCTGGCACCGGCTGCGATATCCCCGTCGGCGGCGCCGTCCGCGGGCGCCGCCGCCGCGGGGCAGCCCGCGACGGGTGCGCGGACCGGCCTTGGCCAGCCGGATTCCCGCCAGCCGACGCAGACCTCCCTGGCTGCGTCACGATGAGTGACGATCTCGTCGGCCCCGAGGATTGCGCGGTTGTGGCGTGTCAGCTCGGCCGGCCGCCCCGGGCGATGCACCGGGTTGCCCATCGTTGCTCCTGCGGCCTGCCCGACGTGGTCGAGACCTGGCCGAGATTGGACGACGGCACGCCGTTCCCGACGCTGTACTACCTGACCTGTCCGCGAGCGGCGTCGGCGATCGGGCGGCTGGAGGCGTCCGGGCTGATGCGGGAGATGACCGAGCGGCTCGCCGCCGACCGTGCCCGCGGCGGGGATCTTGCCTGTCGCTACGACGACGCGCACCGGGACTACCTGGCCCGCCGGGCCGCCCTTGCCGAACTGCCCGGCATGGTGAGTGCCGGTGGCATGCCGACCAGGGTGAAATGCCTGCACGTACTGGTCGCGCATAGTCTGGCGGCTGGTTCGGGAATCAACCCGTTCGGGGACGAGGCGCTGGAACTGCTGGCGGACTGGGGCGCCCGCGGCCCATGCGTCGCTGTCGGCACCAGCCCCACCACCGAACGAGAGGTCTGATCGACATGACCCGCGTGGCCGCGGTCGACTGCGGTACCAATTCGATCCGGCTGCTGGTCGCGGAGGCGGTCAGCGATGCGGGCACCATGCCCGCGGCAGCCGGTCAGCCGGCGGATGGTCACCTGGCAGCCGGGCAGCCCTTGGTGGGGCGGACCGCTCCGCTCCTGCGCGATCTGACCCGCCGGATGGAGATCGTTCGGCTGGGAGCCGGGGTCGACCGGACCGGTGAATTGGCGCCCGACGCGCTGGAACGGACGTTCGCGGCGTTACGTGACTATGCCAAGGAGATCGACAGACTGGGCGCTGTCAAGGTCCGGATGGTGGCCACCAGCGCGACCCGGGACGCCCGCAACCAGGATGTGCTGGTGGCCGGCGTGCGTTCGATTCTCGGCGTCGACCCTGAGGTGATCACTGGCGAGGAGGAGGCCGCGCTGTCCTACGCCGGTGCCACTCGGGAGCTGCGTGGGTACCCCGAGCCGTTCCTGGTGGCCGACATCGGTGGTGGCTCGACGGAGCTGGTCTTGGGCGACGCCGAAAACGTGCATGCGGCGAGGTCGGTGAACGTCGGGTGCGTCCGGCTGGCCGAGCGGCACCTGCACGACGATCCGCCCACAGCCGCGCAACTTGCCTCCGTGGCAGCCGACGCCCACGCCGCATTCGACCTGGCTGAGCGGACCGTGCCGATCCGTTCGGCCGCGACGCTCGTCGGGGTGGCCGGAACAGTCACGACGGTGGCCGCTCTTGCCGCCGATCTGCCCGGTTACGACCCGGGCCGCATCCACCTGTCGGCGACCGCGGCCGCGGACGTTGCCGCTGTGGCCGGCCGGCTCGCGGCGATGTCGCACGCGCAGCGGGCCGCGCTCCCGGTGATGCATCCCGGCCGGGTTGACGTGATCGTCGCGGGGGCGTTGGTGCTGCGCACGCTGATCGAGCGGGTCGGCGCCGCCGGGGTGATCGCCAGTGAGCATGACATCCTCGACGGCATCGCCTTCTCGCTGCTTGGCTGAGCACCTCTACGGTTGTCAGCGTGGACGGGATCCGCGCTGACAGGAGTGATGTTCATGCGGTCGATGATCGCCGGCCGGTGCTGCCCGGTTCGGGCTGGCCGGATGATCCCGCGTCGGCTGCGACCGCGGTAGCGGTCACCGCGGCCGATGTCGAACGGCTGGCCGCCAGCGCGGGTGACACGGCCGAGCTGGACGCCCGTATGTCGGTGTGCCGAGCCTGCCCCCGCCTGGTCGGCTGGCGCGAGGAGGTCGCGCGGGAACGGCGGGCTGCCTTCGCCCATGAGCGTTACTGGGGCCGGCCGGTGCCCTCATTCGGTCCGGCCGACGCCCGGGTGCTCATCGTGGGGCTGGCACCGGCGGCGCACGGCGGCAACCGTACCGGACGGACATTCACCGGAGACCGCAGCGGCGACTGGTTGTTCGCATCCCTGCACCGGGCCGGGCTGGCGCGGCTGTCAACGTCGATATCGGCCGGTGACGGTCAGCGTCTTGTCGCCACCCGTATCGCGGCCGCGGTCCGCTGCGCGCCACCGGCGAACAAGCCGACCACAGCCGAGCGGGACACCTGCCGCTCCTGGCTCGTCCAGGAGCTCGCGTTATTGCGACCCACCCTGCGCGTGCTCGTGGTGCTGGGCGGCTTCGCGTGGACGGCGCTGTGGCCGGCGCTGGCGCGGGCAGGCTACTCCGTACCGTCGCCCCGGCCGGTGTTCGGACACGCCAGCCGTGTCGTTCTCGAGGCCGCGCATGAGGAGGGGCTGGTTGTCCTCGGTTGCTACCACCCGAGCCAGCAGAACACGTTCACCGGACGGGTCACGGCGGGGATGCTCGACGCGGTGCTCGGCAAAGCGGCGGCTACGGCCGGCATGGGACCGGCGGCTGATGATAAGAGCGCCCGGCAATAGGGGCGTGGGTCAAAGAGCGGGGCTGGGGTGCGTGCATCGCGAGGCGGCGCGGGGAGCCACCGGAGATGTTGGTGGCGACCGGCGAGCCGGGGCACCCGCGCATCGCGCGCCGATGGATGGGGAGTGATAACGCGAGGCGCGTGCCCCCGCCCCGCGACGCCGTGTCCCTATTGCCGGGCCCTCTAACTGAACCACGATCGTCGTAAGTATCACTATGTTGATCTCTGCGTGTTGCATGTCACTCTGCTGCCTGCCGTACCGATCGTGTATCAGGAGGCATAGCACCGTGGCGACGGGTACCTTTTTTGTATGAGCTTTGGACATCCTCCGCACATCCTTGTTGTGGGCGGCGGTTACGTCGGTATGTACACGGCTTTGCGTCTTCAGCGGCGGCTTCGTCAGGGCGAGGCGACTGTGACGGTGGTCGAACCCAACTCGTACATGACATATCAGCCTTTTTTGCCGGAGGCGGCGGCGGGCAACCTCGAACCGCGTCATGTCGTTGTACCACTACGTAGCGTGCTGAATGGCTGCAGGGTTGTCAGTGGCAGTGTGACTGGCCTCAACCACGCCCAGCGACGGGCGTACATCGCGCCGAACCAGGGCACACCCTACGAACTTCACTATGACGTCCTCGTCGGCTGTCCCGGGTCTGTCGCGCGGACGCTGCCGATTCCCGGTCTCGCGGAGCTGGGCATCGGTTTCAAGAGTGTGGCCGAGGCGATCCACATCCGAAACAAGGTCATCGAGCGGATGGACTCCGCCGCGTCCAGCAATGACCCCCAGCTAAGGCGCCGAGCGCTTACATTTGTGTTCATCGGCGGTGGGTTCGCGGGTATTGAGGCGATCGCCGAGCTTGAGGACATGGCGCGCGACGCCTGTAAATTCTATCCCGAGCTGTCGCCGTCGGATATGCGTTGGGTCATGGTCGAGGCGAGTGGCCGGGTCCTGCCCGAGGTTTCGCCGGCGATGGGTCTGTACACGCTGAAGCAGCTCGAGCACCGCGGTATTGAAATGAAAATCAACACCCGGGTGAAAAGTCTTGTCGATGGACACGTCGTGCTTGACAGCGGCGAGGAGTTCGACGCCGAGACCATTATCTGGACGGCCGGGGTCAAGGCTCACCCGCTGCTTGCCAACACCGACCTGCCGCTGGACGAGCGAGGCCGCATCAAGGCGACGGCGTTCCTTCAGGTGGATGGCGTTGAGCAGGCCTGGACCGCGGGCGACTGCGCCGCGGTCCCTGACCTCACCAGGGGCGAGGGGGCGACCACCAGCCCGTCGGCGCAACACGCGGTTCGTCAGGCTCGGCTCCTGGCAAACAACATTCTCGCCGATCTCCGGGGCGAACCGATCGCGCCGTACGAGCATCGCTACGCCGGCAGCGTCGCATCGCTGGGCCTGCACAAGGGTGTCGCGGACGTGTACGGGATGAAACTGCGTGGCTGGCCCGCGTGGTTGATGCACCGCACCTACCACCTCAGCCGAGTGCCGACCTTCAACCGCAAGGCACGGGTGCTCGCCGACTGGACGCTCGCGCTGTTCTTCCGACGGGAGATCGTTTCGCTGGGAGCCTTCGCCGATCCCCGAGCGGGGTTCCGCGAGGCCGCGAGCCCGTCCGCCGCGCCGGCGGCACAGGTGTCCACGGCGTCAGCCCCGGTCCTTTCCTCGAAGAGCGCCGGGCACGGCGAGCCGAATGCTTCCGTGACGGGTGGCCGCAAGCCCGCCGCCACCCGGACGGTGGGGCCGGCCAAGCCGTCCGGAGAAACGTCGGTGGCGTGACCTGCCGACCAGGTCCGCCATTGCGCCTGCGCGATGGAAGATTAGTACCAAATGCCCGCTGTAGACGACTACAGCGGGCATTTTCGTGAGCGGATTTTAGGTTAAAAAGTCACTTTAAGTAACGATCAGATGTGGCTGGTGGGCGGATACCGGGATAGTGCTGGTATTGGCCACGGGGCCGGGACGGTTGTGTGATCAACGGAGATCGCGGCCGGGCTTCAGTCGCTGCCCGAGGCTCTCCGGGGGCGATCGTGGGCGTGGTTGCGCGCCCTTCGCTTTTCGCGGCACGCGACTTCACCAGCCGGCGATCTCCATGGCCACGGGTATCGCTGTGATCCGCCGTAGCCTCGCCCTTCGGGCTGACCGGCTCCGTCGTGATCCGGAATTCCGGACGCCTTCAGCTGGGGGGCGTGCGATAGCGTGACGATCATCAAACTTTACGTAGGTAAACTGGTTGTGATCGTTACGATGTGTCGTGGGGTGGGATGGTTCAGTCACTCCGTACATTTTCTCCATGTTGTCTCTTTCACAAATCCTACGTAGCGTGGTAGAAACATCTCCGATGTAGTCCAGCCGGTGTATCCCAACAGGCAGAGGAGGCTGTCCTAAAAACAGCTCGAGTGTCGGTTCGACTCCGACCACCGGCACATTCGCGTGCTCTCGGCACCTGGTTGTCGGGATGGCGGCTGGATCATCCCGGCTGGCATCCCGACAGTCCGATATACCATCAGGCTATTCAGCTGAATACCCAGCGGTCCGCTGGCGTGACGCGCTCATGTCCCCGGTTTCGGGTTTGCGGCCTCGCAGCCCCGCGGTCTCGCGGGGGAGGCCTGATATTCGCTTCCCCGTAACCGCGTAACCGCGCGGGACCGGGAGGAGGAACGCGGCGGCCGCACGGAACGTTCTACTCTTGCCTCGGACAGGTCTGTCGACCAGGTTGGCCCGCGTGTGCCGTGGTCGGCTGATCTCGATGGCACTTACGATCTATGCGCCCGGCTGGCTGCGGGTGGTGGAAGGAGTCGTGTCCTGATGGCAGAGATGCGTTCGTCAAACCCGGTGTTCAGCCGGGGCGGGTTCACCGGTCGGCACCCGCAGCCGGCGCCCGTGCCCGTGCCCGTGCCCGAGTACGGTGCCGGTGGGCATCCGCTGCCAGGAGCGGGAGCCCCCCTGACGCCGACGCCGGAGCAACTCGCTGGGCTGTACCGGGCACCGAGCGGGCTGACCGTTGACGACGTTGTCATACACACGCTGGGGCTGTTCGCTGTCACCGCCATCACCGGGGTGGCCGGTTGGGCCATCGCGCCGGCCGCCCCCATGGTCGGGTTCGTGGCGATGTTCGCCGCGCTTGCGCTCTCCTTCGTGATTTCATTCAGTCGGCGGCTCCGGCCTTCGTTGATCGTTGTTTTTGCGGCGCTTGAAGGTCTGTTCGTCGGCGCGGTGTCACGGTACTTCGAGGACGCCTACTCCGGTATCGTGCTCCAGGCGCTGCTGGGAACCGGTCTCGTTTTTGTGGCGATGCTCGTGGCCTACCGTAGCGGCCGGCTCCGAGCGACGCCTCGAATGGCCCGGATTGTCTACGGGTCACTACTTGGCGTGATCTTGCTTGGCTTGAGTGACCTGGTGATCAGAGCTGTGTCCGGTAGCCATCTCCCGGTCATCAATGACGCCTCCCCGCTCGGCATCCTCTTCAGCGTGGCTGTGCTCGTGGTCGCGAGCCTCCAGTTCATCCTCGACTTCGACTACATCGAGCGGGCGATTGCCAGCGGTGCGCCCCGCGAGGAATCCTGGCGGGCCGCTTTCGGCCTGATTGTCGGCTTTGTCTGGGTGTACCTGGAGATGCTCCGTCTGCTGTCGAAACTCCGCGCTTAGCCGGAGTGGTCGGGACCGGCGCTGTCGATCTCAATGCTGATCACGCAGCGCTGGTCGCGGATCATGGCGGCGCGATAGTCGTCCCAGTCGGGATGTTCACCGGACAGTGAGCGATAGTAGTCGATGAGGCTCTCCATAGCCGCGGGCAGTGAGATGATCATCGCTCGGCCGCTCACCTGAACCCACGGTCCGTAGAAGGCGTCCGGGAATACGCACAAAGTCGCGCGTGGATCCCGGTACAGGTTGTGGACCTTGTAGGCCGTTTCCCTGCTGCTTATGATGAGTGCACCACCGGTGCTCACGCCGACTACGACCGGTGACATTTGAAGGGTACTGTCCCGGCGAAACGTCGCAAGAACGGCGTGCTGATTGTCGCGGATGTAGGCCCGCGCCGCTTCGATGTCCATAGATTGATTCTCGTTCAAACGGCCTGACGCCACCGCGCCTGTTACTCGCCATCCTGGCGAAAGGCGATCTGACTCCGGTGACTGGCGACCCGGCCGCCCCCTGCGCGGTGGTGCGGGAGCCGTGTAGAACTCAGCAGCCCAAAGGTCACGGGCTCACGGTTCTTCGTGCGTCCGGCAACCAGGGAGAAGCACAGGCGGTGCGGATCTGGCCGCGGGCGCCGCGCGGCGGCTGGGTCGCTGGCAGGCCGGACCGGGCGAGTCCGCCGGTCATGTACGGATTGCCCGTCGGCGCAGATCAGCCTCGTGAACGACGGCCGCCGCATAGCAGTGCGGAAGGCCATGTTCATCCTGCAGCCAGTTCACGCGTTCGGAGAAGCGCAGGAGGCCTGGTCCGCGGTCGAGGCATCCCAACCAGTGGCCGACGTCGTGTCCGGTGATTCTGGGAATTCGTTCGATAAGGCTGTGGTGGGTCTCTTCGGAGCGTTGTTGTGACATTGATGCCTCCAGTACGCACTGGTCAACGAACCATGGAAGGAGCGTGCACCACCAGTCGGACAACGGCAAGACCCGCCACGGCTGTTACGGGATAACCTTCGTCCGTGACCGATACGGACCTCATGTTCACCGGGGATCTGGTTCAGGAGGTGAGCCGATTGTACGACCGGATCCACGGGTGGACGCCGGGCTCTTGGCGGCGGCGGTCAGCTCTCCAGGGCACCCGCGCCGATCGGGTGCGTGCTCTTGCCGCTGACCTCGCGGACCTGGGCCATCAGGCAGGCTCTGGCGCGCCGGCCGATGTCACCCCACAGCGGCTGGCCGACCATGCGCTTGCGGACCAGATCGTTGTGCTGGCCGCTGACCTGGTCGAGACGTTGCTCCAGGACAATTCTGGTCATGTCGGCGAGGATGCCGTGAATCCTCGCCGTGATATCGCGGAGCGGGCTCGGTCGGCGGTACGGGCCGCTCGCCTGGACCTCGATGGGCCCCGGTTCTGAAACAGGCACCTGAGTTCACCATAATCGGGCCTTCCAGGTAGGGGTAGCCATCCCGGGAAGATGTCTCAGGATATCATGTGCCAGTCGGTGTTGATCTCTTTTATGAAGATATTGGCGACGATGCGGGCGCCATCAAGGGTCAGATGCACACCATCGGTGGAGCGGGCCAGCACGGTCTGTCCGCTGTCGTCGGCGAGGTAACTGGTATAGGCGCCATTGTTTGACATACGGTTGTTGATGTTGACAAAACGGACGCCCGGAACTCTCCGGGCGGCATCCGCGGCGGCGTCCCCGAGCTGGCGGTAATAGCCGTTGAGGGTGGGCT
>NZ_CAKJTL010000042.1:0-67740 GCF_917627385.1 Protofrankia sp. CiT1
TTGAGGGTGGGCTCGCGGGCCGGGGCAGGCTCATCCAGTAGACTTGCCGCCTGCCCTGCGCTGACCAGATCTGCATGACCACGATCGCCCGTCGGCGGTACTCGGCCAGCCACTGGGGTGATCCGGTCGCGAGTGTGCTGCCGTCCGGCAGGGTGATTCCCTGTGCGTCATTGCCGCCGAGGGCGACCACAACCGCCTCTGGATCGCTGTTGGTGACCTGCTCGCGGGCGTGAACGGCCCAGTCGAAGAAATCCGGGCGCACCAGGCCGGTGCCGGCATGGGTGTCGGTGTCCGCGTGGATGGTCCCGTTGGAGCCATGCACGATCGACGGTCCGATACTGTCGCTCAGCGAGTCTCCGGTCACGAGGAGACGCAGCGGGTTGGCGGCGTCGGGATGGCGCCGCGGCGGTATCGCCATGTCAGCCGGGGCGGATGGCGCGGCGGGGGACGGCCCAGCGGATCCGGGTTTCGCCGCGGCGGGCATCGCGGATGGACGCGCTGCCGGGAGACCGTGCTCGGCGGCACCCGCGTGGGCGGAGCTGTCGGTGCCAGCCTGCAGCACGGGTGGTGGCGGAGCCGTCGGGTCGGTGGCCGCCAGCTCCGACGAACTGGCGGAGGCCCCGCCATGGCCGAATGCCGACGCGAGTTCCCGGGGGATCGCGTCGAGCCCGACCACGTTGGTGATCCGGTCGAGCGGACGCCCCACGCCGAGCACGATGCTGCGGATCAGCCCGGGTGACATGCCTTCGCCGGCATGGACCATGCCGGCGGCGTCGAGGACGAGCAGCAGGCTGAGGCTGGTGACCACAAGCCTGAATGCCTGTCTGGCTGACACCGTGCCGCCGGGCGCGGCCCCTGGCGGGCGGCGGGCGTTATCGGCATCCATCCGCCCGGCATGTCGTGTGCCGGGGAGCAGCGCGGTTGTCTCCGTGTTCAGCTGGATTTTCGGATCGCTGTGCGTGTGCCCGCAGGCCGCCGGCTCCTGAATCGGCTCCAGCTCGCTCATCGTGCCCCCCAACAAGGTTGGAACCTGCTCTTCGTCATCGCTTGACCGGTGCGGCCCGCTGCTTTCATCCACTGTGCTGCTGCTTTGTCCCCGGCGCTTGTGAGGCTGGCTGCCAGAGAACATATGATCATGTTTCTGCTCGCTCCTCCGGCGGCTCCGCGGATCGTTTACGGCGTGTTTCGGATGCCTCGCGACGCATCCACCTGGCAGCCAACAGCCCCCGCAGGGCTGCCAGCGCAGGACTGCCAGCGCCGACCACTCAGAAACGGAAGTAGATAAATGGCGCTACATCCTGCCGGCCGACAATTCCGTGGGCGACCAGGACACACCCGGCGATGACGACGGCCTGGCCGAAGACGCTGAGCTGAGCGAAAATGTCCGCCGCGCGCAGCCGCCAGCTTTTCGGGACGAGCTGGGTGAGAAGCCCGGCAGCGATGGCGAACAGGACGGTACCCGTCACGAGGGGCGCCGGTCCTGATCCCGTCAGCAGCCGGACGAAGATGTCCATGGCGCCCCCGAGGCTGGGGGAACGGAACAGGACCCAGGCCGCGCAGACGAAATGGAAGACGGCCAGGCGCCTGAGCCACAGCCACATGACCGAACGTATCCGGGATGTCCGGGCGGCCGATCCAACGGCGGTGGCGGCGGTCGCCGTGGAGATCGTTATGGTGGTCGCCGGGGCATGGGCTTCGGCGTCGATACGGGCTTCGGGACGGCCGCCGTCCACCGGCGGCGTCCGTGGCGGCGGCACCTCCGGCCATGCGCTGGTCGAGCTGGTCGAGCTGGTCGCCGCTCCCGCTGGAGCAATCGGGCGGTGTGCTCCCCGCGATGGCATGTGAGCGGGTGGCCGGCGATGCTCGGTCCATCTGCGCTCTGCCGCCAGCCCGATCCCGTGCAGAGCGCCCCAGCCGACGTAGGTCCAGGCCGCTCCGTGCCACAGCCCGCCGATGACCATCGTGATCATGAGGTTGGCGTAGGTGCGCCGAGGGCCGCGCCGGTTGCCTCCCAGCGGTAGGTAGACGTAGTCCCGCAACCAGCGGGAAAGGGTTATGTGCCACCGTCGCCAGAACTCGCGCAGGCTGGCCGCGGTGTACGGGCGGTCGAAGTTGTCCGGGAAGCTGAAGCCGAGCAGCAGGGCAATGCCGATGGCCATGTCCGAATAGGCGGAGAAGTCGCAGTAGATCTGCACGCCGTAGCCGTAGATCGCGACCAGTACCTCCAGCGACGAGTGCTGGCTCGGGGTGTCGAAGACCGGATCGACGATCTGTGTGGCAAGCAGATCCGCGAGCGCGGTCTTCTTGACCAGGCCGCCGACGATCAGAAAGGCAGCTCGGGTGACCGGCACCTGGCCCGGGTCGCGCGGGGTGGCCAGCTGGGGGATGAACTCACTGGCCCGCACGATTGGCCCGGCCACGAGATGTGGGAAGAAGGCCTGGTAAACAGCGAAGTCGATCGTCTTCGCCGGGCGGATGTGCCCACGCTGGACGTCAATGGCGTATGACATCGCCTGAAAGGTGAAGAAGGAGATGCCGACCGGCAGCGCGACCTGAAGCAGCGGGAGCGGCGCGGGCAGGCCGATGCGGTTGAGCATCCGGTCGACCGAGAGAGCGAAGAAGCCATAATACTTGAACCAGCCGAGCAGGCTCAGATCGCACGCGATCGTCGCGGTGAGGATGCGCCGGTCCGGCCAGCGGGCCAGGGCGAGTGCGGCCGTCTGGTTGACGGCGGTTGAGGCGATCAGGAGCACAACGAACCGTTTATCGGCATATGCGTAGAAGAAGTATGATGCGCCCAGGATGAAGAGCTTCCACCGGCGCGGGTGGGGCATCAGTAGCCAGGAGCCCGCCATGACCGCGGTGAAGAACGCGGCAAACTCGATTGTCGGGAAGAGCATCGATATTCGTCCCCCCGAATATCACGTTGAGCATCAGCTGATTGACTTAAGGTAGCCGAAGGTCTGCTGGTGATGTCATGGTCACGTCCGCCATCGGCGAGGAGGCGTTCATCGGCGGCTGTTCGGTCCCGACTGTTCGGGTCCTGGCTGGGTGCTCGATTGCGTGCGTATGGGTGACCTTTGGTGGAAGTTCGATGGATTGCGAGCGTCAGCGGCGACCGCTCGCTACCTTCCGTCTATGGGCACGGTTCAGGCCAATGGCATCGAAATCGCGTACGAGCTGCACGGTGACCCCAGCGGCCTGCCGCTTCTCATCGTCAGCGGGCTGGGCCAGCAGCTTGTCGGCTGGCATCCTGATCTTCTCCGCGCGATGGTGCGCCGGGGCTTCCAGGTCGTTGTCTACGACAACCGAGACGTCGGGCTTTCCAGTCATTTCGGCCATCTGGGGCAACCTGATCTTATGGCCGCGCTGTCCGGGGACGCCGGCGTCGTTCCCTACCGGCTCTTGGACATGGCGGCTGATGCCGCCGGTCTGATGGACGCTCTTGGCTGGGAGTCCGCGCACATTTTCGGGATTTCCATGGGCGGCATGATCGCCCAGACGCTTGCGCTGCGCTTTCCCGGCCGTGTGCGCAGTCTGACGTCGGCTTCCTCGACCACGGGCAACCATGCGGAAAGCTGGCCGACTCCGGCCGCGGCCGCCGCTTTGCTGCGCCCGGCTGCGGCGGACCGCGAGGCGTTCATGGACGGAGCCGAGGAGGCGTACAGCGTCATCGGCTCCGGAGAGTTCCCCTACGACCGCGCGTGGGTGCGGGAGCGGGCCGGGCTGGCATGGGACCGCGGGTATGACCCGCAGGGGCCGGTGCGACAGCTGATCGCCATCCTGGTTGCCGAGGACCGGACGGCCGAGCTCGGCCAGCTGACGATTCCGACCCTGGTCGTGCACGGTACGAACGACCCGCTCATTCCGGTTGCCGGCGGGCGTCTCACCGCGGCCGCCGTCCCGGCCGCGGAGTTGCTGGAGATCGATGGAATGGGCCACGATCTCCCGCGCCAGGTCTGGGAGCGCCTGTTGGACAAGATCGACGATGTGGTCCACCGCGGTGAAGCGGCCAGGTCCGCAGGTAGGACCGCTATCGCGTAGTCGCATGTGACAGCCGGCGCTTGGGGATCGACGTGTTTCGACAACTGTCATCCTTGTTACTTTCCGTTACGGATCAGGTGGATACCGGGGCGCTCGCTGGGTATGTGACGGCATGACGTTGTATCATTACACGGAAGTAGGAATTGGATAAAATCCCTGCTTCTTGTTCGCATATTGCTTGCGTTGTTATGACCGACTGCTGATCCGACTGGCTGTCACGAGGGGTAAGGGTCATTCGAACAGGTCCGGTATCTGACAGCCGTCCCGCCTGGTTCGGTGGACAACTCGGCTTCGCTGGTAGGACGGTCGAGCGTGGGCGACCGCGATGGTTCGTCCCGTTGGTCGCCGGCCTGGCGATGATCGTGCTGCTTGCGCTGCTCGTCTTGGTGGTAGGGAAAGCAGGTCTGCGAGCGGCCGAACGGGAGCGATTGTCCGACCGTTCTCGACTGGTTGAACGAATCGCCCAAAATGCGTCGAATATTTATGATCCGGGACAATTACGGACAGCGGTCGAGCGTTTGTCGTTCAGGCCGGGCCAGCCTGATTCCAACGCGCTGCTGCTGCGGCAGTTCCAACTGACGCCCGCTGGCGATCCGAGCCTGCTCGTCGCCCTTGTCGACCCGGCGGGCACGCCTGGGGCCGCGTTTCCCGCGGGGCATCGGCTGTCGATATCTGATCTTGGTGTGGCCTGGTCTGCCGCGCTCGCTGGCCGTGCGGCCGTGTCGCCCGTGTTCGTGCTGGATGACCGGATCGTGCGGGCCACGGTTGTGCCGGTGGGTGCTGGGCCGCCGTGGGCGATATTGGTACAGGTCGCCGACGAGGCGGTGACCCAGCGGCGCAATGAGCAGCTTGTCGCGTTCGCCGGTGCTCCCGGCGGATTCAGCGATCTTGATGCCATGGGCGTCACGCTCTCATCCTCGGACCAGGCGTCGCGGGGCCGGCGTCTGCTGGCACCGGCGGAGCTCACGGGCCTGGTTCCGGGCACGGTCCGGGTATGGACATCAGGCCGCGGCGCGGCACAGGTGACTACTTTCGCTGCCCGCCAGCGGACGACCGGCTACACGACGATCTTCCGGCAGCCCACCGCGCGCCTGTTCGCTGATCCGCGGGCCGAGCAGCGTCGCTATGATCTGCTTCTGTTCGTTATCTGTGCCGTCTGTCTGGGCGGGCTGGTCGCGTTCAGGCTGCGCCGGGAGCGGGCCGCCAAGCGCGGCCGAGCCCGAGCGCACACCGTGCTCGGCGGCATCCGGGACATCATCGTGGTTGCCGGCGAGAACCGGGCGATGACTTTTGTCAGCCCGGCCGTCTGGGACCTGCTTGGTTATGACCCCGCTTACTGGCTCGGTTACCCGCTGACCGACTTCGCGCACGCTGATGACGTGGAGCGGATCGAGCGGTTACTTGCCGAGCCAGGCGGTGGCACCGCTTTCGATGTGCGACTGACCATGGCATCGGGCGCCACGCGCTGGTTCGACCTGGAGACCAGTGACCTCACCGACCATCCGGCGCTGGCCGGTGTGCTGGTCACCTGCCATGAGACAGGGGAGCGCAAGAGCCTACAGGATCAGCTCAGCCACCAGGCGTCACACGACGCGCTCACCGGTATCCCCAACCGGACGCTCTTCACCAGCGAGCTGGCGGCGGCGGCCGGTGCCGCTCGTTCGGGCGGAGCGCCATTCGCGCTCCTGTTCATCGACCTCGATCACTTCAAGCCGGTCAACGACAGCCTTGGTCATGATGCCGGCGACGTGGTGCTGCGGATCGTCGCGGAGCGTCTCGTCCGGATGCTGCGCGATGGTGATGTGGCGGCCAGGCTCGGCGGCGACGAGTTCGGGATCCTGCTCGCGGGTGCGGACGAGGCGTCAGCGGGCGCGGTCGCCGACCGGGTGATCAAATCCATCCGTGCTCCGATAGCGGTTGGAACCTCGGTCGTTCAGGTCGACGTCAGTATCGGCGTCGCGGCCTCGACGTTGCCGCTGGAGGCCCCCGAACATTTCCTGAGCGTCGCGGACCAGGCCATGTACGAGGCCAAGCGGTCAGGCAAAGGCCGGTTCGTCGTGGCGGCCGCCGCGCGGCCCAGCGCGCCAGCGGGCACGCCGGGCGTCGTGGGCCGGTCACAGATTCCCGTTATTGATCTTTCTAGCGAACCGCACCCGACCGTGCCGCACCAGCCCACGGCCGGCACGGCTGACCGACCCCGCCGCGCATCCGGCCGGCCGGCGCCCACCGGCCGGGCTGGCCGCCATGGGTTTGATCGCCTGCTGACTCCCCTGGTCAGCGGCGGCGTCCTGCTCATGCTGGTCACGGTCATCCTGTGGCTGGAGACGCAGGCGCGTTATGGCGCCGAGCACCGGCGCATGGCCGAGCGGACAGGCCTCACGACCATCATGGCCGACTTCTCCGCGCGCATCGCCGACCCGCAGCGCCTGATCGGGCCCGCTTCGCAGGTCCCCTGGTCGCTGACTGACCAGGCACGTGACACCCAGTTGCTGCGGTCGTTCGCCGCATCGGGCTTCGGCGGGAAGAACTATGTCTGGGCGTTGGCTTCTCCCAGCGGGGGAACCCTGGCCGCGCTGCAGCCGTCCGCCACGCCGCTGCCGATCGGCCCGCTGGACGAGGCCTGGCGGACCGCGCTCGGTGGGCGGGCCGGCAACTCACCGGTCATGACTGTCGACGGCGTCCCGCGTGACTACGTCACCATCCCGGTGATCCGGGCAGGCCAGCCAGTGGCTGTTCTCGTCATGGGTGAGTCGCTGCGGGACTCACCGACCCAGGCCAGTCTGGCGGCCGGCGGCATGCTCGGGCCCGGCCTGGGTGGCTTCTCCATTGTGGACTCCGCCGGAGCGGTCATGTTCTCCTGGAACCCCGCGCTGATCGGGCACCAGCTGGCCTTCCAGCACGACCTGGCCGGCCTGCGGGGCGGTGCGGCCAGGCAGATCCACCCGGCTGGAGCCGATGGCCAGGTCACGCTCGCCGCCGTGATCGGAAGCCTGGCCGACGGTGGGTACGTCATCTTCCAGCAACCGGTTTCGGGCTTCTACGGAGACATCCGGTCCGGCCGGTTGCGCGGTGACGTGAGCCTGCTTGCTTGTATCGCCACCGTGGTCATCGGCTTCACCGTTCTCAGCGGTCGGCGGGAAGCGGCACTGCGCCGCGAAGAAGGACGGCTGCAAGCGCTGCTCCACAACGCGCATGACCTTGTACTTACCAGCGGTGAGGACGGCCGCATCACCTTTGTCAGCTCCGCTGTTGAAGTACTGCTCGGATACCGGACCCCGTGCTATGCCGGCCGGCAGCTACTGAGCGTTGCCCATCCGGAGGACCTGGTCACTCTGGCGGAGTTCTGGCGGCTGGCCAGGGAGGTGGGTACCGCCGCGGTCCGCGACGTCCGGCTACGAGCTTTTGACGGTGGGTATCGCTGGTTCGACATCGAGGCAAGCGACCTGCGCGATCAGCCGGAGGCGGCCGGCATCGTACTGACCTGTCACGAAATCGGCGAACGCCGGGCCTTGCAGGATCAGCTGCGCCACCAGGGCCGCCATGACGCTCTCACCGGGCTGCCGAACCGGGCTGCCTTTGTCCGGCGCCTGCACGGCATCGCCGCGGACGGTGCGGTCTCGACGTTCGCGGTGCTATTTATTGATCTTGACCGGTTCAAGCCGCTGAATGACACCTATGGTCATGACGTTGGAGACAAAGTATTGCGGATCATCGGAGCCCGGCTGGGCCGGGCGCGCGGGGAGGAGGATGTGGTCTACCGCCTCGGCGGCGACGAGTTCGCCGTTGTGCTGTGCGATGCGGACGATACGCAGGCTCACGCCGTCGCGGACCGGTTGCTTGACACGATCCGTCGGCCTATGTCCGTCGGGGTGGCGGTGGTCAGCGTTGACGCCACCATCGGCATCGCCGTGGCGGAGTCGGCCGACAGCCTCCCGGAGGTCGTCGTTCACAACGCGGATCTTGCCATGTATCGGGCGAAGAAGGCCGGCCGTAACCGTAACGCGGTGTTGATGCCCACCCCGTCGGAAGCCTCAGGTTCGGGACCGGTGGGAACGTCGTCCGCCACGTGCGTGTAGGTAGTCCCGGACGACGTACTGGCCCAGAGCCGCCGGATCCGGGGAAAACACCCGGCCGCCGTTGCGCCGCGCGACCTCGTCGACGAACTGCACCAGCCGCGGTTCGCTGTCGAGCATGAACACGTTGATCGTTGCGCCGCGCCGGGTCAGCCGGTCCACTTCGGCCAGCGTCAACTCAAGGGTTTCCGGTGCGGGCGGCCAGGAGAAGGCGGGTGTGCCGTTGCGCATCAGGTGCGCGGTCGGCTCGCCGTCGGTGACCACAAGTACGACCGGTTCGGAATCCGGATGTTTCGACACCAGCCGGCCCGCGATCATCAGTGCGTGCTGGAGGTTGGTGCCCTGCACCACTTCGGAGTCCAGTCCGGCGAGCTCCACCGGGCGCAGCAGGCGGGCATAGTCGGAAAAACCGACCAGATGGATCGTGTCCTGCGGAAATTTTGTACTGATCAGCGTGTGCAGCGCGAGCGCTGTCGACTTCGCCACCCCCCACGTCCCGCGCAGCGCCATGGAGTAGGACAGGTCGACCAACAAGCACACCACGGCCGAGGTCCGGCGTTCGGTCTCGACGATCTCGAAGTCGCGGACCTCCAGGCGGATCGCTCCGTCCGGGCCGGTCGGCCCTGCCCGCAGGACCGCGTTGCGAATCGTGTGGACCACGTCGATGGGCTGGGTGTCGCCGAAGCGCCATGGCCGGGACGTCCCGGTGAGCTCGCCGGCCGCACCGGCGTCAGCGGCATCATGGTCACCGCGTCCGTGCGCGTCCAGCCGGCGGAAGATACGGGCCAGCGCGGTCTGCCCGATGCGCCGGACAGCCCGTGGGGTCAGTTCCAGCCGGCCGGCGTTGCGGGTCACGAAGCCCTGGCGTTCCAGCTCCTTTTCGATCTGCCTGAGGGCACGCAGATCGTCGACGGCATCGCGGCCGAGCGCCCGCGCGACCGCGTCCGGGTCGATGTCCTCCAGCGACGCCCCGGCGTAGTCCTGGGACAGCGCGGCAGCCAGTTCATCGAGCTCGGCCAGCTCCTGCAACACGCTGGTGGCCTCCCCCAGGCCGAGCGGGGTGTCGCCGGTCATCGGGCTGCGCAGGTGGCCGTGAGTGGACTGGCCCCAGCTGAGGTCGGGGCGGGCGGCCTGGAGCGCATCGCGCAGCCGGGACAGCTCGGTCGTCAGGCCCATGTCGGCCATGGCCGTCGCCATCAGATCGGACAGTTCCTGCCGTTGCTGCGGGGACAGGCCCGCCATCAGCCGCGCGGCGGCGGCGGCACGCCGCGCCAACGAGTCCACCAGCTCGTCCAGCGAGCGCGGGTTCTCCGGGAAGAAATCACCGAAGGAGCGCATGAAGTCGTCGAAGACCGCATCGGTGTGCTCGCCGCGGGCATCCGCCTCCAGCATGCTGTTGAGTGCGTTCAGCATCTCCGCCACGCGGGCCATGCTCGCGGGGGTGGCGTTTTCCAGCGCCTGTTTCATACCGCGGAACTGGGTGTCGAGCACCTCGCGGCGGAGCAGGTCGGAGATCTTCGCGAACGTCTTGCGGGCGATGGGCGACCGCCACTCGTAATCCGCCAGCGCGTTCACGGCTCGGGCCGGATCGCCTGGCAGCGCGTCGAGCTCAGCCTCGCGCAGGCGGGCGTCGTCGGAAGGGTCGGGGAACAGCGCGGCCCGCTCCTGCCCGACGGCCGTGTCAAGATATTCGCGGATCTGTTTCAGGGTGCCGTCTAGGCGGCCGCGCGCGCGGGTCTCGCGGCGGCGCTGTTCCACCTGGCGGCGCAGATCTTCCAGGCCACGGTGGTTGTGTGTGCCGCGGCGCAGCAGCGCGTCCAGAGCCTCACGCGGGGTTCTGCCGTTGAGGATGTGCTCGGACATCTCGTCCAGCGCGCCCGCCACGTCGAACGGGTAGGCAAGGGGATCGGGACCGCCGCCCCACGGGCCGTACCGGAATCCCGCCGGTCCGGTCCCGGCGCTCATCCGCCGTACACCGTCCGGCCCGGCAGCTCCTCCTTGGCGAGCCGCCGGTTGAGGTGCAGCCCTTCCATGGCGAGTTCCAGCCCAGCCGCGGCGAGCCCCGGCGATTCCGCGCCGTCGATGCCGAGCCTGCCGAGGATCGCGGCGAACCCCGGCACCGGGCCCACTCGCCGCAGCAGCTCCGCTGCCGGGACGAGATCGCCGGTCTCGACCGGGCCGTCCACTTCGAAACGCCGTTGCAGACCGCTGAGGTCGGTTCCGGCGAGCCGGGCGCGAAAGGTCTCGGCGAGCGCCCGCCGCAGCAGGTGCGCAAGGATCTCATCCTCCCGCCCCTCCTCCAGCTGGTCGAACTCGATCTTGCCGCGGACCGCCGGCACGATGGCCGAGAGGTCGACGACCCTCGCCGTCGGGACGCTCTCGCCGGCCAGCGCGGCCCGGCGCACCGCCGAGGCGGCCACGGTCTCGACGGCGGCCACCGACAGCCGGGCCGATACGCCGGAGCGGCGATCGACCTGTGGCGCGTCGCGCACCAGCCGGGTGAAGCGCGCGACCACCTCGAGCAGGTGTTCAGGCACAGTGGGAAGGCCCAGCGGTGACTCCCGCCAGGACAGCACGGCCTCCTGCCGGATCAGGGCCAGCTCGTCGCCCAGGCGAAGCGGGTAATGAGTGCGGACCTCGGCGCCGAACCGGTCCTTGAGCGGGGTGATGATCCGGCCCCGGTTGGTGTAGTCCTCGGGATTCGCCGAGGCGACGAGAAACAGGTCGAGCGGGAGCCGCAGGAGGTACCCCCGGACCTGGATGTCGCGTTCCTCCAGCACGTTCAGGAGCGAGACCTGGATGCGTTCGGCCAGATCGGGAAGCTCGTTCACGCTGAAGATGCCGCGGTTGGTGCGTGGTATCAGGCCGTAGTGGACGGTCTCCGGATCCCCCAGGGTACGGCCCTGCGCGACCTTGACCGGGTCGACGTCGCCGATCAGGTCACCGACGCTGGTGTCCGGTGTGGCCAGTTTCTCGCCGAACCGTTGGGAGCGGTGCCTCCAGGCGACCGGGGTGTCGTCGCCGAATTCGGTGATCAACAGCCGGCACCGGATGCACGCCGGAGCATAGGGATGATCGTTGATTTCGCAACCAGCGACCACCGGTGTCCACTCGTCCAGCAGCCCCACCAGGGTTCGGATCAGGCGGGTCTTGCCCTGCCCGCGTTCCCCGAGGAAGACGATGTCGTGCCCGGCGAGCAGGGCGCGTTCGACCTGGGGGAGCACGGTGTCCTCGAAGCCGAGGATGCCGGGGAACCGGTTCTCACCATCCGCCATCCGGGCGAGGGTGTTGTTGCGCAGTTCGGTGCGTACGGACCGGTGCTGATGTCCTGAGCCGCGCAGGACGCCGAGCGTTGTCGGTTCAGGGGACTGCGGGGCCTGAGGCCCGGACAGATCGAGCACTAGTTGACGGTACGTCCCCGCGCTCTCATCCGCAGGGAAGTCGCATGGACCGGAGGCGGCGCGATCGTGGTGGGTGCGTTGCCGGAGGTCTGGGGTGGGCATGGACCGGAGGCGGCGCGATCGTGGTGGGTGCGTTGCCGGAGGTCCGGGGAAGCCGGCGGTGGGCTGGTCCGGATGGCGGGCGGGGCTGGCTGCGTCCCGGGCCGTGCGATCATGGCGTTGGGCGGCGGGCGAGACACGATGGCAGAGACACCCAGGCCGCCAAGGACACGGTCGCACGGCCGGAAGCCCGGAGCGGACCAGCGGAGATACGTGGAGATCAGCGGTGGTAAGGCGCCACCGAGACGATCGCGACCCGGGCCGGGCGGCCGTTGGGCAAGGTGTAGGTCACGGTGTCACCTGCCTTGTGGCCGGCAACCGCTCCACCGAGCGGTGACTGCGCCGAGTACACCTCAAGTGATGTGCTGTGATCCTCGCGGGATCCGATCAGGAACTTCTCGGTGTCGTCGTCCCCGGGGAAGCGGACCTCGACTACAGTGCCCGGACCTGCCGCGCCGTTGAACTGCGGAGCTTCACCGACTCGCGCGTCACGCAGCAGATCGGTGAGCTGCCGGATGCGCGACTCCATCTTGCCCTGTTCTTCCTTGGCCGCGTGGTAGCCGCCGTTCTCCTTGAGGTCGCCCTCCTCGCGAGCAGCTTCGATCTTGTTGGCGATCTCGACACGACCGGTCCCGGTGAGGTGGTCGAGCTCCCCGCGGAGCCGGTCGTACGCCTCCTGGGTCAGCCACGTCTGCTGCGACACGCGTCACGCTCCTTACGTTGCCTGGGGCCGCCGGCCGCGCGAGCCAGAACCATGATCTCTGCTCTGCCGGTCGCCGGTATCTCGATGGGCCGCACGCATATGACCGGATTATGACGAGTTCGGCTGTATCTCGTTCGGTCCATCGTTGGGTCGGAATTGTCTATTTGATGATAAAGATTGATAGGAAGATGGAGCTTGTCAGAACTGGGGATGGTTGGGTCAGGGTTGGAAGTACAGGCGGGGGCAAACGCCCAGCCTAACAGTTGGCGATCCCAGCCGGGAAACTCCGCGTAGGCAAGCGTCATTGCTCGCCGTACGCGACGAATCAGGGCACGGCTGTGCCCTGATCGCGCGTCAGCATTCCCATGCGGTTGTCAGCCGGCGCGGGTGATCTGACAGTCCTCGACCTCGACCACGTTCGCCTCCTGGGATGTGGTCACTGTGACCTTTACGGTCGTGACCCGCTGGCCGTTTGTAGCCGGACCGACGACGATGTCGGTGCGCCGGCCGACGATCTGGTTATCCCGGGAGCGTGCGCGGACAGTGCATTGTGCCACGGCGTTGGGTGACTTTTCCACATCGAACGTCAGCTGCGCCTGTGTCCCACTGATCCGGAAGGCACGGGTGGCGTAGTCGAGCCGATCCGGCCGGCCCTGGACCCACCCGGCACCGACCGCCGCGAGCGTGACGACGAGGAGCGCCGCCAGCAGAAACCAGGGAGCCACTCTCATGCCACCAAGCCACGGGATATCGAGCCAGCGCAACGGGAAGCGAGGCGCGCGCGGCCCTCCCGGCTGGGGGGCGTGCGGCGGCTCGGTCGGCGAGGTCGCTGGAGGCATCGGGGACAATGGTGGCATGTCTGAGGCGACCAGCGGGGATGGCCTGCGACTCATGGCGGTGCACGCCCACCCCGACGACGAGTCCAGCAAGGGCGCGGCGAGCATGGCCCGTTACGTTCACGAGGGCGTCGAGGTACTCGTGGTGACCTGTACGGGCGGTGAGGCGGGCACCGTGCTGAATCCCGATCTTGACCGACCGGAGGTCCACGCGCGCCTGCCAGAGCTGCGGCGGGCCGAGATGGAGCACGCGCGCCGCATTCTTGGAGTCCAACAGGTCTGGCTGGGCTTCCACGACTCCGGTCTGCCAACGGGCGACCCGCCGCCGCCGCTGCCGGCAGGATGCTTCGCGCTCCTGCCGCTGGCTGACGCGGCCAGGCCGCTGATCAAACTGATACGGGAGTTCCGGCCACAGGTTGTGGTCACCTATGATGAGAATGGCGGTTATCCTCATCCTGATCACATCATGAACCACAAGATCACAGTTGAGGCGTTCGAGGCCGCGGGCGACTCGCGGCGTTATCCGGAGGTCGGCGATGACGCCGGTCTGTCGCCTTGGCAGCCCTTCAAACTTTACTATCACCAGACGTTCCACAAGGCGCGCCTGCTTGCCCTGCACGACGCCATGGTCGCCAGCGGGCGCGAATCGCCTTATGCCGACAGCCTGCTGAAGTGGGCAGACCGTGCGGGTGACTCCGGTCGGATCACCACCAGGGTGCCGTGCGGGGACTTCTTCGAGACCCGCGACCGCGCGCTGCTGGCCCACGCGACCCAGGTGGACCCGAACGGGCCGTGGTTCCGTATCCCGCTCGAGATCCAGCGCGAGGTATGGCCGACCGAGGATTACCAGCTCGCCCGATCGTTGATCGAAGTGGGCACGTTGCCCGAGAGCGACCTGTTCAACGGGATCCGCTGACCAGCCTGACCAGCCTGACCGCATCGGGCGGCGGTGCCGGCTAACGCTCGGGCCGCCGTTGTAACCGTTCCGAGACGTTCCGAGACGTTCCGAGACGTTCCGAGACGTTCCGAGACGTTCCGAGACGTCCCGAGACGTCCCGGGGACCGGGGCACGGCCGCGGGCCATCGGTCGTTGCTGGTGACAGGATGTTCTCTCATTGCGGCATCCAGATCCGCACATACGAACGCACGGCTCATATGGCAAAGATGAGGGGATCATGTCATGGCGATCTGGGATCGTCTGCGCACTACTACCACGTCCATGCAGCAGCAGCTGAACGCCAAGAAGAACGATCTCAAAAGCGGTGCCTTCAGGGATGCGAGCATGGCCATGTGCGCGCTGGTCGCCGCCGCCGACGGCAGTATCGACCCGGACGAGCGCCGTAAGGTCGCCGCGCTCATCGGGTCGAACGAGGTGCTGCAGAACTTCCCGGCGGAGCAGCTGCAGCAGAAGTTCAACGACTACTGCGTCAGGCTGCAGACCGACTTCGACTTCGGCAAGGTCAGCGTGATCCAGGACATCGGCAAGACCAAGAAGAAGCCGGCCGAGGCACGAGCGGTGATCCAGATAGGCATCGTCATCGGAGGCGCTGACGGTCACTTCGACAAGTCCGAGCAACAGGTTGTCCGGGAGGCCTGCTACGCGGTGGGACTGGACCCCAATGAGTTCGACCTCTGACCGCCAGGCACCGGGCGTCTCCTCGATCGTGCCAGGCATCCGGCCGGAGCCCGGCGATACCAGGCCGAGCCGGCACCTGACCACGTTGTCCGGCTGGCCGGCGTAGGGTCGAGGGGTGACAGAGGCGGGACGGGCCCTTGCCCTCGGGGTCAGCGCTGGCGCGGGCGGCTTTCTCGTGGTCCTGCTGTTGGGCCTGGCGGCTGTCGGTCTCTTCGTGATGATGTCGCGTAGCCTTGTACGGCTGCGTGGCAACGTCGCCGACGGACGCTTCGGTGAGCGCGGGACGCATCAGGACGGGCCTTCCGGCGTCCATGGCCCCGGCAGCGATATTCCAACTCAGAACTCGGCCGAGCCCGACTAGGGCGTGTTTCGCAAGCGCCGTCTGTCCGGCTCGCCGCGACCAGGCGGCCGCTGGCCGTGTTCTCAGCCACACCGGTACCACGCATCCGGTATCGGTGTGGCCCGCGGCCTTGCCGGGAACCACTTGGACGCGGCTCCCTGATCGGACGACGGCTTCCGAAACACGCCGCGGCTCGTCGCTGGCTGGGCGGCGCGGTCCGGTAGGGCTGACACCTGATGGGGGACAGCGCGCACAGTGAAGCACCCAAATCTTGCGGAACTGCTCGACCTGTTACTAGATGCGGGCAGCTGGAGCTGTTGGGACACCGCCCCAGCGCGGCCTGCCAGCGGCGCCGCCTACCGGCGGGACCTGTCGCGGGCCGCGGAACGAAGTGGCGCGGACGAGTCGATCCGCACCGGCGCGGGCCGGGTGGCTGGCCACCGGGTCGCCATCGTGGCCAGCGAGTACGGCTTTCTCGGCGGCAGCGTGGGCGTTGTCGCGGCAGAGCGGGCCACCGCCGCGATCGAACGGGCCACCGCCGAGGAACGGATACTGCTCGCGCTGCCCGCGAGCGGCGGCACCCGGATGCAGGAGGGCACACCCGCCTTTCTACGGATGCTGACGATCAGCGGTGCTATCGCCGAGCACCGGGCGGCCAGCCTGCCGTACCTGGTCTACCTGCGCCACCCCACCACCGGAGGAGTGCTCGCGTCCTGGGCGTCGCTCGGGCATGTCACCTTTGCCGAGCCCGGCGCGTTGGTCGGTTTCCTTGGCCCCCGGGTGGTTGAGGCGCTCACTGGCACGACGTTCGCGGCTGGGACGCAGAGCCCGCGGGAACTGCGCCGGGCCGGTGCGCTCGACGCTCTCGTCGCTCCTGCTGATCTGCGGGAAGCTGTACGGCGGGTGCTGACCGTTGTGACGGCCGACCGTGGCCTCGCGACAGTGCGCGGCGGCGTAGGGAAACCGCCGGCCCGCGTCGCCGCGGCTGCCGCGAGGGATCCGTGGGCGTCGGTGCTCGCGACCCGGGCGCCCGATCGCCCCGGGCTGCGCGAGTTCCTGGCTGCCTCGACAAGCGACCTCACCTCTCTTGGCGCGTCCGAGCTGGGCCACGGACCTGACGTGCCCGGCACACCGATTGTCACGGCGCTCGCCCTGCTGCGCGGGGCCCCCTGTGTCGTCATCGGCCAGGACCGGACGGCCCAGCGTCATCGGCCCATCGGGGTGCGTGATCTACATGCGGCACGACAGGCGGTGCAACGCGCCGCGGATCTACGTTTGCCCGTGGTCACCGTCATCGACACGCCCGGGGCGGAGCTTTCGCCGGAGGCGGAACGTGATGGGCTCGCCACGACAATCGCGCATTGCCTCGCGGCGCTGATGAGCGCACCGGTGCCGACGGTGAGTGTGCTACTCGGCCAGGGGACGGGTGGTGCCGCGCTGGCGCTGCTGCCGACGGACGTTGCGGTCGCGGCCGAGGACGCCTGGTTGGCTCCGTTGCCGCCGGAGGGCGCGTCCGTGATTATGCACCGTACCGTCGACCGCGCCGCCGGCCTGGCCCGCGAAATGTTCATTACCGCTGATGACCTGCGCCGGCTCGGCATCGTCGACCTGATTCTTCCCGGTCCGGATGCCCCTGGTGGTGCCGACCTGGGAACCCGGATCTCCGTCGACGTCCGCGGCCGGATGACCGATATTGCCGATGGCGCCGTCGAGCTCCTGCGGACCGTCGGGGGACAGCACCCGGCAACGAGACTGGCGGCCAGGCGCGAACGCTATCGCCGCCTGCCGCCGTGAGGCCGCACACTGCCTCGCCGTGCGGCCGCACGCCCGGGCCCGCGCGGCAGGACATCTTCAGCGTGGCTGTCTGCCGCCGGGCCGACCGGGCCGGGGATCAGGTGGCCCGCTCAGCGAACAACAAAATTGATGAGTTTGTCCCTGACGACGACTGTTTTGAGGAGCGTGCTGTCGGAAAGGGCGTGCAGCACGGCCTGGGAAGCCCTCGCGGCGGATTCGACTACCGCGTCATCCGCGCCGGCCGGCACTTCAACGCGATCTCGCACCTTGCCGTTGACCTGGCACACGATCAGCTTTGTCTCAGAGGCCAGCAGGGTCATATCCGCAAGCGGCCAGGAATCCTCCCACACACGCCGTCCAGTGAGCAGTTCGTAGACCTCGGAGGAGATGTGCGGGGCAAAGGGAAAGAGGAGCGATGCCCCCGTGGCGACCGCGTGCCGGAGAGCCGCCGGACTCGCTCCGTCCCGTTGTGCCCGGCTCACTGAGTTCGACAGCTCCATGACGGCCGCTATGGAAATGTTGAAGGCGAACTTCTGGGTCATGCTCTCGGTTACGCGGACGATTGTCTCCGCGACCTTCCGGTTCAGCCCGGTGTCGATCTGGTGGGTGTCGCCCGCAGCCGGCGCCTGAGTTGTCTCCGCAAGCTCCCGGCCGAGGCGCAGCAGCCGGCGCAGGAAGCGGTAGACGCCCTCGATTCCCTCGTCGGACCAGTCGGCGCCTGTATCGGGCGGCCCCATGAAGAGCACGTAGCATCGGGCGGTATCCGCACCGTAATGCTTCACGATCCGCACGGGTGAGACGACGTTTCCGCGGGATTTGGACATCTTGGCGCCGTCTTTTGTGATCATTCCCTGGGTAAAGAGCTTCGCAAACGGTTCCGCAACGGGGACTTTGCCGAGGTCGTACAGGACCTTGGTGAGGAAGCGCGCGTACAGCAGGTGCAGGATCGCGTGTTCGATACCGCCGATGTACTGGTCGACTGGCATCCACTCGGCGAGCGCGTTGAAATCCCAGGCCTGCTCGGTGTTGGTTGGATCACAGTAACGGAGAAAATACCAGGACGAGTCGACAAAAGTGTCCATTGTGTCGGTCTCGCGGCGGGCGTGTCCACCGCAGGCCGGGCACGTCACGTTGACCCAGTCGTCCGCGGAGGCAAGCGGGGAACGTCCCTTGGGCGCGTAGTCCTCGATATCGGGCAGGTGGACCGGTAGCTGTTCGTCGGGCACCGGGACCAGTCCGCATGACTGGCAGTGGACGATTGGTATCGGGCAGCCCCAGTATCGCTGCCGTGATACGAGCCAGTCACGAAGCTTGTAACTCACCGTTTGGCATCCGGCACCTTCGGCCGCGAGCCACGAGGTTATGGCCGCGCCCGCCGCGGCGCTGGTCAGGCCGTCGAACTCGCCTGAGGAGCGGAGCGTGCCCGCCCCGGTGTAAGGAAGCTGCCCGGCGGCGGGGCCGTCCGGGTCGTCGGGGGTTATCACCTGGGTGATGGGGAGCCCGAACGCACGCGCGAACGCGTAGTCGCGTTCGTCGTGGGCCGGCACGGCCATGACAGCGCCGGTCCCGTACTCCATGAGGACGTAGTCGGCGACGTAGACGGGGATATGTTCGTTGTTCGCCGGATTGATCACATGGCGGCCGAGGAAAACGCCGGTCTTCGGCTTGTCGGCTGCCCCCCGCGTGTCGTTTGTGCTACGCAGCGCCTGGTTGACGTATTCGCGGACGGATTCTTCCTGTGGGGTGCCGGCGGCGAGCCGAAGGACGTCTGGATGTTCCGGTGCCAGCACGAAGAAAGTAGCACCGAACAGGGTGTCCGGACGAGTCGTGAAGACGTGGTACTGTTCGCCCGTCTCCACACAGGAGAATATCACCTCGGCGCCCTCGGACCGGCCGATCCAGTTCCGCTGCATTGTCTTCACGTGTTCCGGCCACTCGATCTCGTGCAGGCCGGCGAGCAGCCGGTCCGCGTAATCAGTGATCCTGAAGAACCACTGCTCGAGCTGGCGTGCTTCAACCTCGGTGCCGCATCGCTCACAGCGCCCGCCGACGACCTGTTCGTTGGCAAGGACGGTGGCGTCCTTGGGACACCATTTGACGGCGGCGTTCTTGCGGTATGCGAGGCCCTTCTCGAACAGCCGCAGAAATATCCACTGCGTCCACCGGTAGTACGATGGCTGGTGTGTGGCGAGCTCGCGCGACCAGTCGATGGAGATTCCCCATTCACGGAACTGCCGCGCAAATGACGCTATTGACTCGTCGGTGGATTCTTTGGGATGCTTTCCCGTGCGAATCGCGTGGTTCTCGGCCGGCAGCCCGAAGGCGTCGTATCCCATGGGATGAAGCACGCGCCGGCCATTGCGGCGCATGAAGTGCGCGACCGCGTCACCCACGGCGTAGTTCTTGAGGTGCCCAATATGCGGCTCGCCACTCGTGTAGGGAAGCATCTCAAGTACGTAGGCGGCCCCGCCGGACTCCGTGAGGTTGTTGGACACCTGCCAGGTGCGCTCACGGTGCCATATATCTTGCCACTTCTTGTCGATCTCACGAAAATCCGGGGCGTCCATCTATCTACCTTATCCATCATTCAGCAGGCGGAGCTTCATCCTATGCCCTCGGTGGGTGGCGCGACTCGACGCCATCGTGCGGCAGGCGGAGCCGTGGCCGGCCGGCCCTGGGCCGGGACGATTCCGTTCGAGGCACCTGGCCGGCGCAGGGGATGCCGCCACCGCAGGTACTGGGAGCAGAGCAGGCCGAGCGCGGCCGAGAGGAGATGACCGGCGGCGGTGAAGTCGGGCTCGCGCGCCATGTCGAGAGCGAGCCCGGCGGTCAGAGCACCAGCCAGCGGCCAGCGCCGGCCCGGCGGCAGGGCTGCGGTGAGCACCGCACCACAGGCGATCAGACCGTAGCTCGCGCCGACGTCGACGGCATCGGTGACCGAGTCGTCGACGAGCCGCATGGCCCGGCCGGCCACGAGGCCACCGGCGACGAGCAGGCTCGCTCCGATGTGGCCGGTCGCGAATACTCCGAGTGCCGGCCTTGAGCCGATCATCCGTTCCAGCGGCGCGACAACCGCGGCCACCGCGGCGGCTGACGGGAAGAAGCTGACGCCGTCAAGCCAGCAGGCGCTGGCCAGCAGGACGTAGAGCGGGCGGGTCCGCAGCCCGGTCAGGTTGGTGGAGTGAGCGACCAGGATGCGGTGATAGAGCTCGAAATCGAGGGTGTGGGCGACCGCGAGGGCCGCTGAGGTGGCCGCCAGGACAACAATGTAGATCATTGCCAGTGGCGCGGTATGCCACGCCTGGCGTAGCAGGTCCCAGCCGGCGCGCGGGACCGGCCATGGGAACGAGGGCGGCCATGCGAACGACGGCGGCCATGGCGGCAGACCGGGATCCCTCTCCCGCCGTGACGTTTGCGACGGTTCCGCCCGGGCCCAGGGCCAGCAGGACGACCGGAAGGGCAGGCCGGGGACGTCGCGCAACAGAATCCGGTGGGCATACACCACATGGAGTTCAATGTCCGGGAGGCGGCCACGCTTCCCCGGCAACGGGAATGCTGGGCACATGCCGAACCACCTTGTTGATCAGACCTCACCCTACCTGCTCCAGCACGCCGACAACCCGGTCGACTGGTGGCCATGGGGCGCCGACGCATTCACCGAGGCCACCGATCGCGGCGTCCCGGTGCTGTTGTCCGTGGGCTATGCGTCGTGCCATTGGTGCCACGTGATGGCCCACGAGTCGTTCGAGGACGCGACAACCGCGGCATTCATGAACGAGCACTTCGTCAACATCAAAGTTGACCGCGAGGAACGGCCTGACGTCGACGCTGTCTACATGGACGTCACCGTCGCCCTCACCGGCCACGGTGGCTGGCCGATGACGGTCTTCCTCACACCGGCAGGTGAGCCGTTCTACGCTGGTACCTACTTCCCGCCGGCGCCGCGGGCGGGGATGGGGTCGTTCCGGCAGGTGCTCGAGGCGGTGACGAGCGCATGGCGGACGCGCCGGGACGAGGTGACCGCCTCCGGCGCGGGCATCGCGCGTCAGGTCGCCGCGGCAGCCGATGCCGCGGGCGGGCCGCCGGCCCCGTTCACCGCGCGGCTGCTCGATGCCGCGGTCGAGCAGGCAGGGCGGGCCTTCGACCCGGTGAACGGTGGTTTCGGAACGGCACCGAAGTTCCCGCCGTCCGCGCTGCTGGAGATGTTGCTGCGGCACTGGGCCCGCACCGGGGACGCCGCGAGCCTGCGTATGATCACGGCCACCTGCGAGGGAATGGCTCGTGGTGGGATTTACGACCAGCTTGCCGGCGGCTTCGCCCGTTACAGCGTGGATGCCACCTGGACCGTCCCCCACTTCGAGAAGATGCTCTACGACAACGCCCAGCTGCTGCGGGTTTACCTGCACCTGTGGCGGGCGACCGGATCCGCACTGGCCGAGCGGGTCACCCGTGAGACCGCGGCCTTCCTGCTGGGCGAGCTGCGGACCCCCGAAGGCGGGTTCGCCTCCGCGCTGGACGCGGACACGACCGTGGCCACCGCGCCTGGTGCTGGCGGGCATGCCGCTGAGGGTGCCACCTACGTCTGGACGCCGGCCGAGCTTGTCGACGTCCTCGGCCAGGACGACGGGGCCTGGGCCGCGGGTGTCTTCGGTGTCACCGCCGCGGGAACCTTCGAGCATGGCGCATCCGTGCTGGCACTCGCCGCGGACGCCGATGATCCCGCCAGGTTCACCCGGGTGCGGGCCCGGCTCGCGGCGGCGCGGGCGCGCCGGCCCCAGCCCGCTCGGGATGACAAGGTCGTCGCGGCGTGGAACGGCCTCGCGATCGCCGCGCTGGCCGAGGCCGGCGTGCTGCTGGCGGAGCCGGGCTGGGTGACCGCGGCCGTCGAGGCGGCAACGCTGCTCCTCGACGTCCACTGGGTGGCGGGCCGGTTGCGCCGGACAAGTCGGCACGGCCGGGCCGGCACCAACGCCGGGGTGCTGGAGGACTACGGGGATGTTGCCGAGGGCCTGCTCGTCCTGCACCAGGTCACCGGTGATGACCGGTGGTTGGCGGCGGCCGGTGACCTGCTTGGTGTCGCATGCGCGCACTTTGTCGCGGCTGACGGTGGATTCCACGACACCGCGGACGACGCCGAGCGGCTGTTGCGCCGGCCGCGGGACTCCGCGGACTCGCCGGCACCGTCCGGCCAGGCGGCGATCGCGGGCGCACTGCTGACCTACGCGGCGCTGACGGCTTCCCGCGACCATCGTGAAGCGGCTGAGCGGGCACTTGCGGCTCTGGTGCCGATGTTCGGCAGGAACGCGTCCTTCGCCGGATGGGCGGGTGCGGTTGGTGCGGCGTTTCTCGCCGGACCGGCTGAGGTGGCGGTTGTCGACCGGCCGGACCTGGAAGGACTCGCCCGGCTCACCACCGCGCCGGGCGCGGTCGTGGTGACCTCCGGGCCGTTGGCACACGGTCGGGCCGCCGGGGTCCATGTGTGCCGAGGCTTCGTGTGTGAGCGGCCCGCGACCACGGCCGAGGCAGTGCGTGAGCAGCTGGGGGTCAAGGTCCTTCCAGTGTCTTCGAGGAATGTCTGATGCCTGCTTCCAGTTGCTTGTGTATCACTTGTAAGTATGTAATCAACCAGGAGGTGCGTGATGCACGGGAGCCAACATCGAGAACAGATGGCGAGGAGGCACGGCATGGCGGGATCGCGCGGGCGCGGCCACGGTCGCTGGGGCGAGCGTGAGCAGGCGCCACCCGCGGACGACGCGCAGGCATGGTTCACCGGGCGACTGCCCGACGAGTGGTTCAACCGCCCGGTCACGGTGACCGTGGATCGGGATGAGATCATTGTTGTGGGCACGGTGCCCGCTCCCGACGTCGAGTCTGACGACCAGGCCGCGGTAGCCGCCGCGGAGTCGGGCCGGATCCGGCGTTTCCGCGAGGCGACCCGGGACGCCCGGATCGCGATCGCGCGGGAGGCGGAGCAGCGTTATCTGCGCAAGGTTGCGTGGGGGGTGACAGCGGGTGGCACAACCGAGTTGTTCACGACACTGTCCGTTCCGGTAATGACCCGGCTTCGGCAACCGGAACGCCATGTTCTTGACACGTTGGTCGACTCGGGGGTTGCGCGCAGCCGCAGCGACGCGCTCGCGTGGTGCGTCCGTCTCGTCGGTGAAAACGCCCAGCCATGGCTCACCCGTCTGCGGGAGGCTATGGAGAAGGTCGAGCAGGTTCGCGCCGAGGGTCCTGAACTGTGAGAATCCGGCTGGCGCCCAGCGCCGGTCGCTCTTAGTGGTCGCCGCCGGGGGAGCGTCGTCCGTTGGCGTGCGGGTGTTTTCCCCGGTCATGGAGTTTGTCTTTCCGGTGACCGGCGCCGGCCGGGCGCCGGTCACCGGCATCAGGTCATGTCGCGTAAATAGCGAAGATGACGGCAATGTAGTGGCACGCCGCCGCGACGATTGTGAAGGCGTGGAAAACCTCGTGGTAGCCGAACGTCCCCGGGGCCGGGTTTGGGCGTTGGGCCGCGTAGACGAACGCCCCGATGCTGTAGAGGACGCCGCCGACAATGATCAGGACCAGCGCTGTCACGCCCGCGGTGTGCAGCAGCTGAGGTATGACGAAGACCGCCACCCAGCCCAGGGCGATGTACAGCGGCACCATCAGGAAACGGGGTGAGTGCAGCCAGAGCATCCGCAGCCCGATCCCGACCGCCGCGCCGCTCCAGACGATCGTGAGTATGGTCCGCGCGGTCTTCGGTGGCAACGACAGCAAGGTCAGCGGTGTATACGTCCCGGCGATGAAAATAAAGATCATTGAATGATCGAGCCGCTTCATCAGCGAGCGGGCGCGTGACGTTGCCCACATTTTTCGATGGTAAAGCGCGCTGGTGCCGAACAGAAGGGCGATGCTCAGCGCATAAATACCGACGGCCAGGCGCGCGCGGAACGTGCCGGCCAAGGCCACCGCGATTACACCGAGTGCCACGCTGACCGGGAACGCGCCAGCGTGCAGCCAGCCGCGCATCCGTGGTCGTACCAGGTCATGGGGATGCTTGCCGAAGTCATGTCCGGGTACCGTTGTGGTCACGTGGTGACCGTATCTTGCGTCAGCTCTCCTTACTACCCGCCGCGCTACCCGCCGTGAATGTTGCCGTCCGCATTCGGTTTCGCAGCGTGACGGATCTGCCCCGCCGCGAGGCGCGTCGACCGCGCGACTGTCAGAAGCTCCCACGGTAGAGTCAAAAGATCCTGTACCCGGCCTCGAATCGCCCAAGCCGTGGTGGACTCGCTATGTAGTGCACAGTGGGGTGTCGGCACGTTGTTGCGGGTTCACTACGCATGCGTTCCGCGATCCCGGGCACGAGTGGGCCTGTCATGGCAGGGACCTATGGCGACACAGCGAGGCTGTGGTGGGCTCAACTCAAGCGGAGGTGGGAGCTGTGACGACCGCGGCGCAGATTCCGGGGCTGGACGCTGCCCCGACTAGGCATGCCGGGCTGATTGCCTGGGTACGCGAGATCGCCGAACTCGCCCGACCGGAACGCATCCAGTGGTGTGACGGTTCTGACGCGGAGTACGCGGAACTCGCGCGATTGCTGGTCGACAAGGGCACTTTTGTGCCATTGGACGAGGAGAAGCGTCCAGGTAGTTTTTTCGCGGCTTCTGATCCCACCGACGTTGCCCGGGTTGAGGACCGTACCTACATCTGCTCGCGCGATCCCGCGGACGCCGGACCGACCAACAACTGGATCGACCCGGATGAGATGCGGGCAAAGCTGCGTGGTCTTTTTGCGGGCAGTATGCGCGGGCGCACGATGTATGTCGTGCCCTTTTGCATGGGCCCGCTGGGCTCACGAATTTCCGCTCTTGGTGTTGAAATCACCGACTCGCCGTATGTTGTCGCGTCAATGCGGATGATGACACGAATGGGAGCTCCCGCTCTCGAGCAGCTGGGTACGGACGGGTTCTTTGTCCCGTGTGTGCACTCGTTGGGCGCGCCCCTTGAGCCGGGCCAGGACGATGTCCCGTGGCCGTGCAACCCGACGAAGTACATCACGCACTTTCCGGAGACCCGGGAGATCTGGTCGTTTGGATCCGGCTATGGTGGGAATGCCCTGCTGGGCAAGAAGTGCTATGCGTTGCGGATCGCCTCGGTAATGGCCCGCGACGAGGGCTGGCTGGCCGAGCACATGCTTATTCTCAAGTTGACGTCGCCGACAAACCAGGTGCACTTCATCGCGGCGGCCTTCCCGTCGGCCTGCGGCAAGACCAATCTCGCAATGATCATTCCGACGTTGCCGGGCTGGCAGGCCGAGACTGTCGGTGACGACATCGCCTGGATGCGTTTTGGGGATGACGGCCGGCTGTACGCGGTGAACCCGGAGGCCGGCTTCTTCGGCGTGGCACCGGGTACGGGTATCGAGACCAACCCGAACGCCATCGAGACCCTGTGGGGGAACACGGTCTTCACCAACGTCGCCCGCACTGACGACGGGGACGTCTGGTGGGAGGGGCTGACCAGGGACAAGCCCGCGCACCTCATCGACTGGAAGGGGCGTGACTGGACGCCGGAGGCCACCGAGCCGGCCGCCCACCCCAACGCCCGCTTCACGGTGCCCGCGAGCCAGTGCCCGACGATCGCGGCGGAGTGGCAGGACCCGAAGGGCGTCCCCATCTCGGCCATCCTGTTCGGAGGGCGTCGAGCGACCGCGGTTCCGCTGGTGACCGAGGCGCCGACCTGGCAGCGCGGGGTGTTCTTCGGCTCGATCGTCGCGTCCGAGACGACCGCGGCCCAGGCCGGAGAGATCGGCAAGCTGCGGCGCGACCCGTTCGCGATGCTGCCGTTCTGTGGCTACAACATGGCGGACTACTTCGCGCACTGGCTGGCGATAGGTCGCAAGGCCGATCCGGAGAAACTGCCGCGGATCTACTATGTCAACTGGTTCCGCAAGAACGCGCAGGGCCGGTTCATGTGGCCGGGCTACGGCGAGAACAGCCGGGTCCTGGCCTGGGTTGTCGGCCGGCTCGAAGGCCAGGCCGATGGGGTGGAGAGCCCGCTGGGCATCCAGCCCACCGCCGAGGCACTGCCCACGGAAGGCCTCGACGTCGCGCCTGAGGAGCTCGCCGAGCTGCTCACCCTTGACACCGAGGTCTGGAAGCGGGAAGCGGAGCTGATTCCAGAACACTACCGGACCTTCGGGGACGGGCTTCCCGCCGAGTTGTGGGCCGAACAGGAGGCCTTGGTCGCCCGCCTGAAGGACTGACGACCACTCGCCGTCCGGCCGAAGAGTGCGTGATCATGAGTTTTCGCGCACTCGGCGGCCATTACGGTCGTGTCCGGCTGAAGAGTGCGTGATTATGGTTTTTCGCGCACTCGGATGCTGTTGGGCTCGTATGGCTCTGGACGGGATGTCGTAGTGGTCATTACCATGCTGTGTCTGCCGGCGTTTTCATGACGGTTTTTCACGATTACGGTGGACTTCTGTGGTCAGCATGCGGGGCACGGTGCTGCCGGCCGGATCGGCGTCCGCTATGCGCCATGAGCACGGCTTCGGCCGTTGTCGTTCTGGCCGGGCCCTGTCTTGCCCGCCACTCGCCGGCCGGTCCGGTGGTGACGTTCATATGAACGGCGGACTACATCGTTGTCCAAGGCTGCTCGATCCGGATTAGGCGATCAACCTGTTGTGTCTGGAACACAGGCGGTTTCGCCCGGCATCACTATATGGTCGGTGACCGTCGCCGAGTGTGTTGTGCAAAAATGGTCGCCTTTTCGAGGCGAGGGAGCTAGCGTGTGACCCTGGGTTCCGCTGGCGGACGTTACCGAAGGACGATCCGTCGGGTGGATCCAGCTGGCTCAAGTTGTGGTCCGGCACTGGGCTGGACCACTCGGGAGGCCCCTCGGTGCCGCATTCGCGACAACGCCAGGAGGCCGGTACCCGGCCCCCTGTGGGGCTTGGTCCCGGACTTCCTCCGAGTAAGCGGGTGGGCGTGTGCCACGAACGCATGTCGTCGACACAAGCGTGCTCTTGTCTGATCCTGGTGCGCTGCTGCGGTTCGCGGAGCACAATGTTGTGCTTCCGCTGGTTGTCGTAGGGGAGCTGGAAGGTAAGCGGAACCATCCCGAACTGGGTTGGTTCGCCCGTGAAGCCCTTCGTTTGCTTGACGACCTACGAATCCGCCATGGTCGGCTGGATCAGGCGTTGCCGTTGGATGACGGTGGAACTCTGCGGGTTGAGCTAAACCACAGTGACCCGGCTGTGCTCCCGCCGGGGTTTCGGGTGGATGACAATGACTCGCGCATTCTGGCGGTAGCGCTCAATCTTGCTCGGGAGGGCGACGAGGTAGTTCTTGTCACAAAAGATCTGCCGCTGCGGGTAAAGGCGTCCGCGGTGGGGCTCGCGGCCGAGGAGTACCGGGCGCAGAGCCCGGTGGACTCGGGCTGGAGCGGCATGGCCGAGCTCGCCGTCTCCCAGGATGACCTGGATCGGCTCTACGCCCGGGAGACTGTCGAGATAGCCGAGGCGGCCGGGCTGCCCTGCCACACCGGTTTGGTGCTCACCGCCGCCGGCGGCAGCGCCTCGGCGCTCGGACGTGTGACGGCGGACAAGAAGGTGTGCCTCGTCCGGGGTGACCGGGAGGCCTTCGGCCTGCACGGACGTTCCGCGGAACAACGTGTCGCGTTGGACCTGCTGCTCGATCCCGACGTTGGGATCATCTCTCTCGGTGGGCGGGCCGGCACCGGGAAGTCCGCGTTGGCGCTGTGCGCGGGCCTGGAGGCGGTGATGGAACGACGGCTGCACCGCCGGGTTGTGGTGTTCCGTCCGTTGTACGCCGTTGGTGGTCAGGACCTCGGCTATCTGCCAGGCAGCGAGAACGAGAAGATGGCGCCCTGGGCGCAGGCCGTTTTCGACACGCTCGGTGCGCTGGTCTCCCAGGAGGTCATCGAGGAGATCGCTGACCGTGGGATGCTTGAGGTGCTGCCGCTCACCCACATCCGTGGCCGGTCCTTGCACGATGCGTTCGTCATCGTGGATGAAGCGCAGTCGCTCGAGCGCGGGGTGCTGCTGACCGTACTGTCGCGACTGGGCCAAGGATCGCGCGTGGTACTTACACATGATGTTGCACAGCGTGACAACCTGCGGGTTGGTCGGCATGACGGAGTCGCCTCCGTGATTGAGACTCTCAAGGGACATCCGCTGTTCGCGCATGTCACCCTCACCCGTTCGGAGCGATCGCCGATCGCCGCACTGGTCACGACCATGTTGGAGGACCTTGTTCTGTAGCGCGGTCCGGTAGCTCACCAACGGCGGCATGGGTGCCCGACCGGCAGCGCGGCCGGTCGGGCACCCATGGCCGCGGCGGTTGTCGACCGGGCGCCCGGGAACGTATCGGGGACGGCCGCGGTTGACACCGTCGACACGTTCCTGGAGGTGTTCGCGCATGCTCTTCGCTCGTCACAAGCCGGCTCTGCCAACGGCGGAGCAGACGCTGCCCGGCCGCTCGGAGGCGGCCTTCGCGGTACCGGACCGACACGCGGTCCTCGGTACCCCGTTGCGGGGCCCTTTCCCCGCGGGTTTCCAGATCGCGGTGTTCGGGCTCGGCTGCTTCTGGGGCGCGGAGCGGAAGTTCTGGCAGACGCCCGGGGTGTATTCCACCGCGGTCGGGTACGCGGGCGGGATCACCCCGAACCCGACCTACGAGGAGACCTGCTCCGGCCTCACTGGTCATACCGAGGCCGTTCAGGTCGTGTTCGATCCGGCCGCGGTGAGCTACGAGGACCTGTTGAAGGTTTTCTGGGAGGCACATGACCCGACCCAGGGCATGCGTCAGGGCAACGACGTCGGCACCCAGTATCGCTCGGCGATTTACACCCGCTCCGACGAGCAGCGCGCCGCGGCGGAGCGCAGCCGGGACGCTTTCCAGGCCGTCCTGACCAGGAGCGGTTTCGGTCCGATCACTACCGAGATTGCCCCGGCCGGCCCGTTCTACTTCGCCGAGGATTACCACCAGCAGTACCTGTCGGACAGCAAGAACCCGAACGGCTATTGTGGCCTTGGCGGCACGGGGCAGACTTGTCCGGTCGGTGTGGCCTCGCCTGACGACGTCAGCTGAGTCGCCACCGCTGTCGTCGAACGCGTTCACACGCAGACGCGCTCCGCTGACATCGCGATCGGTGCTGGGGCCGTGCTGGTCAATGCCTGACGCGGGCATGGCACGACCGTGCCCGGCCGCGTTACCGCTCGAAGATGTCGTGGGTGCCGATGCGGAGCCACTCGACATGAGGCCCCGGCTTACCCGGGATCGGGTCGCCGTACTGCCAGAGCGCCCGGCCGTTGTACGCTCACGTCATCTCATAGACACCGGATTCGGACTTGAAGCTCTTCACTCGCAGCTTCGGATGAAACGAGCCCGACGTCAGCCCATCACGAAACAGCGCAACAGCGTGCCGGAACGCGGCTTGCTGCGCGGGGGAGAGCCGATGGAACTCCGCGAGAAAGCGGGCAACCGGCTCAAAAGTGGGCACGGTCACGACAATAGTAGTGAAGGGTGAGTACCCCGCCGAGAGGTCAGCTCGCCTGTGGGTAGGAGTCTGCGGACAGTACGTCGAGCAGGGCGTCGAACGCGGCATAGCTGGTGCAGATGACCGACCGTCCTGCGGCGAGATCCTCGCGTGCCTCGTCAATCGCCCGCTGAGTGACAGGGTCCGGTTCGTCGACCCACTCGTGAGGGTCCGGGACGGTGACACCGTAGATCTCCATGTGTCCTCCCGTGCAGTCGGTCCTCTTGGGAGGCTCCATCTCGGATGGTAGAGCATCATGTGCTGGCTGGACAGCTGCTTCCCCGGCACGTGGCCGCTGCCGCGCGGTGACGGCGGACGCCATCGAGATCACCGGCTGTCTTGTCCGGTCGGTGTGGCCTCGCCCGACGCGGGCTGAGCCGTAACCGCTGTCGTCGGACGCGTTCGCCCCAGACGCACTCCACTGACATCGCGATCGGTGCTGGGGCCGTGCCGGTCAATGCCTGATGCGGGCACGGCACGGCCGTACCCGGCCGCGTTACCGCTCGAAGATGTCGTGGGTGCCGATGCGGAGCCACTCGACATGAGGCCCCGGCTTACCCGGGATCGGGTCGCCGTACTGCCAGAGCGCCCGGCCGTTGTACGCCCACGTCATCTCGTAGACGCCCGGCTCACCTTTGAAGCCCTTCACGCGGAGCTTCGGATGAAACGAGCCCGACAGCAGTCCCTCGCAGAACAACCGACGCGCCCGGGTAAACGCGGCCCGCTCCGCTGGGCTGAGGCGCGCGTACTCCGCCAGGAACCGTGCGACGGGATCGAAGGTGGGCACGGCCACGACAGTAGGACGGGGAGGGTGAGCAGCCCGCCGAGAGGTTCAGCTCGCCTGCGGATAGGAGTCCGCGGACAGCGACGCAAGCAGCGCGTCGAACTCGTCCTCGCCGTAGCAGCGAATGAACCGTCCTGCGGCGAGATCCTCGCGTGCCTCGTCAATCGCCCGCTGAGTGACAGGGTCCGGTTCGTCGACCCACTCGTGAGGGTCCGGGACGGTGACACCGTAGATCTCCATGTGTCCTCCCGTGCAGTCGGTCCTCTTGGGAGGCTCCATCTCGGATGGTAGAGCATCATGTGCTGGCTGGGCAGCTGCTTCCCCGGCACGTGGCCGCTGCCGCGCGGTGACGGCGGACGCCATTCATGCACCACCAGCGCCATCACAGGTCGTTCGGCAGGAGACGGAACGCCTTGTGGTTGCCGAGTGGACGTATCGCGCGGAAGTAGTGCTGGTCGAGTTCTGCGGTGCGCTACCCGGACCAGCGCGACGGCGAGCCGGGCATCCTCGACGTGGTAGACCACCCGGTAGTCGCCCGCCCTGAGCCGGCGCACACCCGAAGCTTCGCCGGCGAGTGCTCGGGCCCCGTGGGGACGATGATCGTTCGACAGTCGTGTCGGGGATTCTTGCGATGTGTGCGTGGTTGCTGAAGAGTAAGGGCATGAGATCGATGTTGCTGCCGCTGTCCCCGGCGATCCAGGTCGACCTCGTGGGACCTGGGCGCGGGCCGGTCGTGGTGGGGTCATGAGCAGCCGGCGCCGGGTTTTCGTGGTGACCGAGACATCGGGGGCGTCACCGTCGGTGGTGTTCGATCTGCTGGCGGACGGTGAGGGCTGGTCACGGTGGGCGGGTCCGCTCGTGTCCCGGTCCCGTTGGGAGCGGGAAGGCACGCCCGCGCCGGGTGGGGTGGGGGCGATACGCCGGCTCGGTCGGCCACCGCTGTATGTCCGGGAGGAGATCGTCGAGTATGTGCCCGGCCAGCGGCATGCCTACCGGATGCGTTCGGCGTTGCCAGTCCGGGACTACCTGGGGACGGTCGATCTGTCTCCGCTGGACAGCGGTGGTACACAGATTGTCTGGCAGGGCAGTTTTGTGCCGCTTATACCCGGGACGGGCGCTGTGGTGGTCGTCGGTGTGAGGCTGTTCGTCGCCCGGCTGGCCCACCGTCTGGCCAAGGTCGCGATTGCTGGTACGGGCACGTCGTCGCCTGCCACCTGAGGGGTGGCGGCGGCTGTGGTCTATTGATCCGGTCGATCGTCTACTGATCCGTGGTCCAGCTCCGCCCTTGTGCCCAGCCGGCTCATCCGGTCACCCACGGTTCGTCAGCTGGGAGCAGCGCCAGCGCCATGCCAGCGCCGGTCGGTGTGGCCCGCGGCCTTGCCAGGAGCCGCCTGGACGCGGCTCGCTGATCGAACGGCGACTTCCGAAACACGATGTAGCCAACCAGGCCTGCTCGGTGATGGGCGGGTACCACTAGCGCGGCCGGGGGAGCAGCGTGTCCGTGAGGGTCCGGCCCAGCCAGGTCTCGTACTGTTCCGCGCTCCACTGCCAGATGACACGCAGCATGTGGTGAACTTCGGGTGTGGTGAGCGTCCAGATGACCGCGGCCGCCTGATCGACCGGCATCTCGTCACGCAGCGGTCCGCGTTCTGAGATCCAGCGAGCCACCGCCGTCATCTGCCGCCGCTGGCCCAGCCGCTGGTCGTGCTGAAGGGCGGCCATCTCCCGATCGGTCACCGCCGCGTCGCGCAGGATGTCATCGAGGGGCCGCAGGCGTTCGAGCTGATGGGAGGTGTCCGCAGCCAGCATCGCGATCTGTCGCCGTTGATCGGTTTCTTGGCTGATCGCGTATGGTCCCGGTGTTGTGGGTGTCGGGCGCTGCCGGTCCCCATCCCCATCTCCGCCCGGCGCGTCGCTGATGCCCAGCAGCTCCTTGAGCAGCCCACGCTTGGACCGGAAGGTGTCGTAGACGGTGTCGGGCGAGACGCCGGCCGTTTTGCTGATCGTATTGATCGTTGTTGTCGCGTAGCCCTGTGTGTAGAAGAGCTCTCTGGCCGCTTCGAGGATACGCAGCCGGGTCTGGCGGGCCTGTTCGGTGCGCAGCGGCGAGCGGTACCTGCGCTGCTTGGCGGGGTTAGTCATCCGGCGTACTCCGACGGTGTCCAGTGACGCTGGAGTCAGCTGGAGAACGCACCGAGCGGAACTGGTAGCGGGTCGTGACAGCACGACACACGCTGCTCGGCAGCTTACCAGCATCAGCCACCTTTTAGCAATTTATAGCCCGATTTGGGCTATAAGGTAATGTGCCCTGCTGTCGCCGTGAAGTCAAATTGTCGCGGAGCCGGATCCCCATACGGCCTTCGGTCGCGGGACGATTAATGATCGTTGTTCTTTGGGCCGAACAGGCGTGACCTGCCGTCGCGTCCGCTAGGAGCGACCGGCAATAGGGACGCGGCGTCGCGGGGCTGGGGCACGCACCTCGCCGCGTTGTCGTCGGTCGACACCCCAAGGACCAGGGTGACTCCCTCCTCCGCCTTGCGATGTACGCACCCCAGCCCCGCTCCTTGATCCACGCCTCTATTACCGGGCGCTCTAAGCGGCTGGCTGATGTGCTACTGACACATGGTGCTGATATATGTGTTCATTTTGTCTGAGCATTGTTGGTTGTTGTGTGACCGGCGGTGGGGGCTGGCCCGGCAGGGATCAGGCCTGCCCCCGGCCGTCCCTATTGCTTACGGAAGGTGAGAATCGCGCCATTGGATGTCCCGACACCGGCCGCATCGATGTTGCCGGTCACGCCATGGCCACGGAATCCGATGGCCGTTGCCAACCCGGGTATCTGATTGTCGCTGGTGATGGTGTAGCCGGCGGCTGGCAGCGCCGTGCGGTAGAAGTTCGCCACCGCCGTGTCGGAAACGCCGGTCAACGCCACTGTGGACTGGCTGTTGCCGGAGGTGCCACCGTTGACCTTGGCGCCTGGTGGGATCGGGAAGCCAGCTGGGACGTTTGGCTCCTTCAGGGCATCGGCGCCGTTGGTCACCTGCTCACCGCCGGGCAGCCCTGTCGGCAGGGCCGTCGGCAGTCCTGTCGGCAGTCCTGTCGGCAACGAGCTCGGCGCGCTTGAGGAGGCCGCCGACGAGGTCGCGTTGCCGTAACCGGATGATCCGCCGCATCCCCCCACCAGCAGCAGGGCCAGGCCCGCGCCCGTGGCCACTGCCGCCATCCGGTACCGGCCGGACTCGGCCGAACGTGCCAGAGCGTCGCAACGGCGCAACCTGATCTCCCCCTTCATGGGGCCGGGGCTGTCGGCACACCCGTTGTGTGACCGCCTCCGGCTGCCTGGCTTTGGTGTGTCTTTCACCACTAATATCGGTCACAACACCATAGGCGCAGCCGCTGACAGGCCGGGATGGTTGTCGGCGGCCCGTCAGCGCGCTCCGTTCAGGGCTGGAGGGAGCTGTGTCGGCCTGGCGACACGGGAGCTGGCGGGTGCGGCGACCGGCAGCCGGTCCACGCTGAGCAGGCTCATGGGCAAACGTATGCCGTCGCTGGGTTCTGTCGGGGCTGGGATGGCTCCGGCGGCCGGGCCGGCACTCATGAACATGATGGAAACAGCGGCGCCTGGTAGGCCCTTGCTCATCCCGGATCGGCTTCTCGCCGGTACTGTGATGAGCCGTGGCAGTGAGCAACAATGCGGTCGCTGGGGTGGTTCTCAACTACCTCGAGGAAAATCCGGGCGAACTTGAGACAGTGGGTCCGCTGGTGCTGGCCGCTATGGGCGGGCCGAGGCCGGTGACGGACCGCACCACGATGCCGGGGCATGTCACGTGCGGCGCGGTCGCGGTCACCGCTGACTGGCGGGTGCTGCACATCCACCACCGGCGCCTGGCCCGTTGGTTGCTTCCCGGCGGGCATGTCGAGGCAACCGACCAGTCCCTGTTCGGTACGGCCCTGCGTCAGCTTGCGGAGGAGACCGGAATCGCCGCGAACACCGTGATCCCGGACACCGCCCGGCCAGTGGATATTGATGCGTACGTCGTCCCGGCGGATCCCGGTCGGGACGAAACATCACATATCCACTATGACATCCGTTTTGTGCTACATGTTCCAGACGAGGTCGTGCGCCTGCGTTCGGAGGAGATCTCAGATCACCGGTGGATGCTCCTTCAGGAAATCCCCGGGACGCTGGGTGACAAGCTGCGAATCCGCGGCGCCCGATCCGGGTGGGCGCGCGTCCCCCGCTGATCTGTATCGCTCGGGGTGCCCGAGGCGCCCGGGGAGCCTCGATCCGAGGCGTGGTCAGCGCGGCTGGCCGCCTGCGTTGAGAAACACGTGCGACCCGGCCCGGACGCGATTTCGCCCGCGCGAGCGGTGGCCCGTCGTCTCAGCCGCTGAAACGGGCGATGGCGCGCATCTTGTTCATCGCGTCCAACGCGGCCACCTTGTAGGACTCGGCCAGGGTCGGATAGTTGAACACGGCGTCGACCAGGTAGTCGATCGTGCCGTCACAGCCCATCACCGTCTGGCCGATGTGGACGAGCTCGGTGGCGCCAGTGCCGAAGACGTGTACGCCGAGCAGCTTCCGGTCGACGGAGCTGACCAGGAGTTTCAGCATGCCGTAGGAGTCGCCGACGATCTGGCCGCGAGCGAGTTCCCGGTAGCGGGCGACTCCCACCTCGAAGGGCACAGCCCGTTCGGTGAGCTCGTCCTCGGTGCTGCCCACATAGGAGATCTCGGGGATGGTGTAGATCCCGATGGGCATCAGGTCGTGCCGCATCACGTGGACGTCCTCGCCGCAGGCCGCGTAGGCGGCGAGCCGGCCCTGTTCCATGGACGTCGCGGCCAGGGCGGGGAAGCCGATGACGTCTCCGACCGCGAAGATGTGATCTATCTCGGTCCGGAAATCCGACCCCACCTTGATCCGACCACGGTTGTCGGCGCTCAGGCCCGCGTTGGCGAGGTTCAGCGCGGTGGTGAGCCCCTGGCGACCGGCCGAGTACATGACGGTGTCCGCGGGCAGTCTCTTGCCGCTTTCCAGCAACGTCAGCGTCCCGCCGTTGTGGCGTCCCACCGACAGCACCGACTCGCGGAATCTGAAGGTGACGGCAAGGTCGCGCAGGTGGTATTTGAGGGCTTCGACTATCTCCACGTCGCAGAAGTCGAGCATTCGGTCCCTGCGTTCGACGACTGTCACCTTCGTACCGAGCGCCGCGAACATGGACGCGTACTCGATACCGATCACACCGGCGCCGACGACGACCATCGAGCCGGGGATTTTGTCCAGGGACAGGATCTGATCGCTGTCAACCACCGTGCGGCCGTCGAAGTCGACTGTGCCTGGCCGGGCCGGCCGGGTTCCGGTCGCAATGATGATCTTTTCCGCGTGGACCCGCCGCTCGTCGATCTCGTCGGTGCCCTTGATGCTGATGGTATGCGCGTCGATGAAGCTTGCCGTACCGATGAGCAGCGTGACCCGGTTACGGCTGAGCTGGCTGCGAATGACGTCGATCTCACGCCCGATGACGTGCTGTGTGCGTGAGGACAGGTCGCCGACCGTTATGTCGTCTTTAAGCCGGTAGCTCTGCCCGTACATCTCCCGTTGGGTCATACCGGTGAGGTAGAGCACAGCCTCACGTAGCGTTTTCGAAGGAATTGTACCGGTATTGATACAGACTCCACCGACCATGTCACGGCGGTCGACGATCGCCACCCGACGGTCCAGTTTGGCGGCGGCGATAGCCGCTTTCTGCCCGCCTGGACCTGATCCGATGACGAGGAGGTCGTAGTCGTACATCGTCACCTCCTCAGGTGAAATCCCCACAATTGATTGCTGTGAGGCTATCTGGCCGGAAGGCTCGCGACGCCTCAATCGTCAGGTTGTTACCTCCGCTTCTCCGCACACCTCCGCAGCCGTTGGTGGCACGTCGCAGCCGCCGGTGGCACTTCCTGATTTGAGTGATGGCATAGACGCGGTCTGTGGCCATGGGTGACCGGATCTGGCTGGCGCGGCCGAAAAAATTTTCCGAGTGCCCGTAACCTCCGTCGAGCCGTGTCGTTGAACCAGGTGCGGGGGTCGTGGGGACTTGCTGGGGGGTTCTCCACGGCCCCCGCTGGTCTCGGCCGCGAGCAGCCCCGGGCATCTTCCCAACCGTTACGATCTTACTGGTGTGGAGGTCCGGGAGGCCGGTCCGGAAGAAAGGCTTCGGCCCGGAAACCGGTGCGGCCATATCTCCTCCGGGGCGTCGCTATTGGTCCCGGGGCTTTCGGGCCCACTGGGCCGTGGAGCGCGATCGTGGTTTTCCGTGTACGCGAAGGTCCCGCGCGGAAACCTATGGATGAGTCAGCTATGGATGAGTCATTGACAGGACGTCCAGCGCGGCGTCCAGCTGTTCCTCGGTGAGTGTGCCGGCGGCCACATAGCCACGTTCGAGGACGACCTCCCGGATTGTCTTTTCCTCGGCCAGGGACTGCTTGACGACCTTGGCGGCCTCTTCATAGCCCAGGTAGCGGTTGAGCGGCGTCACGATGGACGGTGAGGACTCGGCGAACCGCCGGCAGCGCTCGACGTCCGCGACGATGCCGTCGACGCAGCGGTCCGCGAACAGGCGGGTGATGGTGGACAGGATGTGGATCGACTCGAGCAGGTTTCGCGCGATGACGGGCAACATCACGTTCAGCTCGAAGTTGCCCGCGGAGCCACCGAAGGCCACGGCCGCGTCGTTGCCGACGACCTGCGCGACAACCTGGCACACCGCCTCGGGAATGACCGGGTTCACTTTTCCGGGCATGATCGAGGAGCCCGGCTGGAGGTCGGGCAGGTGGATCTCCCCGAGTCCCGCGCGTGGGCCCGACGAAGCCCACCGCAGGTCGTTGGCAATCTTGTAGAGGGACAGCGCGATCACCCGTAGTACGCCGGAGGCCTCGACCAAGGCATCCCGGGAGGCCTGGGCCTCGAAGTGGTTGCGTGCCTCCGACAGGGGCAGGCCGGTGGATGCGACCAGCTGCTTGATGACCGCCGCGGCGAAGCCCGGCGGGGTGTTGATGCCGGTGCCCACAGCGGTGCCGCCCAGCGGCAGTTCGCCGATCCGCGGCAACGCGCTGTGCAGGCGCTCCACGCCGTAGCGGACCGCGGCCGCGTACCCGCCGAACTCCTGCCCGAGGGTCACCGGTGTCGCGTCCATCAGGTGGGTGCGTCCGGACTTGACGACTTCGGCGAACTCGATGCTCTTGCGTTCCAATGATGTGGCCAGATGGTCGAGCGCGGGCACGAGGTCGCGGACGATTGCCTGGGTCGCGGCGACGTGGATCGACGAGGGGAACACGTCGTTGGACGACTGTGAGGCGTTGACGTGGTCGTTGGGGTGCACCGGCCGGCCCAGCCGCTCGGTGGCCAGCGTCGCCAGCACCTCGTTGGTGTTCATGTTGGATGACGTCCCGCTGCCGGTCTGGAACACGTCGATCGGGAAGTGGTCGTCCCAGCGCCCGGCGGCGACCTCCGCGGCCGCTGCGGAGATCGCCGCCGCGGTCTCCGTGTCGAGGACACCGAGGGCCGCGTTGGCGGTGGCCGCGGCAGCCTTGATCTGTGCGAGCGCGGCTATGTGGGCAGGGGAGACCCGCTGGCCCGAGACGGGGAAGTTCTCAACCGCACGCTGGGTCTGTGCCCGCCACCTGGCTGTGGCCGGTACCCGCACCTCGCCCATGGAGTCGTGCTCAATGCGGTACTCCTGCTCGCTCATGTGTTCCCGCTCCAACCGGTCGTTACCTGTTTGACGGCTGCCTTCCGTTCTGGAGGTTAGGGCCTGGCCGGGCCGCGTGATCGAAGATCGGCTGGACGGGCTGGAGCCGCGGCCTGTTGCCCGGCAGCCTGTCGCCCGGCGGCGCGGCGGGTCGCGGCGTACGGGAGCTTGGGTGGCGACGGCTGCGTCCGTGGATATGCGACATTGATCACAATAAAATTGATCATGACTGCCCAGGCTGACCGGCTCGTGACCGGACGTGTCGCGCGAGAATCATTGACCGGTCATATTTCGGCCAAATTATCTATCGATTCTTGTCGTCCAGTCCCTGGCCAAAACGGTTCGATCATACTTTTTCGGATAGCCGATACGGGTTCCGGAACACCTGTCCGGCAGCTGTCCTTCCGGACGTCGTGTAACTCTCCCCGGCTTCGCTGTCAGCTGCTGCTAGCGTTGGCGTCGGCGCAAGAAATGGTGCGGCGGGGAACAGAGTGCGGTAACGACTGGAGTCGGCCGCCCGAACAGGTGGGATGGCGGCGGTCGTGCGTTCCAGGCTCCGTTGTTTGCTGGCTTGTTCCGCGGCTTTGACCGTGGTATTTACCACCAGCTCCTGTGGACATGGCGATTCCGCCAGGGCTGACGGTTCGTCGACTGCCCTCCTTGCTCCGCTGAATGTGCCGGCAGCGACGGTGCCCGTCGACAGGGCGCCGGTCGATACAGGGCCGCCCCTGGCCAGGCGGCTGGCTCTTGCCGGGCGGCTGGCGATGGCCTCGGCGTCCCCGGTTGCGTCGGCGTCCCCGGTTGTGTCGGCGTCCCCGGTTGTGTCGGCATCCCCGTGGAGCGGCCCCCAGTCGGCCGGGAGCAGCACGATTTCTCCGTATCCGTAACCTTTTCGTCGCGGTGAACAGAAATCGTCGACCAGGTCTGCCCATGGTGGGAGGACTGCTTTCTTTCCGGGTATTCCGTGGTTGTGGCCAGTAGCGGGGAAATGGCTTTTGCCGGTGTGGCCGGGCTGTCCGTGACGCCAATCCGGGCAACGCGAGTCCGGTCTTTTTCTGCATTCCAGCGGAGTGGGACGCGTTGCTGGCGGGTGCCCGGGATGACAGGTTCGACCGGACCTGATGCCTGCTGCCGTGCGCCCCTCCCGAGAGCTGTGGGAGCGCCCGCCCGACGCCCCGCGCCCGCCATTTCGATCAGGTAAGCACCCTCCTGGGCAGCACAAAAACGGCTGTGCGCCAGCCTGGCGGGCAGCGGGCCGCAGCGGCCGGATGGCGATCGTCGATCTTGAGTTGATTATCGTCATCACGAAACGTGTGTACTACGCGATGAATCAATTACGCTCCGTGTTAGTGTCGGTGGAGACAGGAAAGCCGGTTGTGCGGGTCGGCGCAGGGCTGTCCCGCCCGGATGTTGGGTTGTCGCCATATGCACACCAGACTCCGCATTCTTCTGCCACTGATCGCGGTTTCGGTGGTAGTCGCCAGCGCTGCCGTGGCGTGCACGGACGGCGCGCTGCTCGCTAGCGGCCCGGCGAGCAGCGCGCCGACGGGCCGCGGGCCGACGGTTGGTGACGGTTCGCGCTCTGCCTCGGCGGATGCCTGGGGCGCGCCGCTGTTCGTCGAGCGGTTCGACGGCAAGGACGTTGACCCCACAAACTGGTGGGTCTACGACAAGCCGAACGCGGAACCTTTCCCCAGATCGGTGGCTCGGGCCACGGTCGCGGGTGGCGCACTGCGCCTCACCGGGGGCTTCGACAGCGCTGGCCGGGATCTGGGCGCTGGGATCGCGAACAAGATGAACCTGCGGTACGGCCGTTGGGAGGCCCGCGTCCGGGTGGAGCGCGGCGATGGCTACTCGGGGGTGATACTGCTGTGGCCGGCGTCGGGCAACTGGCCCACCGACGGTGAGATCGACCTGCTGGAGGCAATTAACGGCAACCGCCAGGGCGCGTCGAGCTTCGTCCACAACGGTCCACGCAACCATGTTGAGTGGCACTATCTGCCCGGTGATTACACTCAGTGGCAAACCATCGCGGTCGAGTGGCTGCCCCGATCGATCACCTTCTATCTCAACGGCGTGCCAGAGTGGACAGTGACCACGCCAGCCATTCCGGGCGCGGTCAACCCGATCCCGTCGACGTCGGCGATGCACCTGGCGCTACAGCTGGACAAGGGCTGCACCGGCGCGATCCCGTGCCGGAACAGCCGGACGCCGGCGACAGTCACCATGTATGTCGATCAGGTACGGATATGGACGGCTCCGCCGCGGCTCACCGGGTAGGCGCGTGTGTCGCGGTGGCCGAGATCGGGACCATGTCGCGGGGCGGGTTGGTTCCCAGCACGATGTCGCCGATCCTGGATGTGACGCCCAGCCAGTAACGCTCGTTGCGGAAGTGGTGCAGGCGATGGTTGCGCCAGAGGCGTCGATACATCCGGCTCCGAGGCTGATAGCCGCTGTGGATGAGGAAATGGGTCCAGTCGTAGACGAGCAGGCCCATGGCCGCGCACAGCGCCGCGGTGGCCGCCTGAGGCGATCCGTGAACGGCTGCGGCGAGGGCGGCCGTGCCGCCGGCAAGGACCTCCTGGGGGCGTACGAACATCGTGTCCATGTTCGTCGGGTCACGGTGATGCTGCTCGTGCCCCCAGCCGGCGGCCTGGTAGAAGACACGGCCGATCGGGCTGATCGGCTCGGCATGCAGGATCTCCCGATGCACCGCCCATTCCACGAACGGCTGCGCGGCCATCATCGACACCGCGATCAGGGCGTCGCCTCGCCCGAATCGGCCGCGGGCGAGGCGTACGGCCACGAGGCTCCCGACGGTGCCCAGCAGCACCGGTGGGCGGGGATGGCGGACAAAGCGCCGGGCGGCGGCGGGCAGGGTGGCGACCTCGGTGGCGCGCCCATGAGGACCAGGCCTGTCCAGGCGAACGACCGCCGCGTTGACCACGCGGGCCGTGCCGGTGACCGCCCGGATCGGCAACGGCGTAGCCAGCCCGCGCAGGGTCCTCGCCCCGCTCAGAACGGCACCGTGGAGTAGGCCTGGAGCTTGGTCAGCTGGTGCTGGCTGTCGACCCGGCGGACCGTCCCACTGCGTGACCGCATGACCAGGGACGACGTGTTCGCCCCACCCGGCCGGTACCGGACCCCGGCCAGCAGCTCGCCGTCTGTGATGCCGGTGGCGACGAAGAAGACGTTGTCGCTGTCCACGAGTTCACGGGTGGTGAGGACACGTTTGGGGTCATGACCGGCATCGAAGACCTTCCGCTGTTCGTCGGGATCTCGCGGCCAGAGCCGTCCCTGGATGACGCCGCCGATACAGGCCACCGCGCATGCGGCAATGATCCCTTCGGGGGTGCCGCCAATGCCCAGCAACAGGTCGGCGCCGGTGTCGGCGGACGCGGCCATCACCGCGCCGGCCACGTCCCCGTCGGAGATGAGCTTCACCCGGGCACCGGCGGCGCGGATCTGTTCGATCAGCTCGGCATGGCGTGGGCGTTCCAGGACGATAACGGTCACATCCCGCGGATGCACGCCCTTGGCTTTGGCGACGGCACGGATGTTCTCCTCAACCGGCGCGGTGATGTCCACCATGCCGGCGGCTTCGGGGCCTGTGACCAGCTTTTCCATATAGAAGCAGGCACTCGCGTCGTACATGGATCCACGCTCGGAGACGGCCATCACCGCGATCGCATTGTTCATTCCCTTGGCGGTGAGGGTGGTGCCGTCCACCGGGTCGACGGCGACGTCGCATTCGGGGCCTTCGCCCGAGCCAACGTCCTCCCCATTGAAGAGCATCGGGGCTTCGTCCTTCTCGCCCTCGCCGATGACGACGATCCCGCGCATCGACACGGTGCCGACGAGCCGCCGCATGGCATCGACGGCGGCTTGGTCCGCGCCGTTCTTGTCACCGCGCCCGACCCATCGGGCGGCGGCGAGCGCGGCCGCCTCGGTAACCCGGACGAGCTCGAGGGCCAGGTTGCGGTCGGGGGCCTGCCCCTGGACGACGAGAGGATCAGGAAGAGTGCTGTCTGCTGCCACGCATCCGAGGGTAGTTGCACGCGCGTCCAGCCGCCCGCCAGCGCCGTGGCCGCCACGCCGAACCGTCCGGAATTTTCGTATATGCGGTGTTTCGGTGTTTTTCGGGTGTTTTCGGGACGGTTGGAACTGTCGTGCGTTCATCGGGTACCGGACACCGGGTGTGGGTGTCGGATGGTGGACAGAATTGTGCTTCTTCCTGGTGCAACGCTGGCAGCCCGCTGTGCGTCGAACTGTTTACGGGAGGAGAGCGCCCGGCGCGCGGAGGGGGCGTGCCGGGCGCTCTTATGTGTTTATTTGCCTTCTGTTGTTTTTTGCGGCTGGCTTGATCGGCCCTTTCGCCTTACCTGGCTCATGTCGTTTCCCAAATCACGGTTTTGTAATGATTTGGCACGCGTTGCCGCGCGGATCGACCGCCCTGTCGGGCCGGGCCCGCGGCGGGACGTCAGGATGGACGGGTGGCACGAAGACGCGGTCAGGAGACGATCCGGGACATGCTGCTGTCCCTTGGCGTGGTGATGGCCGGTGTGGCGCTGTTCACCCTGTTCATGCCGAGGGGTGACGCGGACTTGGTGGTCGCCGTGGACACAGCCGCCCCGCTGGCCGCCTTCGCGCGGGTGGCACCGTTCGGCGTCGCGGAACCGACGGGCCTGCCCGGCTACTGGAAGGCCACGTCGATCCGGACGCAAGCGCCGCCTGGCGCGTCCCGCGCGGACGTGATCGAGCTGCGCATCGGTTACGTCGTTGACCGTCCGGGTAACCGTACGTACGCACAGCTCAATCAGGGCAATGCGAGGGACGCCGTCAAACGGGTCCTGGCGGACCGGCCGGTGACGGGGACCGTTGACCTGGCGGGGGCGCCGTGGCAGGAGCGGCGGGATGATGCCGGCCACCTGGCGCTGACCCGTCAGGTGGGTGACGTCATTCTGATCGTCTCCGACGGCGGTGGGCGGAGCGGCGCTTCTCTCACCGACCTGGGGACGCTGGCCGCCTCCCTGCGTGTTCCCAGCGACGGGCCTCAGCGGCTGTCATGACATGCCGATATAATGATCTTGATGGCGTCGGCGGACCGGCCGGCGCCGGCAATAGGGCGTTCGATCAGGGAGCGGCGCCTGGGCGGATGGATCGCGAGGCGCCGACCGGGCGCCGCGAGCCGGACAGTCCTATTGCCGGTCGCTTTACCGGTCGCTCCAACCCGTCCATGACGGTGGCGTGCTCCGCGGGGTAACGGCGGCCGCTGTCAGGCGTCCGCCTGCGCGTCTTCGGGCTGGCCGCCGCTGGCCGGTGCGGTTGTGTGCCGGGCCGTGTCGAGGCGGGCGCGGGCGCCGTCGAGGAAGGCCTGGCACGTCCTTGTCAGCGCCTCACCGCGTTCCCACAGCGTGAGCGACTCCTCCAGGGTGATGCCGCCGGCCTCCAGCCGGTGGACGACCTCCTCCAGCTCCGCCCGCGCCCGTTCGTACGTCGGGGAAGCCTCGTGCGCCGGTGGCGCGTCCTGTGAACCTGACACCGATACCTCCTGGGCATTGACCGGGGACGTTGACCGGGCGGACCGACGTTACCGACCGTTCTTACCGGCGGACCGGCAGCAGGGCGAACCGGGGCGGCCTTCCCCGCGTTCCGGGATCGACGGGGTACGCGCCGTGTCCGAGCGCGTGGAGCGGGAACTCGTGCCTTCCCCGACGCGATGACCGGCCCAGCTCCACCAGACGCCTGGGCACGGGCCAGCCGCGATAAATCATGACCAACAGCGGTCAGCCGTGGCCGTACGGTCCCATGGCCGGCGGGCCACCGGTGGTCGCGGGCGTGACACGTGACCGTGTGATCACCTGACCGCGGACTCTGGCACCGGCGCTGGCGATACTGTCGTCGGTGGAGAGTGGCTGGACACACCACTCGCCAGGTTCCCGCGATCGGTCCCGCGATTTGCGACGCTGATCATCGTGATGATGTTGGCGGCGTGCGCGGTCTGCTCCCTGATCGTCTGGCTGGTGCTCGCAGGCGGCCACGGAATGTTCTGGCGCACCGATACCCGGCTTGATCCCTACAGCCCCCAAGCGGATGGCGCGGCCGAGCCGAACGGCGGTTGGCCCGCTGTGACTGTGATCATTCCTGCCCGCAATGAAGCGGACATAATCCCCTATACTCTTCCATCCCTGCTCAGTCAGAACTATCCGGGCCCGCTCCAGGTCGTCCTTGTCGACGACGCCAGCGAGGACGGTACCGGGGAGATAGCCCGGACGCTCGGCCGGTCGGCCGGCGCTCATGTCCCGCTGAGGGTGCTCACCGGCGGAGGGCGCCCGGCCGGTTGGGTGGGCAAGGTGTGGGCCATGGAGCAGGGCGTCCGCGCCTCGTCGCCGGAATCCGAATGGCTTCTGTTCACCGACGCCGACATCGCTCATGGTCCCGAGTCGGTGGCCCGGCTCGTCCACCATGCCACCACCCGCGGGCTTGATCTCACGTCACTGATGGCGTTCCTGCGCGCGCGGTCCCGCTGGGAACGGCTCCTCATCCCCGCGTTCGTGTACTTCTTCGCGCAGCTTTACCCGTTCCGCCGGACCAACAGGCCGGCCACGCGGACCGCGGGCGCCGCCGGCCACGCCATCCTGCTGCGCCGCGGCGCGCTGGAACATGCCGGTGGGCTCGCCTCGATCGCCCGCGCGGTCATCGACGACTGCTCGTTGGCCAGGACGATCAAACGCAGCGGTGGGCGGATCTGGGTGGGACTCGCCGACCCGGCCACGGACGGCGTCCGTGGCGTCCGGCCGTGCCCACAGCTGGCGGACCTGTGGTCGATGGTCGCCCGCAGCGCCTACACCCAGCTCCGGCACTCGCCCGTACTGCTCATCGGCAGTGTCGCGGGCCTCGCGCTGACCTACGTGGCGCCACCGTTGGCGGCTGTGGTGGGGCTGGCCGGGCTGGCGGCCGGGGCTGGCGGCACCGCCGCCATCGTGAGCGCGGCCGCGGGCCTCGGCGCGTGGGCGGTGATGACCGCCACGTACATCCCCATGATCCGCTACTATCTCCAGTCGGCTCGTAACGCGGTGCTTCTGCCTGTGGTGGCCATCCTGTATGTACTGATGACGCTGGACTCGGCACGCGCGCACTGGCGCGGCCGGGGAGCGGCGTGGAAGGGACGGACCTACCCGGCGGTGAACGGCAACCGGGTCCCCGGCACCTGACGCGGGTGAGCAGCGGATGCCGTGGACCGATGTCCGCCGACGTCCGCTGCTCACAGCCGCGTTGCGGGGGATCGGGCTGGTGGCATCCTGGTGGAGCGGCCGGCGCTGGTCATCGCCTGTTGACGGGAGCCTCGGCAGCGGTCCCGCACTCGCTCGGCGGAATCGCCTGATCGCGCAGAAGGGTGTTCCACCGGCGTTCCCGGCGGGACGGCCCGGCATCGATCGACGCGCCGACCCAGCCTCGTACGGGACGGATCCCGTGCAGGGCATTGACCGCCCATACCTCAAGACCAGCCAGATCCCGCGGCCTGCTCTCCTCTTCCTGGACACGGACACCACGGGTGGCGGCGAGGCCGAGGATGGCGGCGCGGGTGACTCCCGGGAGGAGGTGGGGCGTGTCCGGTGGCAGGCAGAGGGTCTTGCCACGCCACCAGAGGACGCTGGTTGTGGTGCCTTCCCGGACCCGGCCGTCGGCGGAGAGGAGCAGCGTTTCGTCGGCACCGGCCCGAACAGCCGCCTGACGGAGTTCCGCGAGATAGCCCAGATCCGCCCCTTTCACCGTGGGCTGGACACGCTGATCCGCCGTGGGCGAGATCCAGAGCCGCACCGCTTCGCCGCGGGCGGGGGCGGGTCGCGGCCAGAGCTGCAGCCTGGGCCGATCATCGATCATGACTAGTTCGACGCGCGGGAACCAGCGGCCCGTCGCGGGGAGCTGGCGGACGGACGCCACCATGAACGCGACGCACCGCGCGGCCGGCAGGCCGGTCATCCGGGCGCACGCCGAGCTGAATCGCGCGAGGTGCGCCGGCCATGCTCGTACCCGGCCGTCATCCATCAGCCACGAGTCCACCACCAGCGGCCTGGACGGGTCATTGACCAGCGCGAAGCCCCCCGGCGCGCAGTCGGCACCGGCACCGGAGCCGACCCACCGCATCCGCGCGGTTGCCGACGTTTGGATATCATCAGGCGTAATCATCCGTACTATCCCGCTTGCTGGGCCGCGAGTCGACCCTGGCGGACAGCCGGGTGCGCTGTCAACGTGCCGCCGCGATAACACGAAAGGCCGCCGCCGGTGCGGAAACGTCGCTCGGCCCCGGGTGAGCAGGTCGCGGCTGACTCGTCACCGTCGGTGCGATCTGTTCTTGACCGAGAAGCGGATGTCCGTAATCGTTCAGGACATGCGACAGACAGAACAGGCAGACCCGGGGTCGGGCGATGCGGGGTTTGGTAACGCGGGGTTTGGTACCGCGTCATGAGCTCCGAGGCCGTGGCGGGGCGGCGGCCGGGCGGTGACGAGGCCAGCGACGAGGGGTTCGTCGACGCGTTGCCCAAGGTGGAGCTGCACGTCCACCTGGAGGGGTCGATGCACCCGCGGACTCTGCTCACCCTCGCTCGTCGCCACGGCATCGACGATCTGCCAACCGATTCTGACGGCGTGGCGAAGTTCTACGAGTTCCGCGACTTCGACCATTTCATCGACGTCTACCTGGCTGCTGTCCGCGTGCTGCGGGACGGCGAGGACTTCGCGCTGCTGGCCCGTGAGACCGCGCTGGGGCTCGCCGCGCAGGGGGTCCGGTACGCTGAGATCACCTTCACGCCGTTCCTGCACATCCAGCGTGGTATCGACGCGGCCGAGGTCTTCGACGGGGTCGAGCGGGGCCGTCGGGAGGCCGAGGAGGCGACCGGTATCCAGCTGCGCTGGGTCACCGACATCCCAGGCCTGCCCGGGATGGATCTGCGCCCCGCGGCCGAGGCGACGATCGAGTTCGCGTTGAGCCACCGTGGACCGGTGATCGCGCTCGGGCTGGGCGGGTCCGAGGCCGGTGTGCCCCGGTCGCAGTTCGCGGACGTGTTCACCGCCGCGCGGGACGCCGGGCTGCACCGCGTACCGCATGCCGGCGAGACCACTGGGCCGCGCACGATCTGGGACTCCCTCGAGTATCTGCACGCCGAACGCATCGGTCACGGCATCCGCGCCATCGACGACCCGGTACTGGTCGACCACCTGCGGGCACAGCACGTCCCGCTGGAGGTGTGCCCGACATCGAACCTCCGTACCGGGGTCGTCGCGGACTATTCGGGGCACCCGTTGTCCACAATGATCAAAATGGGTCTGCCGGTCAGCCTCAACAGTGACGACCCGCCGATGTTCGGCACCACACTGCGCGATGAGTACCTGCATGCGCTGCGCGGTCTGGGCCTGACCCGGCGCCAGGTAGTTGATCTTGCGGTGGCCGCTGTCGACCACTCGTTCGCTCCCACCGCGCTCAAGGCCGCCATCCGCGCGGACCTCGCCGGAGTCGTCGAGGGCCTCAGCCTTTAGAGCGCCCGAGGACAGGACTGTCCGGCTCGCGGCTCCCCGCGTCCCGCCCGGCCGCGTTGTCGTCGGTCGGCGCCCAGCACCAGGGCGCCTTCCTCCGCCGCCTTGCCGGATCGGGCGCGGATGAGCCGCTCGCTGATCGAACGCCCTGTCCTCGGGCGCTCTTAGACACTCTGGGGATCTCGGGCGCCGGCGGTCGCGGGGAAGGAGCCAGCGGCAACCCGGATGACCAGCTCGTCACCTGTGTCCACCCCCGCCGGGTCGCGCACGATGGAGCCGTCGGCGGTCCGGCGCACCAGGGCATATCCGCGATCCAAAGTCGCGGCCGGTGACAGTGCGCGCAGCTGGGCGGATGTGTGGGCCAGCTCGCGCTCGGCCCCGGCGAGGATCTGCATCACGCAACGTAGCCCGCGGGACCGTAGCTCGTTGACGGACTCGCTCTGGCGGTCAAGTTCGCGGCCGGGCGCGGCCAGCACGGGACGGCCGCGTAGATCGGCCAGTCCGCGTTCCTCGTGCTTCAGCCGCTGTTCGACGATCCGCCTGGACCGGTCGCGCAACGCGGTGACCAGGGCGTGTTGTTCGGCCACGTCCGGCACGATCCGTTTCGCCGCGTCCGTCGGAGTGGACGCGCGGACGTCGGCGACGAAGTCGAGCAGGGGCGCGTCCTGCTCGTGGCCGATGGCGGATACCACCGGGGTGCCCGCCGCGGCCACGGCCCGTATCAACGCCTCGTCGGAGAAGGGCAGCAGGTCCTCCATCGACCCACCGCCCCGGGCGATGACGATGACGTCCACGCCGGGGATACGGTCGAGGTCACGCAGCGCGTCGATGACCTGTCCGACGGCGAGCGGCCCCTGGACCGCCACTTCCCGGGTCACGATGCGCACGGCGGGCCAGCGACGGCGGGCGTTCTCGACCACGTCCCGTTCGGCCGCGCTCGCCCGTCCGGTGATCAGCCCGACCGCCTGCGGGAGGAACGGGAGCCGGCGTTTGCGGGCAGCGGCGAACAGGCCCTCCGCCGCGAGCACGCCGCGCAGCTGCTCGAGGCGCGCGAGCAGGGCGCCCGCACCGAGTGGGCGGATCTCCACGACGGCGAGCGCCAGCGTTCCCCGCGTGGGGTGGAAGGACGGCTTGCCCCAGACCACCACTCTGGCGCCATCGACGAGCCCGGCTCCGATCGCCTCACAGACGGCCCGCGGGCAGGTGAGCCGCAGCGACACGTCGGCGACGGGATCGCGCAGTGTGAGGAAGACGGTGGCGAGCCCGGGGCGGCGGACGATCTCGGTGAGCTGCCCTTCCACCCAGACCCGCCCAAGCCGGTTGACCCAGTCCCCGATCGCGCGGGAAATCGTGCGGACCGGCAGCGGCTGCTCCGGTGAGGAGGTGAGTGCCATCGAGCCACCGTAACGACGTGAACCGTCGATCCATGCACAAATCGCTTCGGGTGTCCTGACAGGTCGCCGGCGTGTGACGGTTATCGTTCGCTCCTCCGGCCGCTGCTGGGCCGCGTACACTTCCGGGCATGGGGCGGATCCTGTTGGCCAATCCGCGCGGGTACTGCGCTGGTGTTGACCGAGCGGTGCTGACGGTCGAGAAGACGCTGGAGCTGTACGGCGCTCCCGTCTACGTACGCAAGCAGATCGTGCACAATGCCCACGTCGTCAAGACGCTGGAGGCAAAAGGCGCGATCTTTGTGGACGAGACGGACGAGGTTCCTGCCGGGGCGACCGTGGTGTTTTCTGCCCACGGTGTCGCACCGTCCGTCCATGAGGAGGCGAGGTCCCGGGAACTGCGAACGATCGACGCCACGTGCCCGCTCGTGACGAAGGTGCACGGCGAGGCACGCAGATTCGCCAAGGAGGACTTCGACATCCTCCTTATCGGCCATGAAGGCCACGAGGAGGTTGTCGGTACCACGGGCCAGGCGCCCGACCGCATCCACCTGGTCGACGGCGTGGAGGATGCGGCGGCCGTCAAGGTCCGCGACGAGTCCAGAGTTGCCTATCTTTCACAGACCACGCTGTCGGTCGACGAGACCGAGACCACGGTGCACGCGTTGCGTGAGCGGTTCCCGCTGCTACAGGGGCCGCCGAGTGCCGACATCTGTTATGCCACCCAGAACCGCCAGGTCGCGGTCAAGGAGATCGCCGGCCAGGTCGAGCTGATCCTCGTGGTCGGGTCGCCGAACTCGTCGAACTCCGTACGCCTGGTCGAGGTCGCCCTTGACCACGGGGTGCCTGCCGCCTACCTGGTGGACGACGCCAGCCAGGTGGATCCGGCCTGGCTCGACGGGGTGGAGACCATTGGTGTGACCAGCGGGGCTTCGGTTCCTGAGGAGCTGGTCACCGAGGTGGTCGCCTGGCTCGCCGAACGCGGTTTCGACGATGTCGAGCAGGTGACTTCGGCCGAGGAGCATCTGCTGTTCGCGCTGCCCCCTGAGCTCCGCCGGGAAATCCGGGCCCGGGAGCGCGCGGCCAAGGTCTAGCCGGCCGACGGACCAGGAGAACCGTTGGATCGGCACATCCGATCCAACGGTGCGATCGATCCAACCGGTGCAATGCGCGACCGCATCGCACCGGTTGGCTTTTCTGGTGTCACACCTGGGTGTTTTCTGGTGTCACGCCCGGGTAGCGGTGGCCACCGCTACCCGGGATCGTCGGGCTGGGCCGCCGGGCCGCTGAGCCACCATGAGGGAACGCAGCAGTTCCGCCTGGCTGTCAGCCTGCTGGGTGAGGGTGTGCCGAGCGAGCACGTTCGCCCGGGCGGCTATGGAAATCCGCTCGGCATAGCCCGGATTACCGAGCAGGTCGGTCAGCCGGCGGGTGAGATCGTCGACATCCCCCGCGCGGGCGAGCAGCCCGGTCACACCGTCCGTGACGATCTCTGGGATGCCGGCTGTCGGGAATGCGACCACCGGTGTTCCGCATGCCTGCGCTTCCAGAACGCTCAGCGGCAGGCCTTCCAGACTGGACGCGAGCACCAGCGCGTCGCATGCCCGCAGCAGACCGGCTATATCCGTGCGTGGGCCGAGGAAGCGTATCCGCACGCCCAGCAGGCTGGCGCCGAGCTCGCGTAGCGTCCTCGCGTGTGCCGGATCGAGGCTCGGCGCGCCCGCGACGGCGAGCTGTGCACGCGCGAACTGTCCGGGCAGTGAGGCCACCGCCCGGATCACGTTGTCCACGCCCTTGCGTGGGTCGAGCCGGGACAGCGCCAGTACCACGGGTGCGGACGGATCGGCCGCCAGCTGGGCGCGTACCGCGGGATCGGCGGGTCCCGGCCGCAGCGCGTCCGTGTCGACCCCGTTGCGGATCACCTGGGTACGGCGGGCTGCCGCGGGTGGCAATGACGCCGCCACCGCGTCGCTGACCGCCACCGACGCCTGCGCGCCGCGCACCGCCAGCCCCCGCAGCCGGCCGATCAGATCCGGTTCGTTCTCCTCATGCAGGTGCAGGACGACCGGCCGGTTCGTCAGCCGGCCCGCCAGCACGCACTGCAGATGCGACCAGTGGCTGTTCGCGTGTACTGCGTCCACGTCAAGGAGGCGGACGAGTGCCGCCGTGCGTCGGGCGAGCATGGCGGTCCGTCCGAACTCCCGGACCGCGCCGACAGGGCTGAGCTGGCCATCCGGCGCGCGTATCCCGCGATCGTCGGGTGCGGGCAGCATGACGTGCAACAGCCCGGCCGCCCGCCATGCCTCGGCCGTGGCGCTGCCGGCGGGCGCCGCGAGGATCTGTTCGACCCCACGGTCGCGGAGCAGCGGCGCGAGCCGCAGCAGATAGCGCTGTGCGCCCCATAGTCCCTCGCCCTGCTCGACAACCAACAACCGGCAGCGGGCTGGTTCCCGCGGCATCCTTGCCGATGTGTCCGTCACGGCCGTGGGCGTGCTCACCGGTCCGCTCCTGACGCCGCCGGCCCCGGCACCGCCTCTGACGTGGGCTCTGACGTGGGCTCCGACGTGGGCTCCGACGTGGGCTCCGACGTGGGCGCTGGCCCCGGTTCCGGCGATGTGTCTGTGCCGGCCGGCCCCGGGGAGGTCAGCAGATCGAGCGGGTCAGTGCACAGTAGGCCGATCGCGGCGGCCACGGCGGCCCGGGAGAAGCTGGCCGGATGGAAGGCCGCGGTGATCGACAGCGCGCCGCGCAGCTCGACGAACTTCACAGAGATGACGTCGCTGTCTCCGGGTGTGGACGCCGAGTACAGCTGAGGCGTGTCCGTACCGGGATCCGTGCCCGGCGGACCATCGACCCAGCCAAGCCGTTCGAAGCGCGGCACCCGGCCCAGATGGTTGAGCACCAGGCACGGGTGCGGCGGTGGATGGACGCCGGCCCGCGGTGGTGCTGCCGACGGCAGCCGCCGTCGGTAGCCGCGGGCGGCAATGAGACACAGCGTGGCCAGCGGCCGGCCAGAGGCAACCGTTTCGCGCAGTGCCCGGCTGATGGCGACCGGATCGACCGGATCGACCGGGAACATGCGCAGACCCACCGCGAAGTTGCCCGCGACGTTTGCGTCGGCTGGCAGGAAACGCCGGTTGTCAACCAGTGTGAACAGGCCCGCGCTGGCGGGTGTGCCCAGCCCGCAGCGGTCGAACGCGACCCGGGCCGCGGCGAACATGACGGCGGCGCTGGTCGAGCCGGGGGCGTGGGCATCGCGCCACTCCCGGATATCCGCCAGCGTCGACATGGGGCTGTGCCGTGCGACAACCGCCACCGCCGGCGCAGCCGGCCGGCTCGGAGCGGCCGTGGATGTTGCGGCTGTGGATGTCGTGGTTGTGGATGTTGCGGCCGGTGCCCGCGCGGTGGATGCGGGCGGTGGGCCACCGGCTGCGCGCCTGGACCGCGGCGGTGCCGCCGGTGGTCCGCTCGGCCGCGGACCGCGCAGCATCGCCAGCAGGCGGCGCGGATCACGACCGCAGAAGTGGATGAGTGCGCGTAGCAGCGGCAGCACCGTCTCGTCCCTGGTCAGCGCTACCGGTGGGTCGCCGTCGAGGCCGGCGCGCAGCAGGTCGGGGAAGGCGTTCGTACTCAACCAGCCGTCGCCGAGACAGTGGGCTATCGACAATGCCGCGTACCGGCGTCCGACATAGAGCTGGAACGGCAGGGTCGGCACAGCGGATGCGTAGAGGCGTTCGATATGGCCGGTGAGGTCGTCCGGGTCGGGATCGTCCATCGGGACAATCATCGTCACGCAGTGCCGGCGTATCTCGGCGGTCGGGGTCGGCCGCCACCGTGTCGAGCTCGGGTCGAGCGTACGGAACAGCCGGTGGCCGGGTTTCATGGTGAACAGTTGTTCCGCGGCCACCCTGACCGCGGCCACGTCCGGCATGTCGGCCGGGCCGGCGAGCATGATGTGCCGCCGGCCTATCCAGGCACGGTCACGACCGGCCATACGCATGAAAGCCCCTCTCTTTTCCGTCGTTATGGATTCCGCTGTTACGGACGCGGGCACAGCGACGTCGCTGTTGTGGCCACTGTTCAGACGCACTCCCAGCGCGGGGCGGCTGAGCATGATGGCGATCATCGCCGTGACGCTCTGCCCCGCAACCCAGGCGAGACCGACACCGGGCAGCCCAAGCGGCTGGGCGAACTGCCAGACACCTACGGTTATGATCATCGCGGGGATGGCCTGCAGGACGACGATCCGGCCGGCCTGCCGCCGTGCCCGCGCCGCACAGACGGCCAGTACCGTCACCGCGCGGGCCATACCGCCGAGCAGCAGCAGACGCAGCAGGGTGGTGGCCTGCTCGGCGTAGGTCGTCCCGAAGATTTTCAGGATCGCTGGAGCCGCGGCGATGCCGGCGGCACCGACCGCCGCGACGACCGGGAGAACCCGGCGCAGGACGGCCGTGTGCAGGGCGTCGACGTTGGCACCGGGCTGGGCACCCTCGACCGTCAGCGAGATCCCCATCCCGATGGTGATCAGATCGACCGATACCGTCAGCATCCAGGCGATGCCGAACGCGCCGCCGGCCGTCGAGCCCATCCTGACCACGACGAGTACCGGCAGGAAGGTCGTCGCGACCTGGGCGAAGAGCATTCCCACGGCGTCACCGGACAGGAAGCGAAACATCTCGGTAGTCCCGCCCAGCGTTTCGCCTGCCGCCCTGCCCCCCGTGGGGCGGGACGGCGGCAGCAGCCGCGTCCACAGCAGCCAGGAGACAGCCGCGATGAACACCACCGGCGGCAGCGCCCATGAGCCGAAGAGACTGAGTGCGCCGCTCTGCCCGCCCGCGGCCAGCGCCGCGAGCACCGCCAGCTTGGTGGCGCTGTAGGCGACGTTTTCGATCGGCACCCAGAGCGCGGCGCGCAGGCCTGTCAACACGCTGTCCTGTAAGGAGAAGATCGACCAGAGCACGACCGCCAGCGTGAAGCCGATCGCGGTGCTGGGACGTCCCAGCACCGCGAGCGCTGGACTCATCCTGGGGATCACCAGTACGAACACCGTGCCCAGCAGCAGGCTCGCACCGGTCGCCACGCCGTATCCGATCAGTACCAGGCGCCGGGCGGATGCCCCGGCGCCTGGGAGGAACGTCGCGAACGCGCCGCCGAAGCTGAACTGGGCAAGCGTTGACAGTGCGGTGAGCGCCGCGACCAGGGCGGTGGCCGCGCCGACCGTGGCCGGGGTGGCGGTGCGCGCGGCGAGAATCCAGTACGCGCTTCCCAACAGGGAGGACACTCCACTGTTGACGACCAGGGCCAGCCCGTTGCGGTAGAGGACGCCGCGCCGGGCAGTGGCTTGCGCAGGCCGTGTTCCCGGCGCCGGATCCGCCAGGCGAGCGTTCCCGCGAGTCATCCTGTGCCGGCCTCGCTGTCGCTGATCATGGTAGGGGTATGGGTGGCGTCCGGAGTGCCCCGGCACGCCGGCGGTCATCATCGGCCTGCCTGGTAGGAGTAGATGCGGGCAGTCGGGCTGGTGAAGAAGGCCTGGAAGCGTGGCGAACGCGCGACCGCCTGCTCCAGGGAGCCCAGCGCTCCCGGTGGGGCGAGCCCGAAGACCTCGGCGTAGACCTCCTGCGAGGTTGTGAACGCGAGATAACCGTGCGTGGAGTACTGCCGCAGCACCGCGACGACGCCATCAAGGTCAGCCGCGCCCAGCTGGCGGTGGCGGAACCCGGCCGTGTGCAGCAGGTTGGGGTCGTCGTCACTGCTCGGACCCCGAAATTCCGGGTACCTGGGGCCGTACCGGAGCGGGAAGTCGGGGCCGGCGAGAAGAAGCACCGACCCGGCTTCGGCGTGGGCGTCGAAGTAGTCGGCGGCCCGGACGGTGTCCGGAGTCATGATGTTGATTTCTTCCTGTCCGGTGAACGCGGGCAGGAACATGGCGACCAGAGCGCCGGTGACGGCGCTGACCCGCGGCGCCTGGCGCAGGCGCCACACGCCGCCGGTGGGCTCCAGGGCGAGGGCGCCGAGAACAGCCGCGAACGGCAGGGCGAACAGGACGACCCGAAGCGACGCCTCGCCGCCGTAGTTCTGAGCGAACACGATCCCGACGGGAACCACCGCGAGCAGCAGCGGGATCCCGGCCACGCGGTTACCCCGGCGCAGATCGCGCCAGGCGCCGATGACGGCCAGCAGCCCCACGGAAACCGTCAGCGCGTACCCGGCGCGCGCGTTGAAGATTTTCCCGGGCAGCGGGGAGAACTCGTGAACGTGCGCGTTCGTCGCGTTGGCCACCGGGTTCGTCCCGGAAAGCAGGCCGAAGGTGTGCTGGACGTAGCCGAGGTTCGGCACCAGCCAGGCCAGCGTGAGCCCGGCCAGTACAGCGGTGAGCCACCGCGGCCGGACGTATCCCGCGGCGCTCAGCGCGCCCATCCCGGCGACGAGCAGATAGGGGGTGAGCTGGTGACTGACGACCACCGCCGCCTGCAGCACACATATGATCGTTATAGCTGCCCGCCGTGCCGGGCCCGGGGGCGTCCCGGCCAGGTGTGATGATCGCGGCCCGGTCAGGAACCGCAGCGCGACCAGATACAGACCGAGCCCCATCGTGAGCCCGAATGCCTGCGGCGCGAAATAACTTTGTCCCACCCAGTTGGTGATGACGAAGAGGAAGGCGGCCGTGGCGGCGGTACGGGCACGACCGGTCAGCGTCCGTGCGGTCGCGGCGACTATTCCTGCCTGGACAAGCGGAAAGAAAACCTCGGCCCAGGCCGCGTACGTCACCGGATTCCGCTGTCCGGCGAGCTGGCCGAACAGCGCGGCAACCGCAAAGAATCCCGGCCACCGATGGTAGATGTCGATCCCGGGGTCGATACTGCCGTGCACATCGATGTACCGGACGACGCCGATGTGTTTGTACACCCAGGGGTAGTGCGGAACGTCCGTGCACAGTGGCACCGTCCCGTAGAGGATGACCACGGTTGCCGTGAGGAAACCGGCGAGCAGCCACGGGCTCGGCCGCCGCTGGCAGAGCGCGGCCGCGTACCCGACGACCACCAGGGCGAGTCCGGCGTACCAGCGCACAGGCAGGGCTGGTGGCAGCCCGTAGTCACCGAGGGAGTCCACCCGGATGTCGCCCAGTGACGTGGCCCATAGGAGGACGCCGGCAATGCCCACCGCCGTGGTCGGTGCGAGCCTGCCCAGCGCACGCACCGCTGCCGAGGCCTGGGCGGCCGCTGCCGTTGCCGGCGGGACCGCCAGCCAGCTCAACCGATGGATCGGCGGGCTGGCGGTCATCCCTGGCGCCGTTCGTGCTCGTGGCGCTGTCCGTGCTCCCTGCGCTGTCCGTGCTCGTGGTGCCGTTCGTGCTCCCGGCGCCGATCCGGGGCCGTCGCGGAGAGCTCGCCGAGCGCCCGCCGAAGATCCCAGGCGAGCACCCCACCGGAGGCCAGCCCAAGGCAGAGCAGCAGCGCCGTGGGGTTCCACCAGCCCACCTCGACGGTGACCACCGCCAGCAGGGTCAGCATCGCGAGGCTCACGCTCACCGTGACCGCGAGCCACGTCAACGCGTCGTCAAGGCGCAGGGTGGTCAGCGCCGCCGCGCCTGGCAGCAGCGCCGCCGCCAGCACAGCCAGCACGGCCCGCACCGGTGAGTGCGTGCCGCTGAGGGCCATCAGCAGGGTCAGCGCGGCAAGTGCCAGCAGGGCGCAGTCCACCGCGCATCGACGCCGTGGTTCGATCATGCATCCGCCCTCGTGTTCATCAGGTCACGCCGATGACAGCTGGCTGGCATCGGCGCCGACCGGGCCGGACCAGGCTCACCGCCAGCGGGCGGGTATGCGGTGGGCGCCGTGTCACTGGTGAGCGGGGCCGGGCGGTGCCCGTCGTCGGGGCCGTCATCCCGGTGGTCGCCCTGGCCGCCATCCCGGCCACCGCGGTGGCATCCGTTCACCGCCATGCTGGCGCTGGCGGCCGGTCGTGAGCCGCTTGGTGGCGGGACCGCAGATAACAGGCTGGACCCGCGGCCATACCGGCGAGTTCGCGCAACCAGAGCCGACGCATGGGCAACGTGGCCGGTCCGGCCAGCCGGTGACCAGCGGCCAGCGGCCCGCGCGTGCCGCCAGCGGACGCGGTGACTGCGCGCCCGGTCCGTCGCCGGGTCGTCCGCAGATGGCCAATCCCGGCGGGAACCGCGACGAGCAGGCCCCGGGCCGTGGCTGGGTCCAGCAGGTATTTGCAGAGGAACGAGGTCAGCCCGGTGCCGTAGCCGAAAAGCTGCCGGCGCAGCGCGTCCAGCTCAGCCCGGTGACTGTGCCAGACGAGTGCCGCCGGCTCATAGGCCAGGGCGTGCCCGGCAAGCAGCACGCGGACGAAGACGTCGAGGTCCTCACCGCCAGCTGACGCGGTGCCGGCGCCGAGCGCCTCGTCGAAGCCACCGAGGGCGAGCAGGACATCGCGGCGGAACGCCATGTTTGCCCCAGTGCCGAACGCCCCCGCGCTGTAGGGGTACAGCGGGCTCGGCCGCCGGGACCGATCAAGGTCGAACAGCGCCGGCCGGCAGTTCGTCGCCCATGACACCCGGGCGTCGAAGTAACGTTCCGCCGGGCTTGCCAGGGTGGCCGCGGCCACGAGCCCAGTGACGCAGGCGACATCGGGCCGGCGCTCGAAGCCGCGTACCAGGCCGCGGATCCAGTCGGCGTCCACGGTCACGTCGTCGTCGGTGAAGGCGACGATCGTGCTGCTTGCCGCTGTCAGGCCCGCGTTGCGTGCCCGGGAGAGCCCAGGCCGTGGCTCCAGCACGTACCGGAACCGGGGGTCGCCGGCGGCCTGGGCGTCGAACACGCTTCGGGTCGCCGGGTCGGTCGGGGCGTTGTCGACGATGATGACGTCGAGCCAGGGCCAGTCGAGCGCGCGTAACGAGACCAGGCTGGCGGCGAGCTGGGCCGGCCGGTCACGGGTGCAGACCACAACGCTCACCGCGGGGGCCGAGAGCAGCCGGCGGCATGCGTGACCGGCGGCCAGCGGGCCTGCCGGTGCCGGGCACGCCGGTGGCTCCGGGTCCGGGTCCGGACCCGGCAGCTGGTCGAGTCCGTCGATGCCCAGGTGAGCGCGGATGGCCTCGCCAAGGTCGCGGCTGGCCATGGCCCGCAGCGTCAGGTCGTCGAGGACGTCCGTGTCGAGATCGACGGACAGGAAGCCGAGCGGTGTGCCGTGCAGGCGGATCAGAAGCCGGGCTTCGCGGTACGGCGTGGCGGCGGTGTCGAGCAGCTCAGCGGGAAGAGCCATCGGTTCGGTGAGTTCCACCTCCCCGCACCAGATCCGTGCTGTCGTGGCTGCCGGTGCGGTTCGGGCCGCCTGACGGCCTCGCCGGCCACTGACCGCATGCGCGAGGTGAGCGGCCGGCCCCCGGGTGAGCCCGGTCACCGTCGCGGCGGGCAGCGACGATGGACAGCCGCGCGGCTGATGGCGCGGCTCATCAGAACGGCGGGCCGGCTCATCAGGAAGGCGGGCTGGGCTGCCAGGACGCCGCCAGCGCAACCACCGGCCATGGACATATCCGGCTGTGGTGATCCCCAGGCCCGCCACGGTGACGCCCGCACGCGGCCAGCGCCGCGGTGTGGCCAGGTCGCGGCACAGCGCCCGGGGGAGCACGCGGCGCACGTAGTCCTTTTCGCTGGCGAGTGCCGCATCGCGGCCGACGCTGTGGGCGACCGCGGCTTTGGAAAGGCCTTCGGCATAGCAACGGGCCCGGAAGTACCGCCAGGTCGTACGCTCCCGGGTGACCCGATGGCTTACCCGCGCGAGCGGTTGGTAAAGCATGATCATCGTTGGGTCATGGGCGCGCAGCCGGATGGCGAGCTCGGTTTCCTCGCAGCCCAGCGGCCGGGACCCGAGCCGGCCGAGTCCGTCGGTGAAACCGCCCACCTGGTCGAAGACCATCCGCCGGAACGACATGCCGGCACCGATTGGGTTCCGGACCGGTGCGCTGGCAGTGGGAAGTCCCTGGTAGCTACAGCCGACCACCCAGTCGAATTCCGGTGGGAACCAAGGCGGGCGGCTCGACGGCCAGCGCGGCTCGGCCAGCCCGCCGACACCGGCGACGGCCGGGTCCGCATACGGAGCCAGGAGGTTTGCCAGCCATGATGGTTCAGCCTCGGCATCGTCGTCGAGAAAGGCGATCACATCGCCGGTGGCGGTCGCGATACCGGTGTTACGGGCTCCGGACAGACCGTTGCGACCGCTGTTGAGCACGACCTGGACGCCGGACAGACCGGCAGCCGCGCGCTGGTGGAGCCTGGGATTGTGGTCGATGACCACGATGACTTCGTGGGGGGGAACGGTCTGGGCCGAAAGACTTGTCACGGCCCGCTCCAGATCGGCCCACCGCTCTTCGGTGTAGGCACAGATGACGACGGACGCGCACGCCGCGGGCCAGCTGGCGTCGTCCGGTTCCTCGTCGCGCCCGCGGTCTGGCCAACTGGCCGGGCCGCGGGCCGCCGGAACTGGCGCCGTTTGCGTCCGCCGTCCGCTGACGGCCGTCATGCGTAGGTCGCCGAGGCGCTGCCGGCCCGGTCCGGCTGCTCTGGGGCGTCTGCCTGGCGGGGAAGGGCGGTGGCCGGCGGAGCGGCGGATGCCGCGGAGTGGCACCCGGCCGCTTGACCGATCAGCGGGTCGCGTCGGTGCAGCCGTTCGGACAGGATCGTGCGCAGTACCCGCAGGCCGTCGCTGCTGGCTCGCAGGTTTGATTCGCCGTGCACGCGGGGGCGTTCGAAGCTGCCGACCTCGGTGATGCGCAGGCCGGCCGCGGCGACTCGCAGCATGATCAAAGTCTCGATCTCGAAGCCGTCACCCCACTGGCGAGTTCCGTTGTGCTGGCCGGGTGTGAGGCCCAGCGCCGCGAGACACGTGCGGGAGAAGGCGTTGTAGCCATAACAGAGATCGGTGAAACGCTGGCCGAACAACCGATTGGCCAGGAAGCACAGAGCGCGGTTTCCCAGCTGCCGGGCGCGGGTGATGTCGGCGCTTCCGCCGCCGTGGGCGAAACGTGTTCCCTTGGCGAAGTCCGCGCCATTGCGAAGAGCGTCGAGGAAGGCAGGGATCTCGCTGGGGTCCGCCGAGCCATCGGCGTCCAGCATGACGATGAAATCGCCGGTGGAAGCGGCGAAGCCACAGGCGAGAGCGTTCCCTTTACCACGTCTGGTTTGGCGCACGACGATTGTGTCGGGACGGATTTCGCAGGCGACACGGATGGTGTCGTCAGTGGACCGGCCGTCCACCAGGATAATTTCCGCGTCGGGCGGTAGCCGCCGGAAGACGCCAGGTATGTTCTTCGCCTCATTGAGCGTTGGAATGACGATGCTAACCGAGAGGGGGGCCACTGGACGCCGCGACGTCTCGAACAACGGGTATCCTCCGATTCGGGCCAGGCGGAAAAGGTTGTGGCGGAGCCGGCCTGCTCTTCGGGCGTCGCCTCGGCCTCGGGCACGCGACAGACGCCGCAGGGGCGCCCGCGATGCCCCCTGGCTGCGGTGCCGTCGTGGGGGATGCCCGTCAGGTCGTCAGCTGAGATCGAAGAGTCGACGCGGTCGGCTTGGCTCGTGGTGCCAGGTCTCATGTGCTGGTGTTCCGGGGGTGTTGGCGGCGCGAAAAGTGATGATCGTGCTGGTGCCTACAGGGCGAGCGCCGCCGATTCGACAGCTGATGTACGGCAGCAGCCTTGTCGACGTTCGGCCTTGCGTCCGTACACCGTTGCCCCCCTGTACGTTCCGCACCGTCCACGATCATTTTGTTGCTGGCTGTCTATATCATCGGACAGTGTGTATCTCGGCACGGGGAACATATCACATGACATCACTACTGGTTGTGTAAGTGTCACCGAAGGTTGGCATCGCTGCGTGTGACGGGGTCACTTATCGTTTAATGATGCTGAGAATTCTTGTGTTCCAGTAGTGGTCCGCTGGCGTGCGGCGGGGCGGCGGAGATGTTGCGGAGGTCTTTGGTTGGCTATCTGGCGATAAAGAAAACAAAGAAAAACCTGTCCTCGGCGGCCGCGTCCACCGAGCTGCCGGCACCTCCCGTGCCAGCCGCCGCGTTCAGATGATCTTTTCTGTGCCCAGGGCGGTACACTGGCCGGCGCGTCCGGGCTGCCCCCGCGGCGGTCAGCCGCGTCGACGAGAGCGGACGCGGGAGAATGCCGGGCACGAACAGCGCCCACAGTCCGAGCCGCGCCGGTAATGTCGGTGATGGTCACGAAAATGGCCGCAGCGGCAGGTGGCCCACCATGTGGTCAGGCGTTCCCGAAGTTCGCGGGGCGCGTTGCTCGGCACGGTGGAAACGGTACCGGACGGCCATGGGCAGCTGACCACGACGTTCCTGCTGCCTTGCTGTACGGCGCCTCGACCAGGCTCCCGGGCGATTTTTCTACTGCCGCAACCAGGACGCACCTGATGAATCTTCAATCACGCGGATCGATACCCGGGCCCACATCGGCCGCCATCCGGCGGGCACGCCCTAACCACTCGGCCGACGGCGACTCCTCGTGGCCTTGAGCGCACGTTGACGGTCGCGCCGGGCGACCCGGGCATGCCGCGCCCGGACCACCGCTATGAGTACGACGGCAAAGAACCCAAGGAGAAGCACGGGGGCTCGAAGAATCAGATCGGAGCTAATGCTGATCACTTTGTTCTTTATTCCACCACCAGCGCTGCCGGCGGCCGGATGCGCAAATCCGATACCGATGGCTATCAGCGCATAAACGAGCGGTGGTGTGATAACGATGCCGAGGAGGTCGTCGGGATGCACCCGGGTGGCGGCCAGGACGCAACCGGCGACGAACAGAACGCCGAACACCACGCCCAGGGAGCCGGCCAGGACCACATCGATGGCGGCTCCGGCTGTTCCGGCCAGGAGGACCAGGAGAGCGGCTCCGAGCACGGTAAGGCCACGCCGGCTGCCCGTAACCACGGTAGGCGTGCCTGAGCCGCCTCGCCGAGCCGGGATTCGTCCGCGCTGTCCGGTCGGGCCTGCGGCCCGGTCGGGGGGACCGGCCGACGAGCGAGGCGGCGGCGAGCTCACTTGGGCAAGGTACCGCCCGGAGCCGGGCCGTGTGTCACCGGCGAGTTGTCGCACCCTGTGATAACGCTAGTGACATTACTTTCAGTGTTTCTCCACGTGCTTTCGGCAATGTCTGTGGCGTTCAGCGGACGAGCCGCGAGCTGGGCGGTGCCTCGGCGGGGCCGGCGAGCTCCGCCGCGGACAGGGCGCGTACACCGGATTCAACGCGCGCAGGCGTGGCCAGCACGCTGTCCACCACCTCCATAGCGGCAAGCCGTCGTGCCGGTACCAGCACACGGCTCTCCAGCGATCCGACCGCGGCGTTGAAGTCGGTCACGGTCCGGCCGATCGAACGGCCGAGCCGGTCCACGTGCTCGCCGAGGGTGCCAAGGCGGGTGTACAGGTCCCGGCCAAGCTCGAAGATCTCCCGGGTGCGGGTGGTGAGCGCCTCCTGCGTCCACGCGTGGGCAACAGTCCGCAGCATTGCGATGAGCGTGGTCGGCGTCGCGATGACGACCTTCTTCCTGGCGGCATGCTCCAGCAGCGCTGGGTCCTTCTCGAGCGCGGGGGCGAGGAAGGCTTCAGCGGGTACGAACAGCACCACGAACTCCGGGCTGGCGGAGAACTGCCGCCAGTACGCCTTCGCCCCGAGCGCGTCCACATGAGCGCGCAGATGCCGTGCGTGGGCGCTGAGCCGCTGGTCGCGGATGGTTTCGTCCGGGGCCTCGCTAGCCTCAAGGAAGGCGATCAGAGGCACCTTCGCGTCCACGATGATGTTCCGGTTGCCCGCCAGGTGAACGACCATGTCCGGTCGCCGCACGCCGTCGCCGTCGGTGATGGTGGGCTGTTCGGTGAAGTCGCAGCGGGCGATCATTCCGGCGACCTCGGCCACCCGGCGCAGCTGCATCTCCCCCCAGGCCCCGCGAGTCTGGGGCTTGCGCAGGGCCGTGACCAGGGCGGCGGTCTGCGTTCGCAGCCCCTCGGATACCTGCTGGACACCCCGGACCTGCTCAACGAGAGTCGCGTACGCCTCGATGCGCGCGGTTTCCAGGTCCGCCAGCCGGTGCTCCATCTTCCCGAGTACCTCCCGCAGCGGACTGATCAGGTGCTCGACGGCCACCCTGCGCTGCTCGAAGTCGCCGGCGGCACGCGTACCGGCCTCCTGCAGGCGGACGGAGGCAAGGTCGAGAAACTGGCGGCTCGCGCTCTCCAACGCCTGTGCGGACAGGGCCTGGAACGACTCGGCCAGGCGTTGCTGGCTCTGCTCGACGAGGTTCAGGCGTTCGGTCGCGGATCGCCGTTCGTAGTCCAGCGCCGTCCGCATGCCCGCGACATCAGCCTCGGCCAGCGCTGCCCGCTCCCGCGCGGCCTGTTCCGACTGGCGTAGCAGTTCACGCTCGCGGGTGGCGGCGTCACGCTCGGAGGCCAGGGTCGCGAGGCGGATGTCGCCAGCGCGGCGGCCCGCCGCGAAACCGCCCGCGCCGCCCAGCAACAGGCCGAGAAGGAGAAGCAGGGTGGTCGCGACGTCCATGGCCGATAGGCAATCACAGGCCTCCGACGCTTTTCGCCGCGACCGCCGCGCCGCTACTGGGCGATGCCGCCAGCGTCGGTGCCGGATACCAGCGGATGGATCCGGAACTCGCCACAGAAGCTGAGCGGCCTGGTCAGCCACAGACTGCGTGTCTCGTCCGGTGGCGTCACCGCGAGGCCGGCGTACCGCGGGCAACGGTCCCGTGGCCCCATCGGGACGACGGTCCATTCCAGGCCCGCGGACACGGTGCCGCCCGGCGCCAGGACGATCCGTGATCGTGCTGTCCTCGGGAAGATGGAGCCGACGGTGCTGCGAGCGGCGTCGACGGGGTGGCGTCCGCTGCTGTCGCGAGCGGCGACACCCGGATAGCCGCTGAGCGCGCAGGAGCTCCGTGTCGTGTTCCTGAAGACGAGGACGAGGCCCTGATGGCCCATGGCACCACCGCCGGCTGGCGGCACGGCGGACAGGAGCAGGCCTGGCGTGACACAGCGCGCCATCACGGGCGGGTTCTTCGCCGTGTCGCCAGCGCCCGGCTGGCTGGTGCCCGGCTGGCTGGCACGTGGGTGGCTGGAGATTGGGTGGCTGGAGATTGGGTGGCTGGGGCGCGGCTGGCTGGCGTTGGAGCCCGTGCAGGCGACGCCCGTGGCCGCGCACAGGAGGCCGGCAAGCAGCATCGCCGGCAGTCGGTACCCGGCAGGCTTCACGCCGGCCATGATCGCGCCTGGCGGGATGCCAGCGATATCTTCTGGGCGTCGTCCGGCAGTGGTATGTGGACGCCGGCCGCGGCCCGCCCCGTAGACTGCGGCGTCATGGGCTTGTCGATCGGGATCGTCGGACTACCCAACGTCGGCAAGTCGACCTTGTTCAACGCGTTGACCCGTAACGACGTCCTAGCCGCGAACTACCCGTTCGCCACCATCGAGCCGAACGTCGGAGTCGTCGGCGTTCCGGACTCCCGGCTGGCCCGGCTGGCTGAGGTGTTCCACAGCACCCGTACGGTGCCGGCGGCGGTCAGCTTCGTCGACATCGCCGGGCTTGTCCGCGGCGCGGCCGAAGGACAGGGCCTCGGCAACAAGTTCCTCGCCAACATCCGCGAGTCGGACGCGGTCTGCCAGGTTGTCCGTGTCTTCTCTGATCCGGACGTCGTCCATGTTGACGGCCGTGTCGATCCGGCTGACGACATCGCCACGATCAACACCGAATTGATCCTCGCCGACCTGCAGACCATCGACGCGCGCCTGCCCAGGCTGGAGAAGGAAGCGCGGGTCGACAAGAGCAGGCAGGCCATGCTGGCCGCCGCGAAGCACGCCCGGGAAGTACTGGACGCGGGCCGCACCCTTTCGTCCGATCCGGGCGTCGACCGGGCCGCGCTGCGTGAGCTGTTCCTGCTCACCGCCAAGCCCTTCCTGTACGTGTTCAACGTGGACGAGGACGTCCTCGCCGACGACGGCCGGCGTAAGGAGCTCGCGGCGCTGGTCGCCCCGGCCGACGCGGTGGTCTTGTGCGCGAAGGTCGAGGCCGAGCTGAGCGAGCTCCCCGACGACGACGCCGCCGAGCTGCTGGCGGCCCTGGGGCAGACCGAGAGCGGCCTGGCCCAGCTGGCCAGGATCGGCTTTCACACGCTGGGCCTGGCGACTTACCTCACGGCGGGGCCGAAGGAGTCGCGGGCCTGGACAATCAGGGCCGGCGCGACCGCGCCGGAGGCCGCGGGCGTCATCCACACCGACTTCCAGCGCGGGTTCATCAAGGCGGAGGTCGTCTCGTTCGACGACCTGATGGCGGCCGGTTCGATGACCGCGGCTCGTGCCGCTGGCCGTGTCCGTATCGAGGGCAAGGACTACGTGATGGCCGACGGCGACGTCGTGGAGTTTCGTTTCAACGTCTGATCAGGTACCGCTCCCGCGGCTGGGGCAGCGCGCGGGTGATCGCGTTCCGCACCGGCTGCCCGGGGCGCGCCGAGCCCAATGCCTGCGGTGGCTTCCTCCGCCGCATCGCGGCGCACCCACCTCAGGGCGTGTTTCGGTCGTCACCCAATGCCTCCGGTGACTTCCGAAACACGCCGTAGCCTCGTTCCTTGATCCACACCCCTGTTGCCGGGCGCTCTGCGGCTCCGGGCTACTGACCGCAGTATGGCGCCGGCTGCTGCACGTCGAAGGCGGTGCCCTTGGCGTTGATCTGGACGAAGGTGTAACACGGTGAGGCGCTCTGGTACTTGGCCATGTCGGAGGCTGGTACCACCAGACCGTTGGCATCGTAGTCGTGGACATCTCGCAGCCCGCTGATGAAGGACTGGCGGGTGGGGCACGAGCCGGCGGCCTGAAGCCCGCGGATGAACAGGTCGGCGGTGATCCAGCCGCTGAGGGCGACGCTCTGGGTCGGTGGCTGGAGCTGCGGGGCGTACGCCGTCATCCCGGCGATGAACGCCTTGTGCGCGGGCAGGTTCTCCTCGAACGGCGCGACGTTCAGGAACAGGTAGGTCCTGGCGAGCTGGGCGCCGTATTTGATGAGGACCGCCTGGTCGTACCCGGACGGGGACATCGAGACCTTGAGCGGTATCTGCGCCCGGTTGACCGCGCTGGTAATGCTCGCGAAAGCGTCGACCGTCAGCGCGCCGGCGAGCACGTCAACACCGTAGCTCTTTATCTTTGCGGCGATCATGGACGGGTCCGTCCCGGTCACGGAGATCTGGTCGGTGTAGACCACGTCGATGCCCGCGGCCTTCAGGCTGTCCGTCATCTTCTGGGCGAAAATGCCCGATGCCTCGCTGAACGCGATGCGGAGCACGGCGGCCTTCCGGCCGCCCAGGTTCTTCGCGAATGTTCCCCATGTCGTCGGTGCCGGGCCGTCCGTGAGGTAGTTCGACCAGGTGAACATGTTGTCGTTCTTGCTCCAGACGGTTTCCGCCGAGAAGCCGACCACCGGTATGCCGTTCTTGTGCAGGTAGTCGGCTGAACCGGAGACGACGTTGCTGGCCTGGAGGATGCTGAAGACCTGTGATCTTTCGACGAGCCCGGTTGTCACGGCGCGGTTCGTGGCCGGGTCGGAGTTGTCGTCCGACCAGTCGTAGACGAGCTGGCGGCCATGTACGCCGCCGTTGCCGTTCGCCACGCCGAACCGCGCGTCTATGCCGGCCCGGAAGTCCGCGAACTGCGGTGCCGCGGGCCCTGAGGAGGGGAAGACCAGCCCGACTTTGGCTGTGGTCGGGCTGATGCCGGGGGTTGTGCAGGCTGCGTTCGCGGACGCGCTCTGTGTGTCGCCGTTACCGCCGCCGCAGCTTGCCGCCAGCACAACGGCGACGACGGCCATGGCAGACCGCTGACCAAACGGAATGCGATGCCGCACAGTAGGCCTCCACGAACAGTGATTGTCTTGTCACGCTGATCCAGCGTGGCGCTGGGGTGACCTTCCCGGGATCCGACGCCCGATAGATCAAGGCGAATAGCTAATTCATATCACCTAGTTTTGATGGGGACGCCGAGGGTTCCCAGGTCAGAGCCTTGGAGGCACGACGAGTAGTCGGAAAGATGCGGCGGCGCATGAGGGATTGCCGTGCCGCCGCACCCCTGTTGCCGGGCGCTCTTACCTGCTGGGGTCCGCGATGCCGTGCTGACGCAGGACGTCGGAGATCCGCGATGCCAGCGTGATGTCAAGCTCTGTGACGCCGCCCTGGGAATGCGTCCAGACCGTGAAGGTTGTCACGCCGTGTGCTCGGTCAACGATGGGATGGTGATTCATGGTGTTCGCCACGAGCGAGATCCGCTCGACCACCTCGTCTGCGGTCTCATCATCCATGGTGACTTTTCGTACAATTGTCGAGGTATCACCGCTCCATCCCGGTAGTTCGCCGAGTGCGTCGGCGAGCCGGTCCGCGTCGAGCCTGATGGGCATGGAATGGCCTCCGTTCAGTTTGTCGGGTGACTTCGGTGTTACCCCCACCTGGGTGAGCGCGCCCTCCTTGCCGCGGGGAAACCCAGCGCCATGAGAGTGTGTGCGGCTATGGAGCCGACAGGCAGCCGGCGGGTTGTGGTAGCCGCGGCGCTCATCGACGCGCAGGGCCGCGTGCTGGCATGCTGCCGGCGCGATCCTCCCGCGCTCGCCGGTGGCTGGGAGTTTCCCGGTGGCAAGGTCGAGCCCGGCGAGGACGAGGCGACCGCGCTCGCGCGCGAGTGCCGCGAGGAGCTCGGCGTGGGCATCGAGGTGGGAGCGCTCCTCGGCGAGGTCGCGCTGCCCACGGCCGGCTGGGTGCTCCGGGTG